>CAYOSM010000143.1:0-4649 GCA_964406645.1 uncultured Bifidobacteriaceae bacterium | reverse complement strand
GCCATGAAAACTCTGCGTCCCGTCCTGACGATCCCGGTGCTTTCCGCCTGCCTTGCCGGCTCCTTCCTTCCGCAACGCCTCCATGCCGACGGTTGCTGCGGTGGCGCAGTCTCCGCCGGTAGCAGCATTAGCTCTCATGGCACGCTGCAGCAGCTATTTGGCGGCAGTGCCAGCCGGGTGCTGCTGCTGGAGAATAACAGCGCCAGTCATTCGGTGGATTTCCAGCTCGGCGGCAAGACGGTGTCCTTGCAGACCAGTGAATCCAAGCGGCGGGACTTTGGCGGAGCGGAACCGGCTACAGCGTCCGTGCCCCCGTTGCCCGGTGAAGGTATGGCGGCCAAGCTGAAGAACAGCAGCGGAAATTCCGGCTCGAATAACAATGTCACCGTGACGGAGGAGGACGACTGTCCGCCCAAGTATGCCTACTATGACAGCACCACTCCCTCCGGCTGGGAGCCTGCGGAGCGCCGCGCCACGCTCACACTGCCGTCCACGGGTAACATCACCCCGGGCCTGACACTGCGCACCGCCGTTTCCACCCGCGGCGACGGGGCCGCGCCCGTGCCCTCTCTGGTGGATCTGCATGATTTTGGCTACGGCGGCGGTGTGCTCAGCCCCGGAGCGGTGACGCTCGACAACAGCAGCGCCATCGTCGTTTCCAAGCCCGGCCCCATGATCGCCGCTTCACTGGGGCACAGCACCGATGGCGGACCGGGGCGGCTGGGCTACATCATTCCCGCAGCGACCGGCACGGGCGGCGTGTATGTTTTCAACGAGCGTATCAGCTACACCGTGCGCGGCGTGGATGTCTCTGCCACGACCTATACCAATGGCAGCGGCACCGGCTCTGTGACCCGCTGGAAAACGGCGAACGGTCTCGCGGTCCTCACGCAGACCAGCAGTGATGTGCTCACCTTCACGTTTTACGCGCCAGGCAGTTTTAGCACCAGCAGCCCGTATGCCCCGAATGGCGGAGCCACACCTGTCCGCACCATGACGGTGGAATCACTCGCCTCCGGCGCGAACCCGGATAATACCAAATACTCCTTGGGCGGCAAGGTGACGCTTTCCCGCCCCGGACGCGCGGACCAGACCCGGACCATGTGGTGGAACAACTCCACCTCCGTGCTCAATGCCTACACCTCACTGAGCACGGGCGAAGTCATCGTCACGGCCTCCACGGTGCCCGGTTCTCCGCCGGTGCGCGATGTGGATACGACGGTGACGGAAACCTTCACCGATGCCAGCGGAGCCTCCAAGACCCTCACCCGCCGCACCCGCGATTCCGTGCGTTCGCTCAAGGACGGCGAGGAGCAGGTGGAATCCCACAAACTCTTCCTCACCAACAGTACACCGGGCCTTCCCTCACCACCACCTACGATTATTTTCCGGACACCGCCGATGCCATTAACCGCCGCACCCTGCACCGCCGCACGGAATCCTCCGGCGCATGGACGGTTTATTTCCAGCATGTGCATGATTGGGAAGAAGGCTGGCGTGAAGCCATCACCCTCCATGGCTGGAAGGACACCGCGGCCCCGGCCCTGGCGAACGTAGATACGTGGGCGGAGATCACCACCGCGCAGTGGGATGAGGGCACGCTCGCCACCTATTCCGTGACCGATCCCCGCGGGCGCAATGCTTATGAAGAGGAATGGCTCGACTATTACCTGACGGGACAAAGCTGGGATGTCACTGCGGGGATCAACGAACTTCCCGCTTATCCTTATGTGGAGGCGCACATCAAACCCGCTGGCCTCAGCATGGTGGATACGTTCGATACCTACACCTATCATGTGGGCTGGGACTCCGCCAATCCCGACAGCACCGCTGCGGAATCTGTGGCCCCGGAACTGCGGCACCGTCCGCTGAATACCTACCGTTTCAAAAGTCACAGCAGCGCCACCAGTTCGGCCAGTGTCACCGCCGCCATCAACACCGCCAACGTGATCAGCCAGACGCATTACCGCTATCTCTCAGCGGATGCCGGCACATCTGAGCCGGGCTACGGCACGCCGGTTACCTGGACTGCGGCCAAGGCGTTGGAAATCACCGATGTCGTCAGTGACGTGCTGCATCTGCCCAGCCCCATGACCCGCACCGTCACCGAGCGGGCCACGGGCCGCACCGTGGCCCGTGAACGTTACATGGTCACCGCGGTGGATGCCACTACCAAAGACCCGACGGCTCTGGAAGTGCTGGAGCAGGAGTGGACAGCGGTGGATGACCAGGGCCGCCCGGTTGCCGTCACGGCCAACGGCGCGGTGGTGGAATCCTGGAGTTATCCCGCGGAGGATACCGTGGAGCACCAGACGCGCAGCGGCGCCGTGCAGGTCACCAAATACACCGCCGCCGGGAGGGTGATCTATTCCATGCGGGAAAATGTGGCCTCCGTATCCTTTGCCGGCATCACCGGCTATTCGTCCGCCGCGCAGCCGTCCATCTTCACCGAATACACCTACACCGCGCTGACGGCGGGCGGTTCCCAGGACGGACTTTATAAGGTGGCTACCAAAACCATCGCCCGCTCCGGCACCACGCTCGCCTCCTCTGCGGTGCTGGATGCCGCCAGCCAGCCGTGGAGCCGCACCGTGGAGGCCAGCTATGACGGCGCGGGGCGCGTGGTGTACAGCAAAGACCTCTCCGGCATGGAGAACGCCATCGCTCATCCGACGGACCAGGCCGCCACGCCGGTCACGGTGCGCCGTCTGGGCAACAATCCCGCCTCCGGCACCATATTGGAAGAGACGAAAACCTATCTCGATGGCCAGTTCAAAGAACGCACCGGCGAGGCCGTGGTGGCGGAGTATGCCGATTACTATTCCGACGACGGGGGCTTTTTGCGCTTCTCCTCACCGACCAGTCCTGCCAGTGACGGCACCATTGTCATCACCGACTCCATCGGGCGCGCTGTTTACTCCAGCAGCAAAACCCCGTCCGGCACCAGCGTGCCGCAGAGCAGCAGTCTGTTTTATACCACCTGGACGTATGACAACGAGAGCCGCCTCATCTCGCGCAACGTGCCGGGCGCGGCCAGCAGCTATTATGAAGTGTCCAGCCACAGTTATTCCAGCCCGGACCACATTGCCGCCCGTGCGCTCAGCAGCAACAACGGCGCTTACGAGACCTCCGACCCGAATCAGTCGCGCACGCTGACCCGCTATGAAAAAATCAGCGGCCTGTGGTTCACCGTGCAGGAAGATCAATTCAGTCTGAACGGCACCACCTGGACGACTGCGGCGTGGAGCCGCACGGCCCTGGGGCCGTTCACGGCCACGGGCACCTGGATGGATGTGAATACGTGGAAGCTCACTGCCCTCACTCAGTCCTTCAGCGGCGGGGCCACCACGCAGAGCCGGCGTTATGAGCGCGCCAGCGATGGACTGGCCCTGGAGCAGGTGATCCTGGATAACGCCATCCAGCAAAGCCAGGTATCGGTATGCGGACGCGCGGCGTTTCTCCAGACGCCGCGGTTTGAAAAAACCTTCGCCCATTCGCCTTTGGGCGATGCCCTGGAGCAGCCGTCCGCCACGGAATCCACCTGGCCGGGCCTTACCGTCCTCACCGCCACCGGGCAGGTGGCTTCCATTACTACGCCCGGCTCCTCCGAAGTGAAGGAAAGCTATGTTTATTACACCGGCAACGACGTCCGCGCGGGCCGGCTTTACCAAAAGTCTGTGCTCCACACGGGCACCACTGCCGACACCTACTACAGCTACAATGCCCGCGGGCAGCTCACCCATCAGTGGGGCGGCGGGGATTATCCCGTGTGCTACGAATACGACTCGCAGGGCCGCATGACCAAACTGCACACCTGGCGCACCGGCACCTGGACCGGAGGCACATGGCCCACCGTGGCCAATCCCTCCACTACCGAGTGGACTTACTACTCATGGATGGACCAGCCGAAGGAGAAAATCTACATGGCCGGGGCCACCGATGTCGCCGGCACCACCGCCGATGACTCCGCCCGCGTCAAGCTGCGCTATGTTTATCATCCCAATGGCAGCCTCTCCACCCGCGAGTGGCAGCGCACTGGTGCCGGCACCGCCAGCAGCGATACCGCGGGTGCCGGCGTCACCACCGCCTGGGTCTATGATGCCGTGGGCCGGCTCACCACAGTGGACTATCCCGCCAGTGCCACCGCCACCGCCAGCCTGACACCGGATGTTTCCTTTACCTACGACGGCGCCGGGCGCGTGGCCACGCGCACTGACGGGGCGGGCACCACCACCAATACCTGGACGGCATGGGGGCAGGTGTCCAAAGAATCGCTCGTTACCAGCATCTCCGGCGTCACTCAGGTCACCGCCGAGGTGGAGCGCACTTACGACGGCTCCAACAGGCTCGATCTTCTCAAAGCCAAATGGGGCACCGCCAGCGGCATGACCGCGCCGGACGTGGACCACGGCTATGACGGCTCCGGCTACCTCAACTCCATCGCCAGTGCCAGCCGCAGCGTGGTGCCGGAACTGGCCTCCGGCTCCAGCCGCTGGGGCACGCTCGCCTTCAAGAACGGCGCCTCGACACTAATGACGGCCACGCGCACGCTGGACAGCGCGGGCCGCACCGATTACATGGCCTACACCCAGGGAGGCACCGTGTATCGCACCTTCGACTACACCTACGACCGCGACCGCGTCACGCAG
>CAYOSM010000142.1:0-4690 GCA_964406645.1 uncultured Bifidobacteriaceae bacterium | reverse complement strand
CCTTCGGATCGACGGCGCGCCAGTCGGATTCCCCGAACTCCAGGACGTTGGAGTGGTGGCAGTCCCCGTGGAGCGGACCCACGTCGCCGGGATCGGCGAGGAGCTCGTCGGCGACCCGCGCGCAGCGGGCCGGCACTCCGCCGTGGCGCGCCGCCATGGCACGGAGGTCCGCGAACCACCCGTCGAGCGGTGCGAGAGCCGGCGGCGGGGCGGCACGGGCGGCATGGAGACGCGACAGCACGCGGCAGATGACCGCGGTCGCCGCATCGTCGGAGCCCGGGGAGCGAACCGCACGCTCCAGGAGACCATGCGGATCCATCGCGCGCTCCATCAGCACAAGGTCGGCCCACCGGCCGAGAACGCGGACCGCGCCGTCACCGTCCCACCATTCGAGGAGCGCGACGCCCGCGGCCTCCTCCGGTGAGCGCACCCACTTGACCATCGCCGGCACGTCGTCGCACGTTCTCACCGGGAGAAGGGCACCACCCGCCGTGCGGATGGGCTCGCCGTCCGGGTGCAGGCCCCGATGGGCGCACGCGGCGGCGATGTCGTCGACGGAGGTCATTCCGCCGTCAAGCGTGCCCGGCACGCCCGGGATACGAGTTCGTCCCGGGCGTGCCGACGGCGACGGGTCACCGCTTCTTCTTGGGCGGCACGTACGCGTTTCCGGGCGCGCCGCAGATCGCCGTCACGCTGAAGGTGGTGGCCTCCTTCGCCGGGAGGTTGTCCGGCGTCATGACCGTCAGGCGCCAGCTGTTCGACGTGGGGACGATCGACGTGATGTAGGGGGCCGACACGGACTGGAAGCGGTTCAGCGGCGACGGGCTGATCCCGGTGCCCCAGGTGATCGCCCGCTGACCGCGCGGGCAGACGGCCGTGACGGAGCCCGTGACCTGCCCGGGCTGCAGTGTGGCGGTGCGCTTGACCTTCGACATGGCGCCGAACGACGTCCGCTTGACGCACTGGACCATCGGACCGCTGACGTTGGCGTCGTAGCGCCAGCCGCGGCTTCCGGCGGCGCCCAGGGGTTCACTCAGGATGGGGGTCGACTGATACCCGAACCCGGATCGGTAGAGACCCAGCCCGACGAATCCGACGGGGCACTTGATCGAGGGCCCCTTGGAGCCCACCATCGTCCGCCCCGGTGCCATGCGGGTCCCGCACACCACGATCGGCCGCACCTTGGTGTCGGTGTGCCCGCGGTGGACGGCGAGGAGCGCCTCCTTGTCGATGCTCTCCCCCTGGTAGCCCGTCGCCCGCACGACCGGGGCGTTCCCGGCCCACCCGATGGCCAGGGTGCGATTTGCCCCACAGGCTTTGAACGACTTGTTGTCGCCCCCGGCGAAGATGTACTGGGTCCCGCCGGTCGGGATGGACCACGTCGGCCCGTTCTTGATCTGGAAACCGGCCTTTGGCGCCGGTGCCGCACTCGCCACCGCGGACACGGCGCCCGCCACGAGCACCGCCGCCGCAAGCTGCAATACGCGTTTCATCACTTCCCCCCGAGCAATGGTTGTTCTCATCGCGACGCACCGATCCCCGAGGGGCTGGACGCCAGTCGCTGGGAACGTTAGTCATGACATACCGATTTGCCAAGATTTCATACAATCGCGACCCCAGACCATCGATGGAACCCCGGGATGCGCGCGGTCAGGGGGCGCCGGCCGCGGACCGGTCGCCGGAAGACCGATCCGAAATCCGTCCCCATGGGACCGCCGGGGACGGTAGGCTCCAGCGATCCGGGACAAGCGACCTGATCGTCCGTTGCGCACAGAAGCGATGTTCGGTTGAATCCCCCGGAAGTTCCGTCCAGCGGAGGTGAAGTGGAACGCGAAGAAAAAACAGGGCAGCTGATCGACCACGGAGAGCAGGGGTTCTATTCCGGACCCGAGGTCGTCGACGTCGTCGACGTTGACCACCACGCGGACGATCCCGGCTTCCACACACGGACCAAGTTCCTGAGCATGGTCGCCGTCGCCGTCGGCGGCGTCATGACCGCCGCAATCCTTGTCCCCGTGGTGGGTTTCGCCGTCGCCGACAGCGTGAAGCACGAGGAGTGGCGCTGGGTGGACGTCGGTCCCTTCAGCGACTTCCCGGCGAACCAGACCACGTCGATCGCCGTGGACGGCCCGGATCCCGAGGCCAATCGCCGCGTCTACGTCCGCAACCGTGACAACGAGCTCCTGGCCATCTGGAACCGGTGCGCCCACCTGGGCTGCCCGGTCGCCTACTCCAAGGCCGCCGACAACTTCACCTGTCCGTGCCACGGTGGCTCCTACGACAGCGTCGGCAAGGTCGTGGCCGGCCCGCCGCCCCGTCCGCTCGACCGCTTCGACATCAAGATCGTCAACGCGCAGGGCAAGGACGTGGAGTACGCGCAGGCCAAGGCCGCCGATCGCGTCCTCATCGGTAAGGCGTACTCGATCGACGAGGAGGGGAAGCCGTACAAGCTTCACCCGCCCGGCAGCCCGGTCAACGGCGTCCTCTCCAACCTGTTCCCGTTCGTCTAGGAAGCCATGGCGACAGACATCAACACGAATTCAGCCCCAAAGGACATCGGACCGAAGGGCGTCGTCGCCCAGGCCGGCGACGACGTCGTCAACTTCGTCGATGAGCGCACCGGCATCGTCGGTGTCGGCAAGTGGTTCATGTTCCGCAACATCCCGAAGGGCACGAGCTGGTTCCAGACGCTCGGCTTCACCGCCATGGTGGTGTTCGGGATGCAGGCGATCACCGGGATCTTCCTGGCGATGCACTACAAGCCCGACCCCGCCACGGCGCACGCCAGCATCGAGGCCATCACCAACGAGGTCACCTGGGGATGGCTGGTCCGCGGCATGCACAAGTGGGGCGCCAGCGCCATGGTGGTCGTGGTCTTCCTCCACATGGGACGCGTCTTCATCTGGGGTGCCTACAAGTACCCGCGTGAGCTGACCTGGCTCACCGGCGCCTGTCTCCTCATGATGACCCTGGCCATGGGCCTCACCGGATACCTCCTCGTCTGGGACCAGAAGGCGTACTGGGCGACCGTGGTCGCCGTGAACGTCGTCGCCCAGGCGCCGATCATCGGGCCATACCTCGGATCGATCCTCCGTGCGGGACCCGAATTCGGGCCGGATACGTTATCCCGGTTCTATGCCATCCATATGTTGCTGATACCCGGTGCGATGGCGACGTTCATCGCCATCCACGTCGCGCTGGTCGCGCGCCTCGGCATCGCCGAGACCCCGTGGTCGAAGCGCCGTCTCGCCGTCGAGGCCGAGGAGGACGCAGCACGTCGCCGCGCAGCACGAGACCGGATCGCCCGCGGACGCACCCCCGTGCCGGCCGGTGAGCCCGCCCCCGACCCGGTGCGCGTGGAGGCCGAATCGTGAACGACGCCCAGAAAGAGGCATACAAGCGCGATTACGCTCAGGCCAAGGAGGAGGGCAAGCCCTTCTTCCCGTACGCGGTCTACAAGGACACGATCATCGGTGCGCTCGTCATCGGGTTCATCATCTTCCTTGCGATCTGGGCACGCGTCGAGGTCGGCCCCGAGGTCGATCCCACCACCGAGGACTACATTCCGCGTCCCGAGTGGTACTTCTTCTTCCCGTTCGAGCTCCTGAAGATCTTCAAGGGCCAGAACGCGCTCATGCCGGTCATCATGGCGACGATCGTCATCCCGAACGTCCTCATGGCGATCCTGTTCCTGTGGCCCTTCGTGGACCGCGGGCCGGAGCGCCGGATCTGGAAGCGTCCGGTGTCGATGGCCACCGCCATCGCCGTCACGGCCTTCCTCTGCTGGACGACCTGGAAGGGAGCCACCACGCCCGAGGGCGGCGGTGCCATCGCCATCGAGGTTCCGTCGTCGGACAAGGAGGCTGCCGCCGGCAAGCTCCTTGTGGAGAGTTCCGGCTGTCTGAGCTGCCACAACGTGGGTGGTGTCGGAGGAGCCGTGGGCCCGAATCTCACCGAAGAGGGCACGAAGGGCCACGGCATCGACTGGCACATCGAGCACCTGAGGGATCCGAAGTCCACGACCCCGGGCTCCACGATGCCGGCGTTCGGGAATCTCACCGATCAGCAGCTCACCGAGATCGCGACGTTCCTCGACGGACTCGGCACGAAGTACAAGTAGTCCGCAGGTCACCATCCTGCACCGCGGTTCGAGTGGCGCCTTCTGGGCGCCACTTGTCATTTGGGACGGAATGCGTCGCAACCGCCCCGGCCGAACCGGGTTGCGAGGGACGGCGGTCGACTACGATTGCGCCCATGCGGGTCTTTCTGGCGATGACGGGTGCGAGCGGCGCCATCTACGGCGGTCGGACATTGTCCGCGCTGACGGCTGCCGGATGCGACGTCGGGCTCTGCGCGAGCGACGCCGCGACCCAGGTCATCAGCCACGAGATCCTGGCGCAGGGGGCCGCGCCGCCGACGTCCCCGTCGGACACGCTCACCGCATTCGTCGATCGCTTCGCATCCGATCCCGCCCGCGTAGACATCGTCGACTCCACGGACCTCACCAGCCGCTACGCGTCCGGGTCGTCCCCGCTCGGCGGGGTCATCATCTCTCCCTGCTCCATGTCGACGCTCGCCACCATCGCCACCGGGACGGGGCGCAACCTGGTCCACCGCGCGGCGGACGTCGCCCTCAAGGAGCGGCGGCGCCTGATCCTCGTGACGCGCGAGACGCCGCTGTCGACGGTGC
>CAYOSM010000141.1:0-4722 GCA_964406645.1 uncultured Bifidobacteriaceae bacterium | reverse complement strand
TCGAGGGGGTAAGGCTCCAGGTAGACCACCTGGTTGATAGGCCGGATGTGGAAGCACAGTAATGTGTGGAGCAGACCGGTACTAATACGCCGAGGGCTTGACTTAAAAAATATTGATCACACCTTGCCGTTCTGCAGTCTTGAGGGTACGTGTCCTCATACGTTCCCGGTGGCTATAGCGAGGGGGAAACACCTCTTCCCATTCCGAACAGAGTCGTGAAGACCCTCTGCGCCGATGGTACTTCGAGTGCAAACTCGTGGGAGAGTAGGTCGCCGCCGGGTTGGTCCCAGAAGGGGCAGCGTTCATCAGAGCGCTGCCCCTTCGGCATTTCCGGGCGGATCGGCGGATTGAGGCGCGCGACCCGTGCGGGTGGACCGGCCCGTCGACGGCCGGTGGGCCGGGCATGGATGACGCGCCGTCCCATGGGGCCGGCCGGCCGCGGGGAACGGAGAGGGGGCGGACCGTCGGTTACGTGGGCGCAGGGATCGGGTGACCTGCCGCGTCTCCGCTCTGCCATTATCGGCGCATGCCGTCGCTTTCGCGCTGGTGCGTCCGTGCCGCATTGGCCTATCTCGTCGCAGGGATGGGCATCGGTTCGTGGATGCTGATCCGCCAGGCACAGGAGTCCCCGTTGGGGCGGCCGTGGCCGGTTCTGCATGCGCACATCCTTCTGGTCGGGTTCCTGCTCCTGCTCATCATGGGCGTCGCGTTCTGGATGTTCCCCCGCGTACAGGGCCGGCGGCCCGGGCGCGACATCGGATGGATCGCGTTCGGTCTCATGAACGCGGGCCTTTTGCTGCGGATCCTGGCCGAGCCGCTCTCGACGGACGGCGACGCGGTGTGGCGGACCGTGCTGGGCGTCTCCGCCGTGCTGCCGACGCTCGGCGCGATCATGTTCGGCGTCGCCATCTGGCCGCGCGTGCGGGCGGCGATGAGCCCGGCCGAGGCCCGGGCGATGCGTGCGGAGAGGGGCCTCCCCCCGAAGCGCGACTGAACGTTCCGAGGCGGGCGGCTGTCTTCCCGTCTCCTGGGTGGCTCAGAGCTCGCGGAGGTAACAGAGCATGCGGTAGTCCTCACCCGGCTGGATGTTGGTGAATCCATGCCGCTCGTAGAACCGGCGGGTGTCGACATCGACCTCATCGACGTTGATGTGCATCTCGAGCGCACCCCGGGCAAGGACCTCCTGGACGGCGCGTGCCAGCACCCGGGAGCCGATGCCCCGGTCGCGAAGGCCGGGACGGACGTAGAGCTCCTCCAGCTGCGCGAGCGGCCCGTCCCCGTACGGCGTGGGGCGGAGGGTGAGGTAGGCGAACGCGACCGCCGGCCGTGCCAGCACGACCAGCACGTCGTCACGAGCCAGCAGGTGTTCGAACCGGGCGGTGAGCTCGGCGGCCGACGGGGTCGGGCTCTCGAACTCGGTGTTGAAGTCGAAGAGCAGCGCACCGACGGCTCCCGCATCCGCCGGTGCGGCGAGCGTGACCGCGACGTCGTCGTGCGGGGCGTCCACGCCGCACAGTGTCTCACGGAGAGGAGACCGAGCCGTCGTGCGCACGAGCATCCCCTGCGTGCGGGCACCAGCGGGGCCACGGCCACCACGCGACCGGTCCGGCCGGATCCGGTCGGCTCCACCGCCGGACGATGCGGGCGGGTCACATGGGGTGGTGCCCGGGCACCGTCGCGGGCCGTGCCGCGGTGGATAGGATCGCACGATGACGGATGGACCGGGACAGGGGGCCGAGTGCATCGTGGTCGGCGGTGGGCTCGCCGGGCTCGCGTGCGCCCAGTCGCTCAGCGCCGACGGATACACGGTGCAGCTGGTCGAGGCGGACTCCCGGCTCGGCGGACGCGCCTCGGGCGGGCTGCATCTGGGTGAGCCGTACGATGACGGCTTCCATGTGATCCCCGCCGCGTTTCCCGACACCGCCGACTTCCTCGAGGACATCGGCGTGGACGGCGACGACCTCCGCACGTTCCAGCGGAGCGTGGTCCTCCACGACGGCGACCGCTGGCGGCGGCTGCGTCTCCTCGGAGCCGGGAGCATCCTCACCTCACGCCTCATGCCGCGACGCGACGGCATCCGCCTCACGTCCCTGGCGGCCCGCCTCGCGATCTCGGGAGGGGCCGCACCGTCCGACGACGACGCCGGCCTCAGCACCGAGGCCTGGCTCCACGGCACGGGCCTCAGCGAGCGGACCATCGAGAACGTGATGCGACCGTTCCTCGGTGCCGTCCTCATGGACCGCAGCCTGTCCGCGGACGCCGCGTTCGCCCGGTTCGTCCTCGGGGCCCTCGCCCGAGGACCCGCCATGCTCCCGGTCGACGGCATGAGCATGCTGGCCGACCGTGCGGCCGACGCGATCAGCGCGGCCGGAGGGATGATCTGGACCGGCGTCACCGTCGAGGCCATCGAGATCGGTGAGACGGGACGCGCCACGGGCGTGCGACTCGCCGATGGCCGGCGGATCAACGCCCAGTCGGTGGTCGTCGCGGTGGACCCGTCCACGGCCCGCCGCCTGCTCGATCCCATCGATCCGGACACCGCGGACGCGTTCCCGACGGAGTTCCTCGGATCGGTCAGCGCGACCTTCGCCCTGTCGGATCCCCTCTATCGCGACGCCACCGTCCTCGTCGACGCGGCCAGTCCCGAGGGGGAGAACCGCGTCGATCTCATGTGCCAGGTCAGCAACGTGACCCGCCCGGGATCGCCCGGTCCCTACATCGTCACCGCGCAGAGCGCGACCACCGGGTGGTCCGGGGTCGACCCCGACTCGTACACGGAGGCCGTCGGGCATCACGTCCGCTCCACCGTTCCCGGATTCGCGTGGGAGCGTGCGGCGGAGCTCATCGCGGTGACCGTCACGCCGCATGCCCAGTACCGCATCCCGCCGGGGCGCCGTGCGACCCTTCCCGGTCCCATGACCGCGGTCGCGAACGTCGTGGTGGCCGGTGACGCCACGACCCACCCCTCGATCGAGGGTGCGATCTCCTCCGGGTACCGCGCGGCGGAGATCGTCGCCGGCCTCCACCCGTGAAGATCGTCGGGGAGCGCACGGTCTGGACCGTCGCCGAGGTCTCCGACGCCTGCCGGCGGCGATTCCAGGACATCCGTGCCGTCTGGATCGAGGCCGAGGTCAGCAATCTGCGGGTCACCCGGAACCACGTGTACTTCACGCTGACGGACAGCGCCGCGGACGTCGTGTGGCAGGTCCGCTGCTCCATGAACGCCGACCGCTTCGGCATGCTCGACGCCGCCCCCCGCGACGGGATGCACGTCCAGGCCTACGGGCGCATCGAATACAACCCGCGGACCGTCACCCTGACGTTCCGGGTCGAGCAGATGGCGCCCGCGGGGGAGGGGCTCCTGCGCGCCCGCATCGAGGAGCTTCGCCGGCACCTCGTGGAGGAGGGGCTGACCGCTCCGGAACGGAAGCGGCCGATCCCCATGCTCCCGCGGGCGGTCGGACTCGTCACCTCCGCCGGGAGTGCGGCTGAGGCGGACATCCGCCGGAACATCGAGGTCCGCCACCCCGGGATGAGCATGGTCGTCGTCCACTCGCTCATGCAGGGGGATGCGGCACCCGGACAGGTGGTGCGCGCCCTCCGCCATCTCGACGCACGCGACGACGTCGACGTCATCGTCCTCGCGCGCGGGGGAGGACCGCTCGAGGATCTGATGGCGTTCAACAGCGAGATCGTGTGCCGTGCGGTCGCCGCCGCCCGGACACCGGTCGTCTCCGCCATCGGCCACGAGAGCGACGTCACCCTGTGCGATCTCGTGGCCGACCTGCGCGTGTCGACGCCGACCAAGGCGGCGGAGGCGGTGACCCCCGACCGTGATCGCCTTCTCGCGGACCTCGAGGAGACCCGCCGGCGGATGATCTCCGTGGTCCGTGGCCGCGGACGATCCGCCCGCGAGGGCCTCGACGCCCGTGAACGCCGGCTCGTGCGTTCGCTGTCGGCGCGCGGTGAGACCGCCGGTGCCCGCCTCGCCGGGCTGCAGGCCCGCCTCCGGCCGTCGCTCACACGCCGCCTGGAGATCTCGCGGACCGCGCTCACCTCGGAGACACGCCGCCTGCGTGCGGGGATCACCGCCGACCTCGGCCATCGCGCGGCACGTGCCCAGGGGCTCGCCGCGTCCCTGGGCGGACCCGGTGCGGCTCTCGTGCGACGGCGTGCCCTCGACGCCCGCGCGGCCCATGCGACCCTGACACACCGGCTCCGCGCCGCGATGGACGGAGCCGGCACCAGGCGGCGGACGGACCTCGATCACCTGGCGGAGGTCCTCGGCCTCCTGTCTCCGGCCCGCACTGTCGCCCGCGGCTATGCGATCGTTCGCGACGCGCGGACCGGCGCGGTGCGGACGCGCCGGGAGACGATCCCCGACGATGCCACACTCGACCTGGAGATGCGCGACGGCACGGTTCGCGTGCGCGTCGACGCGGAAGGAGCACCATGAGCGAGGACCAGGACCAGGACCAGCCGATCGGCGAGCTCAGCTTCGACGCCGCCCTCGCGCGCCTCGACGACGTCGTGCGCCGCCTCGAGGACGGCAGCGTGGAGCTCGAGGAGGCCATCCGGCTCTTCGAGGAGGGCACCGCGTACGTCGAACGCTGTCGTGAGCGCCTCACGGCGGCCGAAGCACGCATCGAGGAGCTGACCGCCACCAATCTGCCCGCGAGGGAGGACGACGTTCCTCCGGTGGACGACGCCCCCTTCTGACCG
>CAYOSM010000140.1:0-4831 GCA_964406645.1 uncultured Bifidobacteriaceae bacterium | reverse complement strand
GAATTGCTGAGGGGGCCATCTGGCCCCCTCAGTCATTTCGGGATATGTCCTTCATCTGGCAACGTCGCCCGTTGGGCGACGTCGGCAGGGAGTCCTGTGCGTGGTGTAGGGGCCTGAATGGTCCCGAGTCCCTAAGCGGAGTCCGACAACAGTCGTGACATGGCGATGCCGCCCGGGTGGGCGGCATCGGCAAAGTTCCGAAGTCGTTCGGAATTGCTGAGGGGGGCCATCTGGCCCCCTCAGTCATTTCGGGATATGCCCTTCAGCTGCCGACGTCGCCCGTTGGGCGACGTCGGCAGGGAGTCCCGTGCGTGGTGTGGGGCATCTGGCCCCTCAGCCATTTCGGATGGCCCGCTGTCGGTGAGCTCGTTGCGGAGGCGCGTGACCGTGACGCGTTCCGTGTCCTCCTGATGAACGCGACGTCAGAAGGCTCTGCGCGACGGTCTCATCCTGTCGAGCGCTTGTGACGCCGAGGTACGAGCGACGGCCAGGTGTCAGGCACCAGAACGTCGCTCGTGAGGTCTAGGTACGAGCGACGGCGTGGTGTCAGGCACCAGAACGTCGCTCCGAACTGCTGGTGCGACGTCGGCGGGAGTTCAGGGCGCGTGGGATGTGTGGGGGACGGATGGGCCCCGCCGTCATTGGAAGCCAGTCGACTTGAGCGGAGAAAGCTCAGATTGACGTGCGTTCGAGGCCCAGGCTGATTGCGGACTCCGCTTCGGTCGCCGTCACGCCTGGTGCCTGCCACTTGACGTGAGCACCGCCTCCTGGATCGCCCGGTCCGTACAGGGGCGGGAGCCGCGATTCGTCGCCAGAGGTAGCGGCCATGCCTGCACGTCAGGGGCGACGCCATTGGGTGAGGCACCACTATGCGTCGAATGCCGCCGAGACGGGTGATTCAGGGTGTAAGGCTCGCTCAGCGAGACTTCTTGGCGTTCCCCGTGTGATGACTCGTCTTGCCGGCCTTACCGTGGTCCGCGCCCTTCTGCTTGGCGTGTCCCTGCTTGCCGGCCTTGTGGCTGCCGCTGCTCTGCTTGCCGTGGTCCTGCTTGCCGGCCTTGTGGCTGCCGCCGTTCTGCTTGCCGTGCCCCTGCTTGCCACCGCCGTGGCTGCCGCTTGTGTCCTTGCCGCCGTGGTGGTTGCCATCACCCGCTCGATCGGGGGTGTGGTGTCTGCGGTGGCCGGGCTTGTCGTGATTCCGGTCATGCCCCTTGCCGTGACCGCTGTGCGGTGAGCACGGGTTGCCACCGGGATGCGTCGGCTTCGTCGGCTTTGTGGGCTTGGTCGGCTCCGTGGGCTTCGTCGGCTTGGTCGGCTCCGTTGGTTCCGTGGGCTCGGTTGGCTCGGTCGGTTCCGTGGGCTCGGTCGGCTCTGTTGGCTCGGTGGGCTCCGTTGGTTCCGTGGGCTCTGTCGGCTCGGTCGGTTCCGTGGGCTTGGTGGGTTCCGTCGGCTTGGTCGGCTTTGTCGGGGTCGTCGGCTTGGTCGGGCGCGTTGGTTCCGTCGGCTTGGTGGGCTCGGTCGGCTTGTTCGGCTCCGATGGGGAACCGCCCGAACCGCCGTTTGAGCCACCGGTTGAGCCTCCGCCGGTCGAACCTCCACCGGTTGAGCCACCGCCGGTCGAACCGCCATCCGTTGAGCCACCACCGGTCGAACCTCCACCGGTTGAGCCACCGCCGGTTGAACCGCCACCCGTCGAGCCTCCGCCGGCCGAGCCACCACCGGTTGAGCCACCGCCGGTTGAGCCGCCACCGGTTGAGCCGCCACCGGTTGAGCCACCACCGGTCGAGCTGCCACCCGTGGAACCTCCGCCCGTGGAACCATCACCGGGTGTCGTACCACCACCGGTCGATCCGCCGGGCGTGGTGCCTCCGCCGGGGGTTGTACCGCCCGGTGTCGCCGGCTTGGTCGGCGTGGTCGGTTTGGTCGGCGTCGGATTCGTCGTTCCAGTACCGGGTGTGGTCGGCGTGCCCTGCGGGGTGACCACCACCGGGATGGAGACGGGGCGCCCCTCGGGACCGCCGTCTGAGTTCAGATCGATCGACGCCGTCAACGGTGACGTCGTATCACCGGCACCCGCCGAAGGTGCCCGCAGCGCTCCCGGGTTCGTCCGACGGTTTCCACCGGATGTCGGGGATCCTTCGGGCCGGGTGGCCGGCGTCGTCACCGGTGCCGCGAGCTCGGGCGCGTCGGAGTCACCGTCGATGGCCTGGAAGACCGCGACGGCCGCCCCGCCGAGGATGAGCACCGAGGCGGCGGCAACCACACCCGTGCGGAAATGAGCACGGCCCGTTGACGGGCCGGACCCCTCCGGAGGCTGTTCGAACCAGGTGGCCACACCAGCAGGTTACGCCCCTGTCGCGGGGGAGTTTGCGGTATGTGGAGAAACGGCCCTCGGAATGTGCAGAATCAGTATCGCTCAGAGCGGTATTCCAGGCCGTCGGGAATACTTCGCGGTGCGTCGACCACGACATACCAACCGGCGTAATCGGAAGGGCCTCGTCGACGAGCCGACGTGCGGGATGGCTCGGGACGGTATCCGGGCCCGGCGTTCGGTCCGCTGCCGAACGAAGGTAGCGCCCCGCCCCTATCCTTCCGCCATGTCCGAGGATTCCGCGATTCCGGCCAGTGCTCCTGAATCCGATCGCGACGCGAAAGAGGGAGAGGGACCGGGTACGGGATGAGCGCCGGCGCGCGCGATCGGAGGTCCGGCGGGTCGAAGCGTGGCTTCTCGCCCGGGGCGTGCCGTTCGTCGTGCGCTTCGCCGGCGGCCGGCGGACGCTGTCACGAATGGTGCCCGGTCTCGTGTTCCTGGCCGTGCTCGGTGCGGCGGAGCTGATCGCCCGCCCCATCGTGGGGCGGACGGAGGACGACATCATGGTCGCGCTCGTGGAGGGGCCCGTATCCGACCTGCGTGCGTCCGTGGCATTCCTCGTGCTGCTCGCCGGGGGCGTCCTCGGCGGGATCGCCGCTCATCTGACCGCGCAGTACCGTCGCAGCAGCGACCGGCTTTCCAGCGCGCAAGCTGTGGTGTGCATCCTTGTCGTCCTCCTCGTTCTCGCCTTCGCCCACCTCGCGATCTCGGGCAGCTGGCATGCCTTCCTCTCTGAGCTCAGCGGCCTCCTCGGCGCCGCGCTCCTCCTGTATCTCCTGATCCGCACGGGGCTCGGCGCGCTGATCATGTGGGGGATGAAGCGGCTGATCCCCGAGGTCCGCGACGTCCTGCGTCTGCTGACCCGGGCGCTCCCCCTGCAGCTCGTCCTCGTCGCGTTCCTCGTGGTGAGCACCGAGGCCTGGCAGGTGGCGGATGCGCTCAATGGGTTCCAGCTCGCCGCCGTCGTCCTCTTCTTCTCGGTCGCCGCGCTGCTGTTCATCGCCGCCCGCTTCCCAGGGGAGCTGTTCCAGGCACCACCGGACCTCGCCCCTGCGAACGTGGCCGCCGTGTGCAGCGGCACGCCCCTGGAGCGCTATGCGGAGCCCCTCGATCCGAGCGCGATCGTCCATCATCCGCTTCGGAAGCGTGAGAGCACGAACCTCGTCCTGACGGCGGTAGTCAGTCTCGGCGTGCAGGTCGTCTTCCTGTCGCTCCTGATGTTCGTGGCGCTCGTGGTCTTCGGCGGCATCGCGATCCGGACGTCCGTGATCGAGACCTGGGTGGAGCACGAGCCGACGCATGTGGCCTTCCTCGCCGGCCTGCCGATCACCGTCCAGCTGCTCAAGGTCGCGGTCGTGATCGCGTCGTTCGCGGGACTGCAGTTCGCGACCCAGGCGATCACCGACGCCGACTTCCGGCAGGACTTCTTCGACGACCTGGTGGCGGACCTGTCGCAGACGCTGGTCGCCCGAGAGGTCTACCTGGCGGGGCTGGAACCGTACGAGAGGGCGATGACGAAGCCGGGAGAGGAGTACGTCGCCCGTGTGATCTGAGCGGGTGATGACGACCGGAGGAGGTGGCGTATCGCGGCCCCTTCTCCGCATATTCGGCAGCATTCGCGCGTGTCCCACGACCCACACGTCGCCGGGTGACCGCCACCGCGATCGCCGCGCTTCTCATCATCCTCGCTTCGTGGGGATTGAAGGCGGCCGGCGTACTGCGCAAGGACGCGGCGCCGATCCTCATCCAGATCGTGCTGTACCTGACGCTGCCGGCGCTGGTGTTCCACATCATGGCGACGAGCGACCTCGAATCGAGCCTGCTGCTGGTCCCGGTGGTCGGGATGCTCACCCATGTGGTGCTGGTGGCGGTGGCATGGGCGGCCTGCCGGGTCGGCGGGGCCTCGCGTCGTACGACCGGCGCGGTGATCGTGGCATGCGCGGTGGGCAACACGGGCTTCTTCGGGGTACCGCTGATCGCGGCGTCGGGTGCACATCTGTCCCTGCCGGCCGCGGTCATGTTCGACACGTTCTGCACGGGTGTCCTCACGTGGACGTCCACGTTCTGGATCAGCGCCCGATACGGGGAACGGGATGGGAGCGGTCCAGCTCCCGGGCCCATGTGGCGGAATCTGCTGCTGCCGCCGACGTGGGCGATGGCGGCGGGCCTCATCGTGAACGGCCTGGGTATCGACCTGCCCGAAGTCGTTCTGCGCCCGCTCGACATCCTGGGGGCGGCCGTCCTGCCCCTGGTGCTCGTCTACGCCGGGCTGGTCATCGAGTGGGGCGGCGTCCGGCGGGCGTGGCGGGGCGTAACGGCCGCGACGGTCATCCGCTTGGGCGTGAGTCCGCTGATCGGCCTGGGCGTGGCCCTCGCTCTGGGTCTCGACGGTGATGTGTTGCGTACGGTTGTGTTGATGGCGGCGATGCCGACCGCCATGATGTCGCTCGTGATCGGAGG
>CAYOSM010000139.1:2636-4844 GCA_964406645.1 uncultured Bifidobacteriaceae bacterium | reverse complement strand
GTCTTCAGGAACACCCCGGTGACGTTGTCGAGGGAGCCCTGGACGACCCATGGCTGGCGCCCCATCTCGGTGAAGATCCATCCGGCGCTGTTCGCGATCAGCGGTGCGAAGATGCCCGCGACCGCGGCGATCGTGAACACCTTGCCGGGAGCCCGGCCGCGTCGCAGCATGAAGAGGCCGATGATCGACAGGGCGATCATGTAGAACGCCATGCCCATCATGGTGCGGAAGCTCCAGTAGGTCACCGCGAGCACCGGGACGTAGTTGCCCGGGCCGTACTCCTTCTCGTATGCGGCCTGGAGGTCGTTGATGCCGCGGACCTCTCCGTCGAAGCTGTCGGTGGCCATGAACGACAGCAGGCGCGGGATCTCGATGTTGATCCAGAGGTCGTTCGGGGTGGATTCGAGCCCGCCCCAGGCGAACAGGGAGAGTCCCGCCCCGTCCGTCGTCTCGTAGAGGGCCTCGGCCGCGGCCATCTTCATCGGCTGGACCTTGGTCATCCACTGCGCGAAGAAGTGCCCCACGATGGTGGTGGCCAGGGCCGCGATGAGCGTGCCGCGCAGGCCCCACCGCAGGGAGCGCGTGAAGAACGTCTCCTCGCGGTTCGGATCGCGGAAGCGCTTCCACGCCGAGATGCCGACGATGAGCGCACCCGCCGTGGCGATCGCGGCGGTGATCGTGTGCAGGAACGCGTAGACCGCGGTCTTGCTGGTGATCACCTCGAGGAACGAGCTGAGCTCGGCGCGACCGGTCTCCGGGTTGAACTCGGCGCCGACCGGGTACTGCATCCAGGCGTTCGCCGCCAGGATGAAGTAGGCGGAGATCATGGTGCCGATGAAGACGGCCCAGATCGTCATGAGGTGCAGGCGGGCCGGCATACGGTCCCAGCCGAAGATCCAGAGTCCGAGGAACGTCGACTCGAGGAAGAAGGCGATCAGCGCCTCCATCGCGAGCGGCGCGCCGAAGATGTCGCCGACGAAGCGGGAGTACTCACTCCACGCCATGCCGAACTGGAACTCCTGGACGATGCCGGTGGCGACGCCCAGGGCGAAGTTGATGAGGAGGATCTTCCCCCAGAAACGCGTCATGCGCAGGTACACGGGATCACCCGTCTTCACCCACCGCGTCTGCATCAGCGCGACGAAGCCGGCGAGGCCGATCGTCACGGGGACGAGAAGGAAGTGGTAGACGGTGGTGATCCCGAACTGCCAGCGCGCGAGGTCCAAAGTCATCGCATCACTCCCAGAGTTTCGGGTTCACTGAGAAAAGGTTCTCCGACATACATGGTCGGAGACGTGGACAGACGGAGCGGGACGGATCCGACGCCATGGTGGCAGGCGGGGAGGACGCCCTCCGCCGGCCGATGCCGGCCGCGGTGTCTCCGTCCATCGGTGCGCTTCGGTTTGAGCGCGGATTGCGAGGTGATCAGGGCGACGCTCCTTCGTGGTTGCGCGCAGCCCAATGGTTGCGCGGCCGAGGCGTCGTGACCTCCGTGCGAGCGTCGTTCGGGAACGCTCACATCGCTTCCCAACACTATCCGATGGTCGTCGGCGGGAGTCCCGGAACCGCGGGTACGATTGGCCCTGTGACCGAACGGCACGCGGACGAGCAACCATCCATCATGCGCGCCGATCCGTGGTCCGTCGGACCCTGGCTCGGATGGCTCACGATCATCGCCGTCTTCGTGGCCATCGCCACGGATCGGGCGGGGGAACACCGCGCCGAGATCGTCGTCCTCGCATCGGTCGGCGCCGCGGCGAACCTCATGGCCCTCCTCATCCCGGTCGAGTACCGGACGGTGGAGTCGCCGGTCGGCCGGTGGCTGCTCGACGCGTGGTGCGCCGGCGTCATCGGATTCGGCGTCGCACTCGTCGTGGTGGGGGGCGGCGACAGCGACTTCGACTGGGTGTTCGTCCTGTCCATCCCGTTCATCGCCATGGCCAACCGTGGATGGCGGAGGGTCACGTGGCTGACGGTCGGCCTGACGGCGTTCCTCGTCGCGCTGGTGTCGGTGCACGAGTCGTACCCGGCGAGCGGTATCGCCTTCCGTATGGTCGTGGTCGCCGCGGCGGCCGTCCTCGTCATCGTGATGAGCGTCGCCATCGCACACGAGGCCGAGGCACGGAGCGAGGCGGCCACGCGCGCCCAGCTCGAGGGGCTTCTCGTCGCGGAGGCGCATCACCGCGTGAAGAACAGCCTGCAGCAGGT
>CAYOSM010000139.1:0-2536 GCA_964406645.1 uncultured Bifidobacteriaceae bacterium | reverse complement strand
AGCCTCGAGGTGATTCCCCGGGGGCCAGACGGTACGGTGACACGCGTGGAGTTCACCGTTCCCGAGGAGGCCGGAGCATGAAGGTGCTCGTCGCCGATGACGACCCCGTCATCGCGCTCGGCTTCGTCCGCCGGCTGGAGAAGCTCGGTCACGAGCCGATCGGTCCTGCTCACGACGGGGCATCCGCCGTGGAGCTGGCACGGCAGACCCTCCCGGACCTCTACATGTTCGACATCCGGATGCCGGTGATGGACGGCCTGACCGCGGCGACCACGCTGGCGGAGGAGGGGCTGCGCCGACCCGTCGTCATCGTGACGGGCGTGCACGATCCGGAACTCATCGAGCGTTCGATCCAGTCCGGTGTCGCCGCACTCCTCATCAAGCCGGTGGACGATCGGGAGCTGTCGGCGGCCATCATGCTCGCGGCGGCGCGCCATGCGGAACTCCGCCAGCTGGAGGCGGAGGTGGATCGCGCGACGCAGGCGCTGGAGGACCGGAAGCTGCTCGAGCGGGCGAAGGGACTGCTCATGGACGGCCTGGGGCTCTCCGAGCAGGAGGCGTTCCAGCGCATCCGTCGCACGGCGCGGGACCGCAACCTGACCCTCGCCGAGGTGGCCGCGCGCGTCATCGACCAGGAACCGCTCCTGGGTCGAGGATCGGGCGACTGACACCCGGCTTGCGCGTTTCGTGCAGACGCGGGCTTCCGGACGAGTGACACGGGCGGGATCGTCGGAACGCGCCTCCCATGTGGGAGTCCGACGCGCTGTGGTCACCCGTCGGCGGGGGTGACGTATCGTGGGCGGAACGGACCGGCCGCCATCGTGCGCGGTACGTCACGGAGCACCGACCCGAACGGAGGCCATCGTGGGAACCGGCGCTGAGTTCATCGATCTGGGCACGACCGGCGGGTTCAGCTGGATCGCCCATCCGGACGAGTGGATGAAGCGGGCCTCGGCTGCCCTGGTCGTGGAGGACGCCACGTTCCTCGTCGACCCCGTGGACACGCCGGAGCTCGACGAGCGGCTGGCCGGATCGCCCCCGGTGCGCGGCGTGATCCGCCTCCTGGATCGGCACGGCCGGGACGGGGACGCCGTGGCCGCCCGCATGGGCGTCCCTCTCATCGCCGGCTACGACCGGCCGGGCCGCCTGCATCCGGAACTCATCGTCTTCCCGGTGGCGGACGGTCCGGGATGGCATGAGGCCGCGATCTGGATCCCGGGAGCGCGCATCCTCATGGTCGCGGAGGCCGTCGGAACCGTCGAGTACTTCCTGGCCCGGAGCGGGGATCCGCTCGGCGTGCATCCCGTCATCCGCCTGGTTCCGCCGCGGCGTGCCTTCACGGGCCTCGATCCGCTCGTGATCGCGGTCGGTCACGGTGCCCCGCTCAGCCGGGACGATGCCGGTGCCGTGCTCGGGCGGACGCTGGCGTCCGCCCGCTGCGACCTCCCTCGCGCGTGGGCCCATATCGTGCGGCGCGCCTGGATCGCGCGCAGGTCCCGTTCCGACCCGTGACGTCAGGGCCGACGCGGATGGTCTCGTAGTGTGTCGGATCGATGACGGTCCCTGATCTCGACATCGCGGGACCCGCGTCCGCCCAACCCTCGGATTCCCTGCGGCGGACGGCGCTGTCGCGTCTTCGCCTCGTTCTGCTGGCGGCCTACGGGGTCATCGCGCTCGTTACGTTCTGGAACGTCGGCGTCCCGTTCGACCGGGAGGCCGTGATCCTCTGGACCTGCGGCGCCCTCGCCCTCGCGTGCGTGGGACGTCCACTGCGGGAGGCCCTGATCCTCGTCCGGGACTGGATTCCGTTCACGCTGTTCCTCCTGCTCTACGACTACACGCGGGGTGCGGCGGACACCCTCGGCACCCCGGTCCGCGAGCGGGAGATGATCGTGACCGACCGGGTCCTCGGCCTGGGTGAGATCCCGACGATCCGCCTCCAGAACGGGCTGTACGACGCGGGTCAGGTCCACTGGTACGACGTCGCCGTCACGCTCGTCTACATCTCGCACTTCTTCGCCGTCTACGTCATCGCGGGCGTCCTATGGGCGCGGAACCGTGAGCGGTTCGGCCAGTTCGTGCGACGGTTCCTCGCCCTGACCACCGCCGGCCTCGTCACGTACATCGTCTTCCCGGCCACGCCGCCGTGGCTCGCGGCGAAGGACGGGGAGATCGGCGAGGTGCACCGCATCAGCGGCCGCGGATGGCAGGCGCTCGGCCTCCACCGGGCGGAATCGGTGCTCTCGAAGGGGCAGGCGACGGTGAACCAGGTGGCCGCGATGCCCTCGCTCCACGCGGCGTTCGCAGCGTTGATCGCCGCGTTCTTCTGGCGGCAGGCGGCCTGGTGGCTGCGGGTCGTCCTCGTCGCGTACCCGCTCACCATGGCCGTCGCACTCGTCTATTCCGGCGAGCACTACCTGATCGACGTGCTCGTCGGCTGGGTCTACGTCGCCGTCGTCATGGTCGGGGTCGCGTGGCTGGAGCGGTGGTGGGCGGCGCGGCGCGCGGAGGGCCCGGGAGACGTGCCACTGCCACG
>CAYOSM010000138.1:0-4846 GCA_964406645.1 uncultured Bifidobacteriaceae bacterium | reverse complement strand
ACGACCCGGGACCGGGACCCCCGACCGAACCCGTGGCCGCGGACGGCTGAACCCGGCCGGAGCGCGGACGGTGCAGCCGTTCAGCGACGGTGCCTCCTGCAGTGGAGATGTCCCGACGGCATGGCGAACGTGATGCGGCCCGGACGAGGAAACCGGCCGCATCGGAGGTGCGAGACGCCGGCGAGGACGATGGATCGCCGGCTCTCCGCCTGACCTCTGTGGCCACGCCCTGCCTGGGACCGGCCGCCGCGCCGCACGGCACGCCCCCTCGGAGAGATCGCCCGGCTAGCTCCGGGTGCGGTAGAGACGGACGGTGAGGGGCGCGAAGACGGCGGTCAGGAGGGCCGCGGTACCGAGCACGACGAGGATGTCCGTCCCGTCTGGGTCGCCCTCCATCAGGCCGCGACTGACGTCCGCCAGGATCGAGATCGGGTTGACCTTCACGAAGGCCTCCAGCGGACCGGGCAGCGTCGCCGGATCGACGAAGACGTTGGACAGGAACGTCAGCGGGAAGATGCCCATGAAGCCCGCGTTCATGACCGCGTTCGGCGTGCGCATGAGGAGACCGAGGGTGGTGAAGACCCACGAGAGCGCGAAGGCGAACAGGATCGTGATCGCCAGCGCCCCCAGCACCCCGGGCACGCCCGCCCCCGGCCGGAAACCGAGGATCACGCCGACCACGACGATCACCGTACCGGCCACCAGGTAGCGGACGGTATCGCCGAGCAGGGCGCCGATGAGGGGCGCCGCACGGCTGATCGGAAGACTCCGGAACCGGTCCACGACGCCCTTGGTGACGTCGGTGTTGAGCGACACACCCGAGTAGACCGTCGTGAAGAGCACCGACATCACCAGCACCCCGGGGAGGATGTACTGCAGGTACTCGGCGGTCGAGCCCGACATCGCGCCGCCGAACAGGTAGGTGAACATCAGGACGAACATGACCGGCGTGACGGTCACGTCGAGCAGCTGCTCGGGGACGTGGCGGACCTTCAGCATCCCGCGCCAGCCGAACGCGAGGGTCGCGCTCGCCGTCGACACGCGCGCCGGACGCGGGGTCGACGCGAGCGCGTTGCGAAGTGCCCGCTCGTCGGTGGTGAACGTGTCGTCGCTCATCCCACGCGCTCCTCGGTCTGGTCGGTCGGTTCGGACGCCGTGTGGCCCGTGATGGCCAGGAAGACCTCGTCCAGACTCGGCTGGCCGAGCGTGAAGTCGGCGAGCCCCACTCCGGCGGCCGCCAGTGCCGCGACGGCCTGCGCACCGCGGTCGGCGTCCGCGCATGGTGCGCTGAGCGCGGATGGATCGGGCTCGCGATGCACGGTGCCGAGTTCGGCCACGAGCACGCCGTGTGCCCGCTCACGCTGCGCGGGATCGAGCAGACGGACATGCAGCGCACCGGACCCGACGGATGCCTTCAGCTGACCCGGGGTGCCCTCGGCGATCACCGTGCCGCGATCGATCACCGCGATGCCGTCCGCGAGCTGATCCGCCTCGTCGAGGTACTGGGTACAGAGCAGGACCGTCGTACCCTCGGTGCGGAGGGCACGGACGATGTCCCAGACCTGATTGCGCGAACGCGGGTCCAGGCCGGTCGTCGGCTCGTCCAGGAACAGGAGCTCCGGTGTGACGACGATGCTCGCGGCGAGGTCGAGCCTCCGGCGCATGCCGCCGGAGTAGTTCTTCACCAGCCGGCCGGACGCGTCACCCAGACCGAACGCGTCCAGCAGCTCGTCCGCCCGCGACCTCGCGGCCCGGCGTTTCAGGCCCAGCAGCCAGCCGAGCAGGATCAGATTCTCCCGTCCGGTCAGGTCCTCGTCGACGGAGGCCATCTGGCCCGTCAGACTGACGAGTCCGCGGACCGCATCGCCCTCGGTACGGATGTCGTGACCGAGCACGCGCGCGTCACCTGCGTCCGGTTGGAGGAGGGTCGCGAGCATGCGGATGGTCGTGGTCTTGCCCGCGCCGTTCGGGCCGAGAACGCCGTAGACGGAGCCGCGGGGAACGGCGAGGTCGACCCCGTCCACGGCGTGGACGTCACCGAATGTCTTGACGAGGCCCGAGGCCTCGATCGCGAGATCTGAATGTGCCATCGGTAAGTCTGACTCCTCGGACGTCCGAAACTCATCGCTGGTGGCGAAAGCCAGCGGTCGAGCGGAGAGACCATCGCACGGCGCCCCGTCGTCCGCGCGGTCCACATGTTCCAGCCTACGCGCGGCGGACGCGACGTCGCGTGTCCCGACGGAACCGTGACGTCCGGACATCGGGGACCCGGTCGGCCGCCCTCACGAACGGGCCGATCAGCGGCGAGTGCCGGCGGGGCACGACACCCGGCTGTCACGCCCAGGCCCGGGTGCCCCGTCCGCCTGGTGTCGACGTCGGAGCACCCGGTCCACGACCTCCCGCGGGTCAGTCCCCCAGTGCGAGCTCCCCGGGGACCGCGCTCGGTGCGAGGGCACCGTCACCGGCCGCATCCACTCCGACCGGCGCCTCGCTCCCGGGCGGATCACGGCGCGGACGACGCGCGAGGATCGCGAGGACGATGGCCGCGAGCGAGATGTACGCACCCACGGTGAAGGCCTCGTTCACTCCGGCGATGCGCGCCGTGGCCTCCGACGCGCCGTCCTTGGCGGCCTCGGTGGCGCCAGTGGTCAGCAGCGTGATGAAGAGCGCGGTTCCCGCCGCACCCGCGAGCTGCTGCAGCGTGGCGAGGATGGCACTTCCGTGTGAGTAGAGGTGCATCGGGAGCGACCCGAGACCCGACGTGAACAGCGGGGTCATCATGAGGCCCAGGCCCACGCTCAGCGCGACGTAGACGCCCACGACGTACCCGGCGTGCGTCGCACCGTCCAGGCGCGTCATCGCCCACATGGCGCCGCTGACGCAGATCGCCCCGGGCAGCACGAGCGGCCCCGGTCCGACCCGGTCGTAGACCCGCCCGACGAGTGGCCCGCAGATCCCCATCGCCAGCCCGCCGGGCAGCATGAGGAGCCCGGTCTTCAGCGTGTTGAAGTGAAGCACCTCCTGCGTGTAGATCGGGAGCAGGATGATGGCGCCGAAGAGCGATCCCATCACGACGACCATCTGCGCGAGCGACATGGTGAACGTCCGGCTGCGGAACGCCCGCAGATCCAGCAGCGCGGCGTCCTTCCTCTGCAACTGGTACTGCCGCCCGACGAACGCGGCCAGTGCGAGCGCACCGACGATGAGCGGGTAGCGCGGCTCGATCGGGACGTCTCCCTGGCTGGCGGCGCCGATGGCGGAGAGCCCGTAGACGAGACCACCGAAGGCCACCGCGGACAGGACGACCGAGAGAAGGTCGAACCGCGTCGGGCGCGTCTCGCCGATGTTCGTCACGAGGCGGTGCCCGGCGATGAGCGCCGTGATCGAGAGCGGGAGCGTCAGGACGAACAGCCACCGCCAGCTGAGCGAGTCGACGATCAGTCCGGAGACGGTCGGCCCGATCGCCGGCGCGACCGAGATCACGATGGTCGCGAGCCCCATCATCGCGCCGCGCCTCGCCGGGGGCACGAAGGTCATGATCGTCGTCATGAGCAGCGGCATCATGAGCGCCGTGCCGGACGCCTGGATGATGCGGCCGGCGAGCAGCATCTCGAAGCCGGTGGCCACGGCGGCGACCAGCGTTCCCAGTGCGAACAGGATCATCGCCGCGAAGTAGACGGCCCGGGTGCTGAACCGGTCGATGATCGCGCCGGTCGTGGGGATGACGACGGCCATCGTCAGCATGAACGCCGTCGTGAGCCACTGCGCGGTGGAGGCCGTGATGTCGAGCGCCTCCATGAGCGGCGTCAGGGCGACCGCGAGAAGCGTCTCGTTGAGGATCACCACGAACGTCGCACCGAGAAGAAGCGCGATAACCAGCTTCACGTGCCGGGGGATCTCGTCGGATCCGACGTCCGCGGCCGGCCCGCCGCCGATTGTTCCGTCTGAATGGGTGATGACCGCCTCCTGATGTCACGAGCGTATGCGCGACCCGCAAGGATAGCAGCCACACGCAACATGTCAGTTACTGCCACCTCATGGTAGAATTCCCCTCAATGGAGGGGGAAGGGACGCAGACCGTGGGCCCGCCCACGTCGGTCGAGGCCACGACGGATCTGCGCACCCGGCGCAGGCGGCAGACCCTGCACGAGGTGCATCGGGTGGCCGTCCGGCTCGTGGAGGACGACGGGTACGACGCCACGACGGTCGATCGGATCGCCGACGCGAGCGGCATCTCCCAGCGCACCTTCTTCCGCTACTTCCCCGCCAAGGACGACGCCGTGCTCCTCGGATACCGCGAGTTCGCGGTTCTCATCGAGGATCTCGTGCTGCCCGCGGAGTTCTCCGGGGCGATGGCAGCACTCGACGATCTCTACGAGCAGCAGATCGCCTTCTTCCTCGATGCCGCCGCCGACACCCATTCGGCCGTCCAGCGCATCATCTGCCGGGAGCCGAAGCTGCGCGATGCCGCGATCGCCCGCGAGTTCGCCATCGGTGAGCAGCTCTTCGTCCGTTTGCGGGATGCCTACCCCGATGTCGACGAGCTGACCGTCCGCGTCACCATGGAGGCCGCGTCCACGGTGTTCCGGGCGGCCCGCGAAAGCTGGCGACGCGGTCCCGACGTGTCAGCCGCGGAACTCCAGCGCCTCTATCGCGAGGCCCGCGACCGGTTCCGCCGGATCGTCCCCGCCGGAGGCTGATCCCTACCCCCGGGGGCCCGCGACGTCATGGCGACGCCGATCACGCCGGTGTCCGCGCGAGGCCGCGATGGCCACCTCACCGCACCGCATGGGCCCGACCATCCGGCGGGCGCACCCTGTGCGTGCGGCGATCCGAGGTGAACGAT
>CAYOSM010000137.1:0-5020 GCA_964406645.1 uncultured Bifidobacteriaceae bacterium | reverse complement strand
CCCTCCCGCGTCAGGAGCCGGTGATGTCCTGAACGGCCTCGTCGACCGTCGCGTGGCGGGGCAGCGCCAGGCCGACCAGGTCCAGAAGCCGGGCGACCGGCCCTCGCGCGGTGGTCACCAGCCGCGTGCCGGGGACGCGACGCGAGATGCGGTCGAGCATGGCGATGCCCACCGAGTCGAGGAAGGTGACCCCGTCCATGTCGAGCACGAAGGGGCCATGGGCGGGTACGTCACGAAGCAACTGGATCTCGACGCTGTCGACGTTCGACAGGTCGATCTCGCCGGAGACGGTGCTGACCGGTACTCCACTCTCCATGCGGCGGGTGATGTCGGCGAGGGGCGGCATCAGTCGGCACCGACCCGCGTGCGGAGCACGCGTTCCATCCGGATCTCGGTGCCCGTCTCGTTCGTGCGGACTGCGACGTCGTCGAAGAGGCGCCTCATGATGCCGAGGCCCCGTCCGCGGTTCGGGTCCGTGGACTCCGCGCGCCAGCGGCCGTTGTCGGTCACGGTGACGACGAGCCGGTCGACGCTCTCGTGCAGGCGGATCGCCACGACGATGGGATCGGACGCCTCACCGAAGTACGCGTGCTCGATCGCGTTGGACACGGCCTCGTCGAGGCCGAGGAGGACGTCCTGGGCGAGCACTTCGTCGATCGCGTCGCTCTCCTCCATCCAGCCGCCGACCGTCCGCCGGATGTCGGCCAGCTGGTCGGGGCGCGCCGGATAGTCCCGGTGGAATGTGCGACCCAGACGGTCGACGCACGCCACGAGGGTGACCGCGTCGTCGGTCTGCGGGTGGTCGTCGAGCATCGCCGAGATGATCGCGTGTGTCATCTCACGAGGATCGTCCTGGTTGTGCGTGGTCGCCGCGTTGCGCAGACGATCGAGCGAGTCGTCGATGGGCTCGCCGCGACGCTCGATCAGGCCGTCGGTGTAGAGGATGATCTTGCTGCCGGGCTCGATCCGCGTGGACGCCATGGACGCATCACCACGGCGGAATACGGCCAGCGGACTTCCGCGGCCCTCCCAGAGGAACGAGGCGCGCCCGGACGGCGAGATGACGAGAGGCGGCGGGTGACCGGCCACGATGTACTCGATATCGCCGGTGTGGAGGTCGATCACGAGGTAGGCGAGCGTCGCCATCCCGCCGCCGTCGGAGCGTCGTGCGAACGCATCGAGCTGCTGGAGCAGCTCATCGGGGTTGGCCGCGCCCAGGGCGAGCGCGCGGAGCGCACTTGAGAGCTTGCCCATGGTGGCCGCCGCCGCGAGCCCGTGGCCGACGACGTCGCCGATCGCGAGGGCCACGCGCCCGTCGGGCCGGTGGATCACGTCGAACCAGTCGCCGCCGACCGACATCGTGTTGACGGCGGGGCGGTACTCGGCCTCGACGCGCAGCTGCTCGTTGATGGCGACGCTGGTGGGGCCGAGGAGGTTCCGCTGGAGCGTGAACGCGATGGCGCGCTGCTCCTCGTAGAGACGCGCCTGCTGGATGGCCACCGAGACGCGGTCGACGACCACGCGCGCGACCATGAGCTCGTCGGCGACGAACGGCTGCACTCCGGCCCGCCGGCCCAGGAGGACCGCCGCGATGGGCTCGTCCGTCTGTCCCATGGGCACGACCAGGTAGGAGGCGTCGCGGTCCGCCACCTCGATCCTCGCGATGTCCGTGGGCTCGAGCAGCACGGGGCCGCGCTCACGGGCGAGATCGAGGATGCCGATGGGGTCGTCCGTCTGGAAGGCGGCGCCGGCGCTCGCGGCGATACGCCCTGTGCCATGCGGTGCCGGCACCTCGATGACGGCCATGTCGGCGAACCCGGGCACGAGGGCCGATGCGAGGACCCGCATCCGCTTCTCGACGCCGATCTCGGACTCGACGCCACCGGTGATGCGCGCCACCAGGTCGGTGCGTGCGCGGGCGGTGCGCTCGCGCAGGATGAGCTCGGCGCGCTCCCGGGCCTGGACGGCGTTCTCGGCGTGCATGCGGATCTCGTCGAGGTCGGCCTCACCCGGGGGGCCGTCCAGGCCGGCGAGAAGTGCCTGTGTGCCCTCGCCACCGTGGATGGGGACGCTGAGGATGGCGGGGTCCGTGATGATGTTGTCGGGATCGATCCGTCGCCGCTGGCCGGCTGTGAGCACCGCGATGTCACCGGGGAGGGTCTCGGTGATGGCGAGCTGGCCGAGGCCCGAAGGCACATCACCCTCCTGGGTGAGCTGCTCGGTGTCCTCGGCTCCGCTCCGGCCGCGCGGACGGCCGAAGAGCGCCGCCCACCGTGTGGTGGGCACTGCGGCGATGGCCTGCGTGGTGATCGTGTTGACGTCGTCGTCGGTGGTCGCCGCGATGAACCGCTGGGCGATCTCGCGGAGCCGGTCGCTGGAGGCACGCCGGACGTCGCCGTCCGTCTGCTCCATCCGGATCCGCCGGGACGCCAGGAGGACGCCGAGCGTCAGGACGACGAGCGCGACGGCGATGGCGATCAGCTCGTTGATCAGTGACTGGTTGGCGGACGAGAAGGCCTGCCCCCGCGGGGAGCTGACGGTGACGAGCCAGTCGGTGTTCTCCATGGCCTGGAACGCGATGAGGCGGTCCGGGAGGCCGGTGATACCCGTGGCCCCCTCCTTGATGCCGCGCCCGGCCTCGACCATCGCCTGGTACGGGCTCGCCGTATCGACCGCGAGGAGCGTTCCGCGTGTGTCGCTGGCGACGACCTGCCCCTGGGCATCCACCACCTGGACGTCGCGGTCCTCCGGCGCCAGGTTCTTCATGAGGTCCTGCAGGGCGGTGATCGGAAGCGAGCCCGCCAGGATTCCGCTGATGCGACGATCGGCGGACCGCGTCGGGACCGCGATGATGATGGACGGCGCCTCCGATGCGCGACCGACGACGATCTCCACGGCGGGGCGACCCTCGGTGAGGACGGTCTTGACGTAGCTGCGGTCGGAGACGTTGACCCCGACACGCTTGGGCGACGAGATGCTCCAGGCGCGCGTGACGCCCTTGGCGTCGATCCAGCCGAGGCCTCCGGCGAACTCGGTGTCCAGGCGGCGCAGACGCTTGTCGATGGCGGAGACGTTGTTGCTCTGGAATGACTCGCTGCTGGCGAGGACCTCCAGGATCTGCGTCTGCTGCCCGACGAACTGTTCGAGGGAGGAGGTGATGGCCCCGGTCACGAGCGAGAGGTTGTCCCGCTGCTCGTCGCGGACCTTGGACGCGTTGCGGACGGCGATCCAGGCGCTGAAGGTGCACACGGCCACCACAAACGCGAGCGCGAGCGCGGTGATGAGCGGGAGATATCTCCGTACGGGGGTCAGATTCGTCACTGGCGAAGGATGAAGCGGAGAGGGCCCTCACGGCGGCCTTGCGCGCCGAGAGCCGCAATCGGTCGTACGGCTATGGTGGCACAGATCGTATGAGAACCCGCTCCGAACGCCGTTCGGAGCGGGTCTCACGCGAACGTCTCGGGGAGCCTAGGAAGCCGCGCCGAGACGGCGGTTGACCTCGTCCCAGTTGACGATGTTCCAGAACGCCGCGATGTAGTCGGGACGACGGTTCTGGTAGTTCAGGTAGTACGCGTGCTCCCAGACATCGAGGCCGAGGATCGGGGTCTTGCCCTCCAGGATGGTCGCGTCCTGGTTCGGGGTCGATGTCACCGCCACCTTGCCGCCGTTCGCGACGAGCCACGCCCAGCCGCTGCCGAAGCGGTTGGCGCCGGCGTCGGCGAACGTCGTCTTGAAGCTGTCGAAGTCACCGAAGGCAGCGGTGATGGCATCTGCCACCGCACCCGTGGGCTCGCCTCCGCCATTTGGGCTGAGGATCGTCCAGAAGAGGCTGTGGTTGTAGTGGCCACCGGCGTTGTTGCGCACGGGGGTCCGCTTGTCCTCGGGGAGCTTGTCGAGGTTCGTGAGGACCTCCTCGACGGACGCGTTCTCAAACTCGGTACCGGCGAGAGCCGCGTTGGCCTTGTCGATGTAGGCCTGGTGGTGCTTCGTGTAGTGGATCTCCATCGTCTTCGCGTCGATGTACGGCTCGAGCGCGTCATATGCGTAGTCCAGCTTCGGGAGTTCGAAGGCCACGGTGAGTCCTCTCCTTGCTGTCGATCGATGTCACCGCACACGATACGTCGTCCGGGGATGCGGGCGCCGCACGGTCGTCGCCCCGGCCCCGCTCGGGGCGTGAACGGGCGTCGGCCCGACGCGAATCGGGTGCCTCCCACACATCGACGGGCCGGCGGGCGGGCGGATGACCGTCATGTCGATCACACTCCATGTTGACGACGTCCCACCCCCTCAGCATGATCCGGGAAACGGGAGGCACTGTGGCGGACCATCGGAAGCGGGCCTTGAAATCGGCGGGCGTGGCCGGGGCGGGCTTGCTCTCGCTCGTGGCGTACGACCTGATCCAGAAGAAGCACTCGCTCCTTCGGAATTTCCCGGTGATCGGGCACCTGCGGTTCATGCTGGAGGTGATCCGTCCGGAGGTGCAGCAGTACTTCATCGAGCGCAACTGGGACGGTCGCCCGTTCGATCGCGATACCCGCGCCGTGATCTACCTCCGCGCGAAGGGCCTGGACGCCGATCAGGCGTACGGGACCGAGCGTGACGTCTACCGCCCCGGATACGAATGGCTCGTCCACTCCGCCCGTCCCGTGCCACCGGCCACCGAGGAGCACCGGATCACGGTGGGCGGCCCCGATTGTCGTCGTCCCTACGCGATGTCGCTGCTGAACGTGTCCGCGATGAGCTTCGGCGCACTGTCCGCCAACGCCATCCGGGCGCTCAACCAGGGCGCCGCGATGGGCGGCTTCCTTCACGACACGGGGGAGGGCGGGATCTCTCCGTACCATCGCGAGTTCGGCGGTGATCTGATGTGGGAACTCGGCAGCGGATACTTCGGCGCCCGCACCCGCGACGGTGACTTCGATCCGGTCCTGTTCGCCGAGCGGGCGGCGGACGACCAGGTGAAGTGCGTCTCTCTGAAGCTCTCCCAAGGGGCCAAGCCGGGACTGGGCGGGATCCTGCC
>CAYOSM010000136.1:2151-5172 GCA_964406645.1 uncultured Bifidobacteriaceae bacterium | reverse complement strand
ACCAGTGACAACGCCCGTTTCCGTCCCTCACCGGCAGGGTGTCTGACACCCGAAGAAAACGGCAAGAGGGACAACGCCGACACCCGAAGCAAACGGCAAGAGGGGGATCGCGCCGGACTCCCCACGCGCGCACCATCTAGCATCGGCGCATATGGACGACTCCGACGGGCGCACCCGCCTTCTCGACCTTCTGCGGGAGCGGGCCCTCTTCCGCGAATCGGTCGTGCTCGCATCCGGTGAGCGCACCTCGCACTACTTCGACGCCGGCCAGGTGCTCCTCGATCCCGAGGGCGCCGCGATCGCCGGTCGATTGGCCCACGCGCTCCTCGCACCCCAGGGTCCGGAGGCCGTGGGGGGACCCACGGCGACGGCCGGTTCCCTGGTCTGCGCCATCTCGGCGGCGGCGTGGGCGGACGGCGCACGGTGGAACGGGTTCTTCATCCGCGGCGACGCCAAGCGCTACGGGCTCCAGAATTGGATCGAGGGCCCGTTCATCGAGGAGGGGACCCCGGTCGCCGTCGTCGACGACACCCTGTCGACCGGTGCGACCCTGATCGCCGCCATCGAGCGTGCCCGCTCGGCGGGCGGTGTCGTGGTCGCGGCCCTCGCGGTCATCGATCGTGAGGAGGGCGGTCGCGCCGCGGTCGAGGAGTCTCTCGACGGAGCGCCAATTCATACCCTGTTCACAGCTTCCGGTATACGGGGCGAGTAGTATCTCGGAGCGTTTGTCGACGGCGAATGTGGGGAGTTCGGAATGGATCTGAGAGGTAACCGCGTAACCTGGATCGGGCACGGCACCTGGCTGTGGGAGACCTCGGAGGGGCGGCGGATCCTCGTCGACGCCTGGCTGAAGGACAACCCCTCGGCCCCCGCCGAACTCCACAACCCGTGGCCGCTCGACGCCGTGCTCATCACGCACGCCCACTTCGACCACATCGACAATGCGGTCGAGACGATCAAGCAGACCGGTGCCCAGGCCGTCGCGATCTTCGAGATCGGCGCCTGGCTCGAGTCGCAGGGATGCTCCAACGTCATCCAGATGAACATCGGTGGCACCGTCCAGGTGGCCGGCTGCAAGGTCACGATGGTCCAGGCCATCCACTCGTGCGGTCTCCTCGAGGGCGATCACATGGTGGAGGGCGGCGATCCCGCCGGCTTCATCATCGAGTTCCCGGACGGCCTCGTCGTCTACCACGCCGGCGACACGGACGTGTTCGGCGACATGCAGCTCATCGGTGAGATCTACAAGCCCGACGTGGCGGTCCTGCCGATCGGCGACCACTTCACGATGGGCCCGAAGCAGGCGGCGCACGCCGTTCGCCTCCTCGGCGTCAAGCAGATCCTCTCCGGTCACTTCGGTACGTTCCCCATCCTCACCGGCACCCCCGAGCAGCTCCGCGCGCTCGTGCCCTCCGACGTGTTGGTGCCGGACGTCACTCCCGGGATCACGTTGCCCTGATCCACGACGCGATGACGCGCCCGACGGCGCAGGTCATCCGAGTCTCGGGGCCCACGGCGACCATCGTCCAGGACGGTGAGGTCCGTGAGGCCCGGATCATCCCCAAGCTTCCGGGTCGCCCGCTCGTCGTGGGCGACCAGGTGGAGCTTCGCCCCGGCGCCGACGACGCCGTCATCGAGCACATCGCGCCACGCCGCAGCGTCGTCGAGCGGGCGAGCGGACCGGACGGACCACGTCGGCCGATCGTCGCCAACGCCGAGCTCCTGCTCGTGGTCGATGCGCTGGCCTCACCCGATCCGCGTCCCACGCTCGTCGACCACTACCTCGCGGCCGCCGAGCTCGGAGGTCTTGAGGCGGCGGTGGTCTTCACGAAAGAGGATCTCGCCGTCGATCGCGACGTTGGAGACTCTCTCGTGGCGCTGTACAGCGGGATCGGCTATCCGGTACTCCACGGGACCGCTCTCGAATCGTCCTTCGTGGAGCGTGTGCGCGGACTGATCGACGGACGGGTCGCTGCACTCGTCGGACAGTCCGGTGTGGGGAAGTCCGTGCTCACCCGCGGCCTCACGGGCGTCGATCGCGCCGTCGGCGCCGTCAGCGATCGCATCGGCGGTCGGCACACGACGACCGATCCCCGTCTCATCCCGATGCCGGACGGAGGTGCGGTCGTCGACACGGCCGGCGTGCGGACGCTCTTCCTCCCCGCGCACGAGGTAGACGACCTCGCGGACGCGTTCCCCGAGATCCGCGCCATCGTCGGTCAGTGCCGGTTCCGTGACTGCCGGCACATGGGCGAGGCCGGATGCACTCTGCCGGGACACATCGCCCCGTCGCGCTATGAGAGCTATCGCGCACTCGTGACGGGCATCTAAGCGCGTGATTTCATGGGGTCGTGGCTGTGGGACGTGCACCACGGTTGCGAGATGGTGGAGTCACCCATCGAGACCTCGGATGCCCCGATCGGACGCCTCGTCGTGGTTTAGCGACGAGGTGTCGTAGTCGACACGGGCCGCCGGTTTCTTCGCGTCCTCGGTCAGCCTCGTCGCTCGTGATCCGACACGGCGTACGTCCACTGTCGGCATCAGTCGTCACACTGATCACGAACTTCGTCGCGCGCGATCCCTTGACCCGCGCCGTTGCGCTGGGTAGGTTCGCGACACCAGCAACGAACCCCAATTCTGAGGTTGCCATGAGCGGACGTCGTCACCACCTTCGGTTTGTGCCCCCCGTCGCGGGTGGCGCACCTCCAACTGGGTGGGAGGCCCTCGACAAATGGGTCGGCGGCTCCGGAAGCTCGTCGGCCGATGCCTCCGAAAATGTCGGTGAGACAAAAAAGACCGGCTGGGAGGCCCTCGACAAGTGGGTCGGCGGCGGATCCGGCGGTGGCACCGCGGATTCCGGTGCGGGCAAGAAGACGGGCTGGGAGGCGCTTGAGAAGTGGGTCGGCGCTGCCGCTGGGAAGGGCGCCGAAGCTGCGTCCGGGGCGAAGGCCACCGGGAAGACCGGTTGGGAGGCGCTTGAGAAGTGGGTCGGCGCTGCCGCTGGGAAGGGCGCCGAAGCTG
>CAYOSM010000136.1:0-2051 GCA_964406645.1 uncultured Bifidobacteriaceae bacterium | reverse complement strand
TGGGAGGCGCTTGAGAAGTGGGTCGGCGCTGCCGCTGGGAAGGGCGCCGAAGCTGCGTCCGGGGCGAAGGCCTCCGGCAAGACGGGTTGGGAGGCGCTGGAGAAGTGGGTCGGCGGTGCCACCGCCAAGGGGGCCGAGGCCGGAGCCGCCGTCGCCGCGACCGGCAAGACCGGTTGGGAGGCGCTGGAGAAGTGGGTCGGCGGCGGGTCCGCCGGTGGTGACGCGGCCGATGCGGGTGGCGCCAAGAAGACCGGTTGGGAGGCGCTCGACAAGTGGGTCGGCGGCGGTGGTGGCGGTGGGGCCGCCGCGGCTGCGCCGGCCGAGGGGAAGAAGACGGGCTGGGAGGCCCTGGACAAGTGGGTCGGTGGCGGCGGCGGTGGAGCGGCTGCTTCGTCGGCCGATGCGGGTGGCGCCAAGAAGACCGGTTGGGAAGCCCTCGACAAGTGGGTCGGCGGTGGGTCCGCCGCGGGTGCCGCTGCGGCTGCGCCGGCCGAGGGGAAGAAGACGGGCTGGGAGGCCCTGGACAAGTGGGTCGGCGGTGGTGGCTCCGGCGGTGAGGCGAAGGATGACTCGCTCACCGACAAGGCCAAGGACGCCTTCGATTCCGGCGTTGACGCGGTCCAGGACTTCGCAGAGGACCTGAAGGACGACCTGCAGAAGATCCGCGAGGACCTGCCCGAGATCGGTGACCAGGTCGAGGAGCAGGCGAAGGGCTTCTTCGCCGCGCTCAAGCGCTTCTTCGGCGGAAAATGACGTGATCGACGCCACCGCCGTGAGGACGACCTCATGGCGGTGGACGAGATGGCTGACTCCACGATCTCGCAGTGTGGTGTACGTCCCCGGCGGCGCGGCGGACGATCCGCCCGCCCGCCCCGGCCAACCACCGGCCCCCTCGGAAAGGCGACCAGCCTGCCTATCGGCGCCCGGCGGCGCCCCGCAGCCGCCGTGAACGCACCCCACATCCACGATTCCGTGGAATCAGCCATCTAATCTGCCACGGAATGGCGCGTGTGATCCACGAACATTCCGCGGGAGGCGTCGTCCTCGTCCCGATCGGACGGGAGACGTTCATCGCCCTCATCGAGGTGCATCACAGTCGTGTCCTGGCGCTGCCCAAGGGGCACATCGAGAGGGGTGAGAGCCCGGAGCAGACGGCCGTCCGCGAGGTCCGCGAGGAGACCGGGCTGGCCACGGCCCTCCTCGCGTCGTTGGGCGGTATCGACTACGGGTTCTACTCGCGGCGTCAGCGCGCCCGGATCCGCAAGCGCGTCGACTTCTTCCTCCTCGAGTACCGGTCCGGCTCGCCGTGGCACTTCAACGAGGAGGCGGACGCGGTTCGGCTGGTGAGGCTGTCCGAGGCACAGGCGACGGTCACGTACCCCGGTGAGCGGGAGATCATCCGTCGGGGCCTCGCGGAGATGAGCCGCGGGATCGGTCCGCCGAAGCCGGTCGCCGCGGCCATCTGATCACGGCAGGGGTCGCCCTCCGGACGGCGAAATCGGGATGTGGTGCCGTGGCACCCCGTCTCGTCGTTTCGATCCCCTGGAGTGTCCGTGTTCGCCCTCAACTTCTACTCGCCGCTCTTCGTCGACCAGCTCCGAAAGGGGCGGAAGACCGCAACGATCCGGCTGGGCGACAAGCGCCACAAGTACAAGAAGGGGCAGATCGTGTGGGTGACCGTCGGTCACCGTCACGGGCCCCGTCAGAAGATCTTCGCGGCGATCGTCGACCAGGTCGACGTGAAGCCGATCCGCGAGCTCACGCAGCGTGAGATCGAGCGCGACAACCCGGAGTTCCGCCTCGTCGAGGACACCATCCACTTCCTGTCGCATATCTATGCGCGTGAGGTGACGCTCGACGACGAGGTGTCGATCATCCACTTCAGCGAGGTGATCGAGTACCCCTCGCTCAAGTAGAGGGCCGCGCAAGCCTGGTGTCAGTCGATTAACTTGCACGGGCGGTGATGGATCGGCCCGGCGGAGGGGCATCCACCCACCCGCCCCGGCCAACCGCCGGGCCGCCTCCTACGGCGGCCTCTCGTGGGCTTCAAC
>CAYOSM010000135.1:0-5316 GCA_964406645.1 uncultured Bifidobacteriaceae bacterium | reverse complement strand
CGACTGAGCACCGCGGCACCACATCAGCCGGTGGGGTGGGGACTCCGCCGCGTCCGCACGATCCTTTCCCGCATGGACTGGATCATGCTCGCGTCGGTGCTGGCCCTCTGCAGTTTCGGGATCTACATGGTGCATGTCACCACCCGGGACGACATCACCGGTGACCCCGAGTTCTTCTTCACCCGCCAGCTGATCTTCGTCGCGGTCGGTCTCGGCCTCATGGCGGCGGCGATGGCCGTCGACCTCGAACCCATCGCCCGGAGACCGTTCGTGCTCTGGGGCGTGCTCATCGCCTCCGTGGCCCTGGTCCTCGCCGTGGGACAGACGCGCCGCGGATCGACTCGGTGGGTCGACCTCGGTTTCTTCCAGTTCCAGCCGTCCGAGATCGGGAAGGTGGCGATCGTCCTCATCCTGGCGGGCATCGTCCAGCAGCGCTGGGCGGAGATCGAGGAACTGCGCTTCACGCTCTACATCGTCGGCGTCGCGCTCGTCCCGACGTTCATCGTGTTCATCCAGCCGGACCTCGGGACGTCCCTCGTGTACGCCTCGATCCTGGTCGGGATCCTCTTCTTCGCCGGCGTGCCCGGGAAGTTCTTCGCCTGGGCCGCGACGGGCATCGCGATCCTCGCGGTCATGGCCGTCTGGGTGCTCCCGGCGGTCGGCGTCACGGTCCTTCAGGACTACCAGATGAACCGGTTGACCAGCTTCATCGACTCCAACGCCGATCCCAACGAGACCGGCTTCCAGACCCGTCAGGCGCGGACGGCCGTCGGACACGGCGGTGCCACCGGAACGGGCCCCGAGGGCGCCACGCAGGTCCGCAACAACCTGCTCCCGGAGCACCACACCGACTTCATCTTCGCCTCCACAGCCGAGATCTACGGGTTCGTCGGCGTGACCGTGCTGATGCTGGTCTTCGGCGTGTTCATCTGGCGCATCCTGCGACTCGTGTCACGGGCGCCGACGCTCTTCGAACAGCTCGTGGCGGGCGGACTCGCCACGATGTTCGCCTTCCAGGCGTTCGTCAACATCGGAATGAACATCACCATCCTCCCGATCACGGGGATCCCGCTGCCGTTCGTGAGCTACGGGGGCAGCCACACCCTCACGAACCTCATCGCCGTGGGAATCCTGCTGCGGATCTTCCGCCGAAGCTCCATCGCACCGGTCTGAGCCCACGGCGCAGAGCGGCACCCGTCCCGTAACTTCGTCAGCGGGACGCACCACTATTCTGGGGTTTGTGATCGACGGTTCCGTCTATGAGAGGCTCTTCTGATGGGTGCAATGCGATCCCTCTCCAAGGGCGCCGGAGCGGTCCGGCCGTTCATCAACGCCGTTCGCGGCGTCGAGCGCACGTCGGGCGAGAACCTGGGGATCAGCGTCATCGACGGGGATCCCGTCGCGACCGCGCATCTGCGCGACATCCTCGGCGTCGAGAATGAGCCGGCGGCGGATGCCGCGGTCGACCCCGTGGTGTACGTCGCGGTGCCCCACCACGATCCCACCCTGGCGGCCACCGTCCTGGCACGTGCCCGGCGGCAGGGCCGGCGGGTCGCCGTGATCATCGCCGCGGACGCCCAGGAGGGCAAGGAGATCGAACGGCTTCTCCTCACCCATCCGCCCCTCGAGCTGTCGAACATCGCCCACGTGCGTTCGCTCGACGACATCGAGTTCGTCCGCATGTCGGTGGCGACGCTCCTCGGTGACGACGCCCTCGCCGTCGCCCGCACCCATCCCGCGCTCCGGGACGCGGTCGGCGACATCCTCACGGTCCAGGCGGCACGCCGGGCGGGCGCGATCGGGATCGCCGGGATCGTCAAGGCGGCCCAGCTTCCCGTCATCGCCGCACTCCAGGCCCGGCTCGTCGCGCAGATCGCGTCCATGTACGGACGGCCGCTCGACGCACGGCGCGGTCTTGAGATCGCCGGTGTCGTGGCCTCGGCGTTCGGATGGCGGGCCGTTGCACGCCGGGCGGTGCGGACGGTTCCGGTCGCGGCCTTCGCGGTCCGTGGCGGCGTCGCCTACGCGGGGACGCGTGTCATCGGCGAAGCGGCACAAAAATACTTCCAGGCGGCCGGCGACAAAGCCGACGTGCCATTGGACGGACTCGCGTCGGCGATCTCCGGCGCACTGCAGAAACGCAAGGACACCTAATTTGAAAACTCGGATACTCGTGTCGGTCGACCGCTTCGAAACGCGCGTGGCGATCACGGAGGGCGATCGTGTGAGTGAATGCCACATCGAGCGGCGCGGACGTCGCTCGGTCGTGGGACATGTGTGGAAGGCCCGCGTCGAGAACGTGCTTGCCGGTATGGAGGCCGCGTTCGTCGACATGGGCATCGCGAAGTCGGGATTCCTCCACGTCGACGAGGTCGTGGCGATGGGGATCCCCAAGAACAAGCGGATGATCGCGGAGCTCCTGAAGAAGGGCGACACGATCCTGGTGCAGGCCGTCAAGGACCCCATGGGGACCAAGGGCGCCCGGCTCACCATGCAGCTCTCCCTGGCCGGCCGGTTCCTCGTGTTCGTCCCCTACGGGGACGGCGTGGGCGTCAGCCGCCGGCTGGACGACGAGGAGCGCGACCGGCTCCGCAAGATCTGCAAGAAGCTGACCAAGGGCGAGGGGGGACTCATCGTCCGCACCCAGGCCGCCGGTGTCACCGAGCGCGAGCTCCAGCGCGACGTCGAGGCGCTGCGGCGCCTGTGGGGCGCGCTCCAGGCCCGCGCGGAGCAGGTGAAGGCGCCGAGCCTCCTCTACAGCGAGGCCGACCGTTCGCTCAAGGTCATCCGCGACCTCTTCGGCGACCACGTCGACGAGGTCCTCATCGACGACGAGACGCAGTACACCCGCATCCTCGAGTTCCTGCGCCGCACGTCGCCGGAGCTCGCCGAGCGCATCCACTTCTACACCGACCCCACGCCGCTCATGCAGAAGTACGGGGTCGACAAGGCGCTCCGCTCCACGCTGTCGCGTCGCGCCGACCTGAAGTCGGGCGGGTACCTGATCATCGACGACACCGAGGCCATGACGGTCATCGACGTCAACTCGGGGCGCAACGTGGGCCGCGGGAAGACGACGCTCGAGGAGACCATCACCCAGACCAACCTGGAGGCGGCCGAGGAGGTCGTGCGTCAGCTCCGTCTGCGTGACATCGGCGGCATGATCATCATCGACTTCATCGACATGAACGATCAGCGCAACCGCCACGAGGTGCGTCAGGCGCTGGAGGCGGCTCTGGAACGGGATCGGGCCAAGGCCTACGTCGTCGACATCTCACCGCTCGGCCTGGTCGAGATGACGCGTCAGAACATCAGTGACGGGCCGCGCGAGATCATGACCGAGGAGTGTCCCACGTGCCATGGGGTGGGGGTCGTCGCCAGTGACGAGACCCACGCCGTCCATGTGGACCGGGACATCCGCCGCAAACTCGCGGAACGGTCCGAGGGGACCTTCGCCGTGGCGGTCAACCCGGCGGTCCTGGACCTCGTGTCGGGCGACGACGACGCCGGCGTGGCCGACATCGAGGCCGAGACGGGCAAACGCCTGCGTCTCGAGCCCGACGGCTCGCTCGACATCGATGCCATCCGGGTCGAACCGATCGCGAACGGGAAGAAGTGATCATGCCGACGATCGCGGGGTGTCGGGACGCACGGTCATCCGTCGGCCCCACCCGCGATCGTCGCAATGCGCGTTGTAGCGCCGTCGTTAGGCTCCTGTCGATGCGTGCCGATAGACGGTGAGAACATGAGCGACACGAAGCTCTCCCGAGCGGCATACATCGCGGTCCTCTCCTGGGTCGTCATCGGCGTCTGTGCGTCCGTTGCGGCGATCATCGTCGACCCCCGGATCGGTGATCTGTGGGCACTTTTCGTGTTCACGCTCGGCGCGTCCCTCGCCCAGCTCTACCTCGTGTACGCGTCGCCGCGGCTGGGGTACGACATCTCGCTGGCGTTCCTGTTCGCGGCGGTCATCGTGCTGCCCGCGCCTTCGGTGGTCCTCCTGTCGGTGCTCATGTTCCTCCCGATCTGGACCCGGGCGCGTTTTCCCTGGTATATGCCGCTTTTCAACATGGCGAACTACGCCATTCCGGCGCTCGTCGCGAAGCTCATCGTGTCGCAGGGGCCCGTCACGGGTGTGGCGGGTGCCGGGCGCATCCTGCTTGCCACCGTCGTGTTCACGCTGGTCAATCACGCCGCGCTCGCGGTGATCGTGCGGCTCGCGAGAGGAGAGACGCTGCGCCAGTCGCGGCTCTTCTCACTGACCCACATATCGCTCGACACGCTCGTACTGTGCTCCGGTGCGGCCATCGCGCTCCTCTGGCAGGACTCTCCGGTCTCCAGCCTCTTCGCCATGCTGCCGCTCTTCCTGATCGCACGGGCGCTCCAGATCCCCAAGCTGGAGCAGGAGAGCTGGACGGACCCCAAGACCGACCTCTACAACGCCCGCTTCTTCTGGGATCGCGGCGACGACCTCGTGCAGCGGGGGAAGGGGAGCACCGCGCTCGCGATGCTCGACCTCGACTTCCTGCGGGAGGTCAACAACCAGTACGGGCACCTGGCCGGCGACTCGGTCATCACGCGGATCGGCCAGCTCATCCGCGCCCGCGCCCGCGGTACCGACCTCGCCGCCCGCTTCGGCGGTGAGGAGTTCGCCATCCTGATGCCGTCCACGTCGCTCGCGGACGCCGCCGCCGTCGCCGAGCGCATGAGGGAGGCCATCGAGAAGGCCGAGATCGAGACCGAGGGCGTCCGGCTCCGGGTCACGGTCAGCATCGGCGTCACGGCCGGTCAGGACACCCTCGAGGAGCTCATCCGGTACGCCGACCGGGCCCTGTACCAGGCCAAGGACCAGGGGCGGAACCGCGTCGTCATCGCCGAGGAGGCACTGGCGCACGACTTCGGGGCGCAGCGTCACAGCCGCGGGGGCTCGTCCCTGCGCAACCCCGTGTAGACCGCCCGTCGCGCGGATTCGTCACACACCCGACGGATCGGGTACAATGCCCAGCCGCGCCCGCGATGGGCGCCGTTCGTCTTTCGACCGGGAGCATCGATGCCGGACTATGCAGTAATCGCCGTCGGCGGCAAGCAATATCGTGTGTCCGAGGGTGACGAGCTGCTCGTCGACCGTCTGGCGGTTGACGAGGGTGAGAGCTTCACCCCGTCGGTCCTTGCCGTGGGTGAGGGCACCGGCATCTCGGATGGAGGTTCGGTCACGGCCGTCGTCGAGGAGCACGTCCTCGGCAAGAAGGTGATCGTGTTCACCTACCGTCCCAAGAAGGACAGCAAGAAGAAGCGCGGACACCGTTCCCGCCTCTC
>CAYOSM010000134.1:0-5331 GCA_964406645.1 uncultured Bifidobacteriaceae bacterium | reverse complement strand
GGTGCCCCGTCGTGAGGAGCCACACGCCACTACGGCGTGTCCTCCTCACGACGTGACCATCACGGAGCCCCGGGCCTACCCACGGGCCCGTCACCTATGAGGTGGCGGGCGTCTCCTCGGTGCTGAGGGCGCGCGAACCGTCCAGCCATCCGCGCTTGGCCCAGATGCGCTCCACGACGATCGTGGTGAGCGGGGGGACCGCCGCGGCGAGGGCGATGACGGTGGCGCCACCGTCCCAGCGGAGCTTCTTGGACGCGTAGAGCGTCACGGCGATGTAGAGCAGGAACGCCACACCGTGGATGGGCCCGAAGATCTTGACCCCGGCCTCCGTAGTCCCGGGGCCGTATTTGAGGATCATCCCCACGATGAGTCCCAGCCACGTGATCGCCTCGAGGATCGCCACGATGGAGAAGAGTCGGCCGACTCCGGTCGTCTTCGCTGCCACGGTTGCCTTTCGTCGTGCCGATCCACTGTGGACCGGCGAGGTGTGATGCGTGCTGTCGCTGTCCCACAGGTATGCAGAGCGTGTCGACGCCGCTAATGCGGAGTCCACCGCGTCCTGCGGGAAGGTTTCCGCTTCCCGGTCGTGCCGATCAAGTGGCGAATGCCCTCCAGGCGCTGACCTTCGTCACGGGACGACGACACGGAGACGCATGGCCACCGATCGCCGACGTGGATCGATCAGTCGTCGGATGATTCGACGCGGGCGACGACGGTGCCGGCCATCTTGTCCTGCCAGGTCTGACGTCCGGGGTCCCAGAGCATCCAGATGCACCCCAGCCCCGCGGGGATGAGAGCCACGATGCGGCCGGCCCAGCGGAGCAGCGCTCGGGGGTATCCGATGGAACCGCGACCGCCGAGGTCGACGACGCGCAGACCCATCCATCGCTTGCCCAGGGTTCGGCCCCCGGGTCGGCCCTCGAAGTATGTGAAGTAGGCGGCCGACGCGACGATCCCGATGAGCTGCGAGGCGAGATCGCCCGCGATGGCCCATGCGATCACGTTGGTCACGAAGACGATGGCCACGTCGGCGAAGAGCGCGAGGATGCGCCGGGAGAACTCATCGACGCGGGTCGTCGGGACGGGCTCCGGAGCCGGCTCCTCAGGAACCTCGGGCTCGGGGGCCGGTGCCACCTCGACAGGAGGCGACGGAAGCCCCGCCACCTCGGCGACGGGCGGCTCCTCCAGGAGCGTCGTCCCCTCCACGGTGATCACGAGATCCATCCCGACGGGGGCGTCGCGCACAGGTCCCCCGTCGTCGCCGGGCTCCCAGTTCATGTCGTCCTCGAACTCGAGGTACGCGGATCCGTTCTGATCGGGGGGTGACGTGCTCAGGCGACGTCCTCCCCGGCGCTGATGTCGATCCCCCACACGACGCCGAAGCGGTCGGTCACCATGCCGAACTCATCGCCCCAGAACTGCTTCTCGAGCGGCATGGTCACCGTGCCCCCGTCGGACAGGGCGGTGAAGTATCCGCGAAGGGCCTCCGCGTCGTCCCCGGAGACCATGACGGTGATTGAGGACCCCTCCGTGCGCTCCATGCCCGGAGGTGTGTCGGACGCCATGATGGTGTACCCGGCGACCGTCTCGAGCTGGGAGTGCATGACGAGGTCCGCCACCGCGGGGTCGTCGTTGCCGAACTCGCCGAAGGTGCGGACGATCAGCTCACCACCGAACACCTGGTGGTAAAGGGTCATCGCATCGCGTGCGGTGTCGGTGAAGGAGATGTAGGGACAGAGGATCGAGGCCATGGCTTCTCACTCGTCGGGGAGCCCCGTAAGGCTACTCCGACCGGTCGCCGCGCTCGTAGGAGGTCCGGTTCTGGCAACCTTCCGTCAGTGCGCGTCTCTGCCAAAGCCGATTACGCCGTCCGGGCGATGGTCCAACTCGTCGGATCGGATGCGAGTTCACCGCGCAAGGGTGACGCCATCGCGACCTCGCAGGGCATCCCCCTCAAGTTCCTCGAGAACATCCTCGCCGACCTGCGTCATGCGGGGCTGGTCGGCAGCCGCCGCGGGCAGGAGGGCGGGTACTGGCTCGCCAAGCCGGCCGACCAGGTGGCGGTCGCGGATGTCATCCGAGCCGTGGAGGGACCGCTGGCGTCGGTACGCGGCGAGCCGCCGGAGGTCACCACGTATCCCGGTCCCGCCGAGCCTCTCCAGCGCGTCTGGATCGCGCTGCGCACGAGCCTGCGCCGGGTCGTCGAGGTCGTGACCATCGCCGACATCGCGGCGGACAAGCTTCCCGCCAGCATCCGCAAGCTGGCCGAGGAACCGGAGTCCTGGACCACGCGCTGAGGTGAGCTGAGGGACGCGTCCGGTGCCGTGCCATGCGGCGCGACGCAGCGCCGGATGCCCGGCACCGAGTGTTCCACGCGGAGGCCATCGCCGCCGGCGACCGTGTGATCGCTCACCTCGCACAGGATCGATACGCGGTCGTGGCGAGACCGTCACCCACCGGGCGAGGGCGGAGCGGGAGTGTCCGCTTCGGATCACACACTCCCCAGGAGGTTGTCTTGCGTCTCAAAGGCTCACGCGCCGCATTGGTCGCCGGCGTCGCCGTACTCGCGGTCGGCGGCTCGGTCGCCGTCGCCGGTCGATACGGCTTCCACGACCGCTCGGCCGAACTGAAGTCACAGATCAGCCCGAAGACCCCGAAGAACGTCATCATCCTGATCGGCGACGGGATGGGCGACTCCGAGGTCACCCTCGCCCGCTACTACGGCAAGGGTGCCGCGGGACGGATGAACATGGACCGCCTCGCGTTCCGGGGCAGCTCCATCCACTACGTGCTCTCCCCCGGCGCGGGCCCCGTCTACGCCCCCAACTACGCCGGTGACTCGGCGCCGACGGCGACCGCGTGGTCGACTGGCAAGCGCACCATCGACGGCCGCCTCTCACAGGGACCGTCCACGGCCGTCAACGTCCCCGGTGCGAACCGCGGCTACACCACCTACATGGAGATCGCCCACCGCAGGGGCAAGGCCACCGGCAACGTCTCCACGGCTGAGATCACGGACGCCACACCGGCCGGTCCGAGCTCCCACATCTCACAGCGCGCCTGCCAGGGCCCCGCCGACGCGCGCGCCACCTGCCCCTCCGAGACCAAGGCCGCCGGAGGACTCGGTTCGATCGCCGAGCAGCAGGTCGACCAGGGCTTCGACGTCTACCTCGGAGGCGGCCGCAGCCGGTACACGCAGACGGTGACCGCCGACGCCCCCACCACGGTGCTCGACGTCGCCAAGAAGAAGGGCTACGCCCAGCAGCCCGCCACCGCCGCCGATCTGGCGAAGGTGAAATCGCTCAGGAAGGGCAAGGTCCTGGGCCTGTTCAACGACAGCAACATGACGACCGAGTACGCACCGTTGCAGGCGACCGTCGAGGGAGCGGGAAGCGTCGACACCACGTGCGTCACGACGAACCGCCCGGCTGACGAGCCCTCCCTCTCGGCACTCACGAAGAAGGCCATCGACCTCCTCGACGACAACCCGCGCGGGTTCGTCTTGCAGGTGGAGGGCGCCTCCATCGATAAGCGGGACCACGCCGGTGACGTCTGCGGACAGATCGGCGAGACGCTCGCGTTCGACGACGCCGTGGGCGTGGCGCTGGAGTTCCAGCGGCGCAACCCGGACACGCTGATCGTCGTGACCGCCGACCACGCGCACACCTCCCAGATCATCAACGTGAACCAGAAGCCGGCTCCCGGCGCGGCGTACGCCACGCTGAAGACGGTGGACGGCGCGCCGATCCGCGTCACGTACGGCACCACCGCTGCGGGCGGCTCGTACGCGCACACCGGAGCCCAGGTCCCCGTGTGGGCCTCTGGACCCCGCGGAGCGGAGATCCAGGGCACCATCGACCAGACCGACATCTTCGACGTGCTCGCCACGACCCGGACCTCACGCCGGTAGCGGCCAGCCGGCCTTCCGCCTCACTCCGAGGCGTGCGTCATCCGTGTGGCCCGGCCAGTCGCGTCGGGCCACACGTCGTTCCTCACATCGCCCGTCTCTCCTCACCCATCCAACTGACCGTGGCTCGTGCTCGTGCGAGCGGGCCGTGCAAGTTAAGTGACTGACACCAAGCTTGCACGCACCGCTTCCGGCGCCGGAGTCCTAGATCCCGCCTCCGATGAACTCGGTCACCTCGGGTGCGCGGAGGTAGACGATGTCGCCCTCCTTGATCTCCAGGTGCTGCGCCTCGTGCCGGGCCAGCTGGACCGTAACGGGTGCGCCGTCAGCCTGGATGAGCTCCACCCGCACCTCGAATCCGAGATGGACGAGGCGACTGACCTGGGCCTCCGTCGCGTTGACCTCCGGCTCGGTCACGATGGTCAGGTCGTGGGGCCGGACGTAGCCGCCGTTGAACTCCGCCACGGGACCGAGGAAGCCCATGACGAAGCTCGACTCGGGACGCTCGTAGAGATCCCTCGGGCCACCCACCTGCTCGATCTCGCCGTGGTTCAGGAGGACGATCTTGTCGGCGAGTTCCATCGCCTCCTCCTGGTCGTGGGTCACGAGCACGGTGGTGACGTGCACCTCGTCGTGGAGACGACGCAGCCAGGCGCGCAGTTCGGTGCGGACGTTCCGGTCGAGGGCGCCGAAGGGCTCGTCCAGCAGGAGGACCGAGGGCTCGACGGCCAGTGCACGTGCCAGCGCCATGCGCTGGCGCTGCCCTCCGGAGAGCTGGGAGGGATAGCGCTGGTGGAACCCGGCGAGTCCGACGACCTCGAGGAGGCGGTCGACCGTCGCGTCGATCTCCTCCTTGGGCCGCTTGCGCACCTGGAGACCGAAGCCGACGTTCTTGCGGACCGTCATGTGCTTGAAGGCCGCGTAGTGCTGGAAGACGAAGCCCACCCCGCGCGAGCTCGGCGGATCGCGGGTCACGTCCACGCCGTCCAGCCTGACGATCCCGGTGTCGGGCTCCTCCAGACCGGCGATCACCCGCAGGAGCGTCGACTTGCCGGATCCCGAGGGACCGAGAAGCGCCGTCAGGGAACCGGCCTCCACGGAGAGCGAGACGTCCTTCAGCGCCGCGAAGTCGCCGTAGTTCTTCGAGATGGACTCGACCTGGATCATGAGGGGTCCCTCCGTCGTTGCAGCAGCGTCATGACGATCAGCACGGTGAGTGCGATCGCCGCGAGGAGCGCCGACGCCGCGTATGCCCCGGCGTAGTTGAAGTTGGTGTAGCGGTTCTCGACGAGGACCGTGAGCGTCTCGGTCTTGCCGCTCATACGGCCGCTGACGACGCTGACGGCGCCGAACTCGCCGATCGCCCGCGCGGTGGCGAGCACGATCCCGTAGGTGAGTCCCCAGCGGATCGAGGGCAGGGTGAT
>CAYOSM010000133.1:0-5351 GCA_964406645.1 uncultured Bifidobacteriaceae bacterium | reverse complement strand
ACTCATCGGGATCGGTGAGCGCCTCGCCGCATCGTGTCCGGAGGGTGCGCCGCGCGTCGCCATCGTCGGGAGCCGACGGCCGACGGCCTTCGGACTCCAGTTCACGTCGGATCTGGCGGCATGTCTGGGAGCGGTCGGGGCGGTGATCATCAGCGGCCTCGCGATCGGCGTGGATGCGGCTGCCCACCGTGGTGCGCTCGCTGTGGGCGCGCATACCGTCGCCGTTCTGGGGTGCGGAGTGGGCGTCGACCACCCCCGTACCAACTCGGCGCTGCGGCGGCAGATCGTCGCGAGCGGGGGAACGGTGGTCTCGGAGTACTGGCTCACGACACGGCCGAACCGGTGGCGGTTCCCCGCACGCAACCGGATCGTCGCGGGCATGGCGGACGTCGTCATCGTGACCGAAGCGGCGGCCCGGTCCGGCGCTCTGATCACCGCCGACTTCGCGCTCGAGCTCGGACGTCCCGTGCTCGCCGTCCCCGGACGCCCGGGTGCACCGGCGAGCGCCGGATGCCATGCCCTTCTCCGTGCGGGTGCGGCGTTCTGCGAGACGGTGGACGACGTGGTGGCGGAGATACCGGATGCGCTGTGGGACGTGGGAGTCCGAGCGGGACAGACGGATGTGCCCGACGGGCTCGCCGGGCGCATCCATACGCTCCTCTCGTCCCAGCCGCTGTCGCTGGCGCAGATCACGGAGGAACTCGGTGACTCGGCCACGGAGGTCGCGACATCGCTGACCGAGATGGAACTCCATGGCAGCGTCGTCACGCTCGACGGTCACCTCTACACGGTGCGGCGGGTGTGAACACCGGGTCCGTGCCATCCGGTCGGCGCCGGTCGGACGCGCGATATCCGTCGTCCACTCGGTGCGGGGTCAGGAACCGTCCCGCTTGGTGCCCGTACGCGCATCCCGCCGCCGTCGGCGCAGGCGGGCCACGATGAACCAGATGACGAGACCGGCCATCACCGCAAGGACGAGATTGGACAGAGCGCCGCTCCATTCCGCGAGCACGGGCTTGATGGCCGGTCCGAAGGCGAACCCCAGCCCGATCCACAGGGCGTTCCAGAGTCCGGAGCCGATCGTCGTGTACAGCGAGAACCGGAGGATCGGCATGCGTTCGATCCCTGCGGGGATCGACACGAACGACCGCACCAGAGGGACGCAGCGACCGACGAGGACGGCGACCCCGCCCCAGCGCGCGAAGAACGCCGATGCCCGGTCGAAGTCGGCGTGCTCCATGAGCGGAACGCGCCCCACGAGTCGCCGGGTGCGATCCCGGCCCAGGGCCGCGCCGATCGCATACCAGCACCACGCGCCGATCAGGGCGCCGAGCGTCGCGCTCAGCCATGCCAGGCGCGCGCTCATCCGTCCGTCGTATGCGAGGAAGCCCGCACCCGGAAGGATGGCCTCGGACGGGATCGGGGGGATGAAGGTCTCGATCAGGACGGCGAGTCCGACGCCGACCTCTCCGATGGAGTCCATCAGGCCCAGGACCCAGCCGATGAATCCGTCGTACTCGGACGAGGGGCTGGACTTCCCCGTCAGACGCAGCAGATCGAGTCTCATCGGGTGCTGGACAGGGTTCGGTGCGACGTGGATGCGGAGGACGGCGACACGACCGGCACTCCGTTCAGGGGCGGGCGCGCCGGGAATGCGGATCGGTGAACGATATCGTCGAGACTCGGTGGCGGTGCGGGAGGGGTACTACGACGCGCGGCGCGACGCGGAGGTGCGGCGGGCAGTGCGTGGGGCCTCGACCGTCGTGGGTCGATCGAGATACCGGTCGAGCATCTCCTGGGCCGTGTCGGCGACGATGGCACGGAGAGGAACGGGTTCGAAGAGGACTGCGTCACCCTGGTGCTTGACCAGCTCCTTCACGAGCCACTCGGTGCTGGCGTACGGGATCTCGACGAGCACGGAGCCGTCGCTGTGGCGTTCGAGGGAGCGGTGCTGCTCCTCCAGCCAGCGCGCGATGGACGTGTCGCACCAGACGGAGGCGCTCTGCGCGTGGGTGCCCCACGTGGCGGGGCGGTCACCCCAGGGGAGGTACGCGCCGACCGTCATGTCGTCGCGTCGCGTGAACTTGCCGCGGGACGTCTTGGCGGCGCGGATGCGGTCGAGGCGGAACGTGCGCTGCTCATCGGCCTGACGGCACCACGCGACGACGTACCAGGCGTCGCGCATGTTGACGAGCAGATGCGGCTCGATGATGCGCGAGGTGATCTCGCCGCGTGACTCGGTCCAGTAGTCGATGGTGACGAGGCGGTCGTTCCGGATGGCGTTCGTGATCGCGGTCGCCACACTGCTCTTCGGTGCCTGTGCGCGGCCGAGCTCAAGTGGCGGGAGGTGATCCTCCCCAATCGCCGTCTCGATCTTCGCGCGTGCCGTGGCGAGGGCGTCGTCGCCATCGCCGACGGGAAGCCGGTCGCCGATGAACTCGAGCGCCCAGAGGAGGGCCTTCGCCTCGAGGGGCGACAGGCGCGCCGGGCGGGCGAACTGCTCGCCGTAGGTCTCCTTCTGAACCACGACCTCGTCGCCGACCACCTGGGCGAACAGTGCGTAGCAGCCGCCGCCGAAGTTGATGAGGTTGAGGAGCGACAGATCGTCCTCGAACTCACGTGGCGTGAGGTTGAGCTCGCTCCGGATCTCGGCCGTCGGGATGCGACCCTCGCGCTCGTCTCCGCAGGACGCGAGCAGGCGCGTCATGAGCGAGAGCAGGCGGGTGAACCGCTCTGCGGCGACCACGCGGTCGGGCGGGACGGTGTTGCCCTTGGCCGGCGTCCCGGTGTTCTCGACCCGGACCGTGACGTGGTTGCCGGCGGGGTAGTCCGCGTGGCTGTCCTCCGCATGGCGGTCCCGGACCAGCTCGAGGGATCCGATGATGGATTCGCGGAGTTCCGGCGGCCCGACGATCTCCGCCTCGCGGCCGAGATCGAGGATCCAGGTGAGGAGCTCACGGGAGTTGCCGTAGTCCGTGGTGAAGACGGCACCGCCGTCAGGACGGGTGGTGAGCGTTCCGTGCTCGCCGAACATCTGCTCGACCCACCATGCGATGGTGGGAGAGAGGGAGATCGTGGCCGTGCCCTTGGTGTCCGCGAGCTGCCACGGGGCGCGGTCGCGGTACGGGGACAGGTCGAAGTCGCTCGGCGACGTGAAGTCGTGCTCGGCCCGGGAGCGGAAGGTGATGCGGCCCTCAATGCGCGACAGACGGAAGATGCGCGTGGCCTCCCGCTCGTGCGCGTAGCCCACCATGTACCAGTTGCCGGCCATGTACAGCAGGCTGTAGGGGTCCACCTCGCGCTGGGCGCGCTCGTCCCGGCCGATGGAGTAGTAGGTGAAGCGGATCGTCTTGCGCCTGCCGATGGCGGATTCGATCTTGGTGAGGTGCGCCGCAACCTCGGGTGAGTAGCCGGGGCCGAGGAGATTGACCGCGACGGTCCTCGCGGCGTGGTCGTCCAGCGGGCTGGGACGGCCGAGCGTCAGGTGCTGCAGCGCCAGGCGCAGCGGCTCCGCATACGCGAACTGTCCCTCCATCAGGTAGAGACAGGTGTGGAGTGCCGAGAGCTCCGTCTCGTCGAAGTCGATCGGCGGGAGGTAGTAGCTCTCCGGCGGAAGGGCGTACAGGTCACCCTGGAAGGGATCGTCCCCGGGGCGGTCGACCGTCAGCGAGAAGCCCATGGCCTCCAACTCGCTTCGATCGCTGTAGAAGCGTCGCAGGAATGCCTGCTCGCTCATCCCGCCGTATCCCTCCACGTTCTCGTGGATCTCGTCCGCCGTCACCGGACGATGCTGGGACATGAGATACGCGATCAGGGAGAGCTGACGCACCAATTTGTCGTCGTCTCTCATCGCCATTGCAGGTGCCTGTCTTTCCTAGCCACTGCTCAACGATTCTAGTTCAGGAAGCCCCGATTCACGGGGTTTCCGGGGCCTGCGGACCCACTCCGGGGACCGTCAAATCCGCTCTGTGCGGGAAAAGATCGGATCGGTGCGGACGGGTGATCGTCCGACGCCGTGACCGCTGCCCCTGCCCGCACGGCGACAGGGTGCGTGAGGGGTGGATCCGCGGTCGTCGACGGACGGCGTCGGGCGTGTGGTGGTGCGGACGATCGATGCGCCGGACCGCTCCGGTGACGGGTGACCTGTCACCGGCACGGGGACGGTCGATACGCCGCACGATCTGCCACAATCGCGGTGGATGACGGTTCGCGAGCACATCTACCCACTGCCGGACGAGGCACAGCTCGATCAGATGATCGGGGCCGCCACACCGCACTTCGCGCTCCAGATCCGGGATCGCGTCGCGGAGTGGCTCGAGGCGCTTCCCTCCGACGATCCGCGACGGCCGGAGCTCACGGCGCAGATCGCACGGCTGGAGGTGCTCGCCGTCGACGGAGAGGCCGGACGTGCCGGTCAGGCGGAGCTTCCTCCGCGCCCGTCGCTCGACCTGGACCAGCCGACCGTCTGACGGTGGCCGACGGCCCGGCCGGATCTCATCCGACCGGAGGGGCGGTGACGCCCAGCACGTCGCGGATGCGGGTACTGAGCGACCTCAGGATGCGTGCGGTCGCGCCCCAGACGTCCTCGTCGCAGAGGGGATAGCGGAGCGTCGCGATCGTGGGTTCCGCCGGCAGTCGGAGGTCCGCCTCGATGAGGGCGCGGATGGACGGGGTGAAGATGCGCGCGATCTCGAGCGGTTCGGCGTGCATCTCGGGTGAACCCTCGTGCAGACCGATGTACGGCGTGACGAGGAAGTCCGAAACGGCGGTGTGGACATCCGGGAGCCGTCCCACCAGACGGACACGGTGGGGGAGGATGCCGACCTCCTCGTGCGTCTCACGCAGTGCGGCGACGGCCAGCGAGTCGTCGTGGGGCTCCAGGGCGCCGCCGGGAAGCGAGATCTGCCCGGGGTGATGGACGAGGGAGTCCGTTCGCCGGGTCAGGACGAAGTGCGCCTCGTCGTCCAGGTCGAAGAGGAGGACGAGGACGGCCGCGCGCCGGGCGGACGTGAGCGGCGGATCGCCCGTTACCGGCGATTCGAGCATCCCCGCGAGGCCACTCGCCGCGGGAAAGGCCGGCTGCCGGTGATCGAACACGATGGAAGTCTAGCCCAGGGTGCGCGACATCCCGAGGGGACCGGAGGGGACACCTGCCGCGGCATCGGTGATCGCCGGGCCGGGCGTGGACGAACTGGGGTGCCCCACTGCTCGCACCGTGCCGACGTGTCTCCTGAGACCTGGAGTGCCGTATTCCTCGCCCAGGGGACGTCGATTTCTCCGCGATCCGATTTCGTCCTCAGGGGCGGTGAACGGGACTCAGGTGCCAGGCACCCGAGTCCCGTTATCGAGGA
>CAYOSM010000132.1:0-5489 GCA_964406645.1 uncultured Bifidobacteriaceae bacterium | reverse complement strand
CCTACCGTCCCAAGAAGGACAGCAAGAAGAAGCGCGGACACCGTTCCCGCCTCTCCCGTATCCGCATCGAGTCCATCACCGCTTGATGGTCGAGTCCACGATCTCGCGGCGTGGTGCACGCCCCCGGCGGCGCGGATGCGCCACCGGGCGACTCGGTCAGGACACCACCCTGTCTCTCGGCGCCCGGCGACGCCCCGCATCCGCCGGTGACGCACACCACATCCACGATCTCGTGGAATCAACCATCTAGGAGAAGACGCCATGGCTCACAAGAAAGGTGGCGGCTCCAGCCGCAACGGTCGCGACTCGGCGGCACAGCGCCTCGGCGTGAAGGTCTTCGCCGGCCAGGTCGTCCCGGCCGGTTCGATCATCGTCCGCCAGCGCGGTACCAAGTTCCGTCCCGCGGACGGCACCGGCATCGGCCGCGACCACACCATCTTCGCGACGGTCACCGGACGCGTGGAGTTCACGAACGGTCACAAGGGACGCCGCGTGTTCGTCCACCCGGAGACCGCCGGACAGTAGTCAGAGTGCCCGCGCCGGAGGTTCTGTCGCGGTCTGGCGGCTGCAACCCATGCCGGGATCGAATCACACGCCCGTGGCGCTGACGACGCGAAGCTTCGTCGTCGGTGCCCCTGTTCCCGAAGCGGGCAGCTCCTGCTTCCTCGTCCCGACGGGGTTTCGCTCGCCATCCCATCGCGCGGGGCACTAGTGGCCTTCACCGATCGGGTCAAGATCCATGTGCAGGGCGGTCACGGCGGCGGCGGGTGCGTCTCGTTCCGTCGTGAGTCCCGCGTGCCGAAGGGCGGACCGGACGGCGGCAACGGAGGGCGCGGCGGCTCGGTCGTCGTGATCGCCGACCCCGCGGTCGAGGACCTCTCCCGGTACCGGCACGCCGTCCACCACAAGGCGCGTGCCGGGCAGCCCGGCTCCGGCCGGCGCCGCCACGGCAAGAACGGCGAGGACGCGGAGATCCACGTCCCGCTCGGCACCCGCATCATCCGCGACGACGAGACGATCGCCTTCCTCCACACACCGGGGGAGCGGGCTGAGATCGCCGTCGGTGGCGAGGGCGGCGTGGGCAACTACGCGTTCCGCTCCTCCACGCACCAGACGCCGCGCGAGTCCATCCCCGGCATGCCCGGCGATGAGACCTGGATCGTCCTGGAACTGCGCATGCCGCTATCGGTGGCCATCGTCGGCCTGCCCAACAGCGGCAAGAGCGCGCTCCTCAACGCCCTCACCGGGGCCGTGGCCCCCGTCGCCGACTACCCGCGCACGTCGCGCCAGCCGGAGTTCGGGCCGCTCAAGGACGAGTACGGGAACCTCTTCCTGGTCGCGGACCTCCCGGGTGTGGACGAGCAGGGACGCCCGCGGAGGGACGGCTACCTCGGCCAGCTGGAGCGGGCGCAGATCATCCTCCACTGCGTGGACGGCCGCGACGCCGAGGGGCTCCCGGAAGCGCTCGCCCAGGTTCGCGACGGCATCGCGCCGTACGTGAACCCCGACGCGGAGGAGATCGTCGTCGCGACCCACGTGCGCCGCGAGGTTCCGGAGGGCATTGACATCGCCGTCGACTCATACACCGGCGTGGGGATCCCCGAACTCCGGGAACTCCTCCTCACGCGTCTTCGGGCCGAGGCCGAGTGGCCGTCGTCGTTGTAAAGATCGGGACCTCCACACTGGTCGACGCGGACGGTGCGTTCCGCGAGGACGTGCTCGAGTCCCGCGTGTCCGATCTGGTGGGTCTCCTTCGAGCCGGTCACCATCCGGTCCTCGTCACGAGCGGCGCCATCGCCCTCGGTCTCGCCCGGCTGGGCGTGGCACGGCGTCCGACGGCGCTCCCCGACCTCCAGGCCGCCTCGGCCGTCGGGCAGGGCATCCTCATCAAGCGCTACATCCGCGCGTTCGCCGAGCACGACGTCGTCGCCGCGCAGGTCCTCCTGACGTCCGGCGACCTCGCGAACCGCGCGACGTACCTCAACGCGCGGGGCACGCTCCAGCGTCTGCTCGAGTTCGGCGCCATCCCGGTGGTCAACGAGAACGACACGACCGCCACCGACGACATCACCTTCGGCGACAACGACGTCCTCGCGTCGCAGGTGGCGATCCTCCTCGGGGCCACGATGCTCGTGCTGCTCACCGACCGCGACGGGCTCTACGGCCCGGGCGAGGACGGCCCCGTCCTCATCGAACGGGTCCCGGAGGGGACCCCGCCGGAGGACGTCGAGCTGGCGGCCATCGCCGGGAGCGGCCTCGGGCGCGGCGGCATCACGAGCAAGATCGCGTCGGCGTCCATGGCGACCGCCGCCGGCGTCGAGACGGTCATCGCGAACGGCGGCGCCGACGGGATCGTCCCCGAGGTGGTCGAGGGGCGCGGGACGGCGACGCGCTTTCCGGCCTCCGGCGAGTCCCGGTCGGCCTTCAAGCTGTGGCTGCGCTACGCGAAGCCGGCGCAGGGGACGATCGCCGTGGACGGTGGCGCCGCCGCCGCGCTCGTGGATCGCGGGACGTCACTGCTCGCAGTCGGGATCACCGCGTGCGACGGGGACTTCCAGGGCGGGGACGCCGTCGAGATCATCGGTCCGGACGGAGGGCTCATCGGGAAGGGCATCTGCCGCCTCGGCGCCGACCAGGTGCGCCGCATCGTGGGACTCTCCAGCGCCCAGGTCCGCGCGCGCGTCCCCGGCATCCCCGACGAGGTGATCCATCGCGATCAGTTCGTCCTCCTCGACTGACGCCGGTGGCGCCACCGGCCGCTGATACCGTCCGCCCGATGGTCACCATCCGCCACGCACCCGGTCGCCGCACGCACCGCGTGCGGAGAGGGCGGACCGCATGAGCCCCGGGCGCCGGCGGATCGGGATCTTCGGTGGGACGTTCAACCCCCCGCACCTCGGGCACGTCGTGGTCGCCGAGGAGTGCCGGTGGCAGCTGCGGCTCGACGAGGTGCACCTCGTCGTCGCGGCGCGTCCGCCGCACCGCGACGCCCCCGCGGTGGATGCGGAGATCCGGTACGCGCTGGTGCGCGCGGCCGTCGGCGACCACCCGGCGCTCCACGCCTCCCGCGCGGAGATCGACCGTCCGGGGACGAGCTTCACCGTCGACACCCTGCGCGACATGGCGCGGGCCCATCCCGATGACGAGCTCGTCCTCATCATCGGTGCCGACCAGCTCCTCGCGTTCACCACGTGGAGGGAGCCCGATGCCATCGTCGACCTGGCACGCCTCGCGGTCGTCGCCCGCGGAGGGGCCGACCTCGACGTCCTGGCCGACGCGGGGGAGGCGATCGCACCGGGCCGGATCGACCTCGTCGCGATGCCCGCGATCGACATCTCATCTACGATGATCCGCGAGCGGATCCGCGACGGCATCCCGTACGAGCATCTGCTCCCCGGGCCCGTCGCCGAGGTGATCGCACGCGAACACCTGTACCGTTCACGTTGAGAACGCGTTACCGAAGGACGTACCCGAATCACCGATAACACCGAATTCAGCACCCATGACCTCGCTCTTCGCGTCGCGGCCGCCGCGGACGAGAAGAAGGGCGCGGACATCGTGATCGTCGACATGCGCAAGCTCGTGGCGTACACGGACTACCTCGTGATCGCCACCGGCCAGACGCCGCGTCAGACCAAGGCCATCGCCGAGGAGATCCGGAAGGCCGTCAAGGAGGAGACGGGGGTTTTCGCCCGTCGCACCGAGGGGGACCGCGAGGGCGAGTGGGTCCTCATGGACTTCGTCGACGTGGTCGCGCACGTGTTCACACCGCAGGCCCGCGAGTTCTACCGCCTGGATCGCCTGTGGCGCGAGGCGCCCATCGAGGAGTACGAAAGCCGGCCGATCACGGCCGGTGCCGAGGGCGGCTGAGGGACCGACGCCTCGCGCGTGGTTCCCTATACTGTCCTTCCCGCGGGGGATTAGCTCAGCTGGGAGAGCGTCGCGCTGGCAGCGCGAAGGTCACCGGTTCGATCCCGGTATCCTCCATCTCAAAAACCCTGCCCTGAGCAGGGTTTTTTGTTTCCGCCAGTGTCACCGACGTGGGGTGGTGCCGCGCGGACCGTGTGGCTCACGTTGAGGAGCCGCACGATTTCTGATTGCCTCTGTCCCCCTACTGGTAGGGAAAGTAGGAGGTATGTGATGCCACCGATTGTCGAGGGAGCAAAGGTCATGTCCAAGGGGCAGATCACGCTTCCCAAGGACATTCGCGAGAAGCTCGGCGTCGACACGGGTGACCGGCTCGTGCTGATCTGGGATGGGGGCAGGTCGTCATGATGAATGCGGCCATCTTCGCCCTCAAGAAGCTCCAGGACGCCATGCGGGGGACCTCGGAGCAAGCCGAGTGGCACTCGGAGAAGGATCTGGCCGACGACATCGATGAGATGCGAGCCGGGTCCGGGAGGGAATGAGGGTCTTCCTCGATGGCGACGTCATCCCCTCGGCCGTCCTCTGGCCCGACGGAGTGAGCGCCGCCTGTTATCGAGGCGCCGTCGTCCATGAGCACACCATCGTCGCCTCGGACGATGTCCTCGATGAGATCAGACAGGTGACCGCAAGGACGTTCCCGGATCGATTCGGGTGATCGATGAATCCCTCACGTCCCTGCTGGAGTTCGTGACCCCGGTGATCACGCCCGATGTGCCGGAGAACGACGAGGCCTTGGTCCGCGACGATGCCGACCGTGCGGTACTCCGCGGAGCCCGAACCGGGAGGTGCGACCTCCTGGTCACCGGCGATAATGACCTCTTGGAGGCGGGCATCGAAGATCCCGCGGTCATCACTCCCGCGGATTATCTGCGTCGCTTCTCGGAGGACTGACGTGTTTCAAGTGACCCCACGACCCGATGTGATCGTTGTACCGCCCGGACGATGGGACCCTCGTCTCGGGGCGGCGAGAGAGGGCGAACCGGTGGGATCGGCCGAGACGGGGAGAGCGTCGCGCTGCCGGCGCGAAGGTCATCGGTTCGGTCCCGGTGACCTCCACTTGAAAGACCTTGCCAGTGGGGGCCTTTCGTCATTCTGTGTTCGACGCGGGCTTCACCTGGACAGGATCAGGGGGAGTGCGCGTTTGCACGGCGGAGGTCGCCGGTTCGAGACCGCGGCCATCACGCACTTCTCCGTCCCGGTGTCATCCACCGTGGCTGATGCACCGGGCATCTGCCAGAGTGCCGCCATGCCCGATCCGATGCCACGCGGACGTACGCCGCGCTCGTGGAATCCCTTCCGGCCGTACGGACCGCTTCAGGGCTGGTGTCCCGTCTTCGTCGGCGGTCTCGTCGCGCTCGTCCTGCTGCTGGCCGGATGCGGGGGCGGGAACACGACGACGGAAGAGACCCCGCCGTCCACTCTCGTCGGGCAGACGACGGCATCCACTCAGGACGGCGTGCGCACCGATGCCGCCGGCGCGACCGACGCGGACCCGGAGCTCTCCGGTATCCGGTATCCGGACATCGGATTCCGCAGCCGGCGCAGCTTCGAGGAGCACTTCG
>CAYOSM010000131.1:0-5499 GCA_964406645.1 uncultured Bifidobacteriaceae bacterium | reverse complement strand
TCCCTCGATGCTCCGGCTTCCGGGGACGGGCGGGTGAGCCAACCCGCGAGTCCAACCCGCTAGTGTGAGCGGTCGAATGACGACGCACGAAATCCGCCAGAAGTTTCTCCGGTACTTCGAGGAGAACGACCACCGCGTGATGCCGTCGGCATCGCTCGTCCCCTACGAGGACGACGAGACGGTCCTTCTGACCATCGCCGGCATGCAACCGCTCAAGCAGTACTTCCTCGGCACCGCCACGCCGCCCGCGCCCCGCGCGACGAGCTGCCAGCGCTGCTTCCGGACCCCCGACATCGATCAGGTCGGGCGGACGGCCCGCCACCTGACGTTCTTCGAGATGCTCGGGAACTTCTCGTTCGGCGACTACTTCAAGCGCGACGCAATCCGCTTCGGGTACGAGGTCTCCACCGAGGTCTTCGGCTTCGATCCCGAGCAGATCTGGATCACCGTCTTCGAGGGCATGCCCGGCGTCCCGGCCGACGACGAGGCCGTCGACTACTGGGTCGGGCACGGCATCCCCCGCGACCGCATCCAGGCGCTCGGCGACCCGGACAACTTCTGGAAGCTGGGACCCACGGGCCCCTGCGGTCCCAACACCGAGCTCTACATCGACCGCGGACCCTCCTTCGGCCCGGAGGGCGGACCGGCCACCGGCACCGACCGGTTCCTCGAATACTGGAACCTCGTCTTCATGCAGTACGACCGTGGCGCGGACGGACGCCTCGGCGAGCTCCCCGCGCAGAACGTGGACACGGGCGCCGGGCTCGAGCGCATCGCGGCGATCATCCAGGGCAAGGACTCCGTCTTCGAGACCGATGCCTTCTGGCCCCTCATCCAGTGGTCCACCGGTCGCAGCGGTCGCACGTACGGCGCGAACCCGCGCGACGACCGGGCCCTGCGCGTCCTCGCCGATCACGGGCGCGGCATGACGTTCCTCATCGGCGACGGCGTGCGTCCCGGCAACGAGGGGCGCGACTACATCCTCCGCCGGATCCTCCGCCGGGCGATGGCCGAGGCCCAGGCGATCGGCCTCCAGCCGGAGGACCTCGTGGAGCTGTCCGGGGAGGTCATCGACCTCTGGGGCGACGCGTACCCCGATCTGATCGAGCGCCGCGCGGTGATCGCCGACGTCGTCGGCGTCGAGGCCGAGCAGTTCTCACGGACCCTGTCGCAGGGCAAGAAGATGCTCGACCAGATCATCGCGGACGGCGAGGGAGACGTCAGCGGGGACGACGCCTTCCGTCTGCACGACACGTTCGGCTTCCCGCTCGACCTCACGCTCGACGCGGCTGAGGGCGTGGGGCGCGGTGTCGACGTCGCCCGGTTCGACGCGCTCATGGACGAACAGCGTGAGCGTGCCCGCGCCGCACAGGCCAAGGGACAGGACGAGGGGGCCGCACGCGCCGCCGCGCTCGCCGCGCAGGCCGAGGCCGGCACGACGTTCGTCGGGTTCGAGCGGCTGTCGGTGACCACGCTCATCACGGCGCTGGAGGCGCTCGCCGACGGTGAGGTGCTCGTCACCCTGGCCGAGAGCCCGTTCTACGCGCAGGGCGGTGGCCAGGTGTCGGACGACGGCGAGATCGTCGGTCCGAACGGCGCGGCCGAGGTCGCCGAGGTCTACCGCGTCGGTGACGACCAGGTCATCCGCGTCCGCGTGGTCGGCGAGCTCGCGGTGGGGGACGAGGTCACGGCGACGGTCACCGCCGCCGCGCGGCGCGCGACGCAGGCCAACCACACCGCAACGCACCTCCTGCACTGGGCCCTCCGGAGCGTGTTCGGCACGACGACCCACCAGGCCGGCTCGTACGTGGGTCCCGACAAGCTCCGCTTCGACTTCACCCTCGGCGAGCGCATGAGCGAGTCCGACCGCGCCACCATCGAGGAGATGGTGAACGGCCGCATCGGCGAGGACAGCGCCGTCACCTGGACGGAGATGCCCCGCGCGGAGGCGGACGCCCTCGGTGCCATCGGCCTGTTCGGCGAGAAGTACGGGGAGCGCGTGCGCGTCGTGAGCGCCGGCGACTACTCGCGCGAGCTCTGCGGCGGCACCCACGTCTCGCGCACCGGCGAGATCGGCACCTTCAAGATCGTCCACGAGGGCGGCATCGGATCCGGCACCCGCCGCATCGAGGCGCTGACCGGAGACGGCGTCGTGGAGTGGTACCGGGAGCGCGAGCGGGAGCTCGCCGAGCGCCTCGCCGAGCGCGAGAGCCGCATCCGTGAACTTGAGGCCGACCTCAAGGACGCCCGGCGGTCGGCGCTCGACCTCGACGCCCTCGCCGGGACCCGGCAGACCGTCGGCTCGGTCGCGCTCGTGGCGGAACAGGTCGACGTCGCCGACATGGATGCGCTCCTGGCGGCGAGTGACGCCGTCAAGTCGAAGGTGGGGGAGGGCGCGGTCGTGGTGCTCGGCGCCGCGGTCGACGGCAAGGCTCTCCTGGTGGCCAACCTGGACGGCGCCGCGGTCGACGCAGGGGTCTCCGCGGGCGACATCATCTCCACGATCGCCCCGATGGTCGGCGGTGGAGGTGGCGGCCGGCCGAACATGGCACGCGCCGGCGGGAAGGACCCGTCCGCGCTTGAGTCGGCGCTCGAGGCGGCCCGTGTCCACGTTGGGGAGCGCGTCGGCTGAAGGTCCTCGCACTCGACCACGGACGGGCTCGTACCGGTGTGGCGGTGAGTGATCCGACGGGCACCATCGCGCGCCCGCTCCCCCCGATCTCCCGGGTGGGGAGCCCCTCGGGGCGGCGTCGGCTCGACATGATCGTGGGCGCCGAGGCGCCGGACCTCATCGTGGTGGGTGAGCCCCGCCTCTTGTCCGGGGACTCCGGCTCCCAGGCGCAGGCCGTCCACCGGTTCGCCGACGAGCTCCGTGAGCGCGTGGGCATCCCCGTCGAGTTCGTGGACGAGCGTCTCAGCACGGTCGAGGCCGAGCGCCGGGCGTCGGTGTCCGGCAGCACGGCGAGCGTTGACAGCCTCGCCGCGTGCGTGCTCCTCGAGGCGTTCCTGGCGGCACGATGAGCGGGCGTCCGCCGAACGACGGAGGATGGCAGCACCGCCCGGCCAAACGGTCGTCACGGGTCCGGCGTGGACGCCGCCGGCTCATCCTGCTCGTCCTCCTTCTCCTCGTGGGCGCCGTCGTCGTCTCCGGCTATCTCACCGGCTGGAGGAACGAACCCGACACTCCCGAGGCCGTCACCGCACCGCCGCTCACCAAGCTCGTGTTCCCCGAGGGGCTCCGGCGTGAGGAGATGGCCGAGATCCTGGGGAGGGAGACCGGCCTCTCGGCCTCGACGTACCTGGAGGTGACCGGGCCGTCGGCCAAGGGCGCCGCGCTCGCCGGACGGACGCAGCCGACGTCGATGGAGGGCTTCCTCTTCCCGGCGACCTACGAGATCGGCACCGAGACCACGGTCGAGTTCCTCGTCGACCAGCAGATCCGGGCCTTCACGCGTCAGATGAACACGATCGACATGACGCACGCCGAGTCGAAGAACCTCACCCGGTTCGACGTCGTCATCATCGCGTCCATGATCGAGCGCGAGGTACAGGTGCCCTCCGAACGGCCCATCGTCGCCGGCGTCATCTACAACCGCCTCCGGCTGGGGATGCGCCTCGACATCGACGCGACGGTCCAGTACGCCGTCGGATCCTGGGGGTCGCTCACGGCCGAGGATCTCAGGTCGTCCTCGCCGTACAACACCCGGCGCTTCAGCGGGCTTCCCCCCGGGCCGATCTGCAATCCCGGCGCGGCGAGCCTGGAGGCGGCCGCCAATCCGGCCGAGCACGGCTACCTCTACTACGTCGCGAAGACCGACGGCAGCGGCGGTCATCGGTTCGCCACGACCCTCGAGGAGTTCAACCGGATCCAGGCGGAGGGGTAGCGCCGCTCAGCGCGGCGTCGTCACCGTCTCCAGCGCGCGCCGCTCCGACCCCTGCGTCGGCGTCGCGACGGGTCAGGCGGAGAGCAACGCGGCGCGCATCGTCTCGATCGGGGCGGGGACGCCCGTCCAGAGCTCGAAGGCGACGGCACCCTGATGGAGCAGCATCCCGAGTCCGTCGACGGTGCGCGCTCCCCGGCCGGCGGCCGCGTTCAGCCACGCCGTTCCGCCGGGCTGATAGACGAGGTCGTTGACGACGTGCTGCGGGCCGATGCCGTCGAGCGGCAGCTCCGGAGGCAGAGGGGCACCACCCATCCCGAGACTCGTGGAGTTGACCACGAGCCGGCACCGGTCGAGCGCGTCTCGGATCGACGCGTCGTCGAAGGCGATCGCCTCGCCGAGCGCCTCGGCCTTCGACCGGGTCCGGTTGGCGATCACGACGGAGGCGCCGCGTGAGGTGACGGCGTGGACCACGGCACGCGCGGCACCGCCGGCCCCGAGCAGGAGGACGGTCTCGCCGGCCAGATCGATCGGTGCGGCCTCGTCGATCGCGCGGATGAAGCCCTCGGCGTCGGTGTTGTGCGCCGCGAAGCCGCCGTCGCCGTCGGGCACCAGGGTGTTCGCCGCCCCGATGGCCGTGACGGCCTCCGACACCGAGCTGCAGGCGTCGATGACCTCCTGCTTGTGCGGGATGGTGACGTTGAGACCGCGGCACCCCACCGCCGCGAGACCGGCGACGGCCGTGGCCACGCTGCCGGGGGCCACGGGCAGGGGAAGGTAGGCCCAGTTCAGGCCCAGCTCGCCGAACGCCGCGTTGTGCATGCGTGGCGAGAGGGAGTGCCCGACGGGCCATCCGAGGATTCCCGTGATCTCGGTTCGTGAGTCGACATCGGCCATAGCGTGGAAACCCTAGTGATCGGGCGACTTCGCCTCAGGAGAAAGCGCACAGCGACGTTCTGGTGTCTGGCACCGGAACGTCGCAGCGTCGGCGAAGGCGAGAGGGATTCTCCGAAATACCAGGACTTTCGTGATCGCCCTCGTCGGCGCGACGGCCTGGTGCCTGACACCAGAGCGTCGGAGAGTCGGCGGCGGCGGACCCTAGTAGGGGGCTCCGCCGCCGGTGCGTCGTGCGTCCAGCGCCGCGAGGCGGGCGCGGATGTCGGCGAGGATGCGCGCCGTCTCCTGGTCGCCGCTTCCGGTCCGTCGTTCCTCCGCCGATGCGCTCATGGCCGGGACGGCGTCCGCCGCGGCGGGCGACGTGAGGGCGGGGAGGAGGGCCTCCGCGGGGATCTCCGTGGTCGGAGCCTCGATGTCTTCCCTGGGGACGTCGGCGCCGGGTGCCGGAACGACGGAGTCGACAGGTGCGTCCGCACCGTCGGCAGGCATGGCGGTCCGCGGACCGACACGCAGGCGAAGACCCTGTCCGTCACCGTTCTGCTCGATCACGAGCTCGACGGACTCGCCGCTTCGGACGATGCCCGCGAGGTCGATCACGACGGGGGTCCCGGGTGCCGGCGAGAGCGGGATCGAATCCCCGCGCGCGATGTCGACGGACGTTCCGTTGACACCGGTCGACGAAGGTCCGTGACCCTCGTCAACGGCGTCGGAGGGTGCCGCG
>CAYOSM010000130.1:0-5584 GCA_964406645.1 uncultured Bifidobacteriaceae bacterium | reverse complement strand
CCGCCGGACACGTGACCGGGCCGACGGTCGGATCGCTCACCGTCACCGGGTTCAGCGTCACGTTCCCGGTGTTGGTGATCGCGAACGAGTAGGTGATCGTGTCACCGGCATCCGGGCCGTTACCGTCCACATCGACGATCGCACCGGCGGTCTTGTCGAGCGACAGGGCGGGTGCGGGCGTGATCGCCGTGGTCGTGGAGTCCGTGTCGGTCACGGCCGGCCCCGTCGGCGGGGTGCCGCTTGCGGTGGCCGTGTTCGTCACCGTGCCCGCGTTCACGTCGGCCTGTGTGATGGTGTACGTGACGGGGGTGCAGTTCACCGTCGCCCCGGGTGCAAGAGCACCCGCCGGGCAGGTCACCGGACCGACCATCGGGTCGCTGACCGTCACCGGATCCAGCGTCACGTTGCCCGTGTTCTCCACGGAGAATCCGTAGGTGATCGTGTCACCCGCATCCGGACCATTCCCATCCACATCCGTGATCGCACCCGCCGTCTTCGTGAGCTCGAGGGCGGGGTTCGGAGCGACCGGTGTCGAGGTGGAGTCGGTGTCGGTGGCCGGGGGCCCGGTGGGCGGCGTACCGGACGCCGTCGCGGTGTTGTCGACCGTCCCGGCGTTCACATCGGCCTGGGTGAGCGTGTAGACGACCGCGGTGCAGCTCACCGTCACGCCGGGCGCGAGGGCCCCGGCGGGACACGTCACCGGGCCGACCTTCGGATCGGCCACGGTCACCGGGTTCAGGGTCACATTCCCGGTGTTCGTCACGGCGAACGAGTAGGTGATCGTGTCACCGGCGTCCGGGCCGTTGCCGTCGACATCCGTGATCACACCCGCCGTCTTGTCGAGCGACAGCGCCGCGTCCTGCGGCACCGTCGTGGAGGTCGAATCGGTGTCGGTTACAGCCGGGCCAGTCGGCGGCGTACCGGATGCCGTCGCCGTGTTGTCCACCACACCGGCGTTCACATCGGCCTGGGTCAGGGTGTAGACGACCGCCGTACAGTTCACCGTCACGCCGGGCGCGAGGGCCCCGGCGGGACACGTCACCGGACCGACCTTCGGATCGGCCACGGTCACCGGATTCAGTGTGACGTTGCCGGTGTTGGCGACCGCGAACGAGTAGGTGATCGTGTCACCCGCATCCGGACCGTTCCCATCGACGTCGACGATCGCACCCGCCGTCTTGTCGAGCTCGAGGGCCGGGTTCGGGGCGACCGGTGTCGACGTCGAATCGGTATCGGTGACCGCCGGACCGGTCGGAGGCGTACCCGACGCGGTCGCCGTGTTGTCCACGACACCGGCATCGACATCGGTCTGGGTGAGTGTGTAGGTCACCGCGGTGCAGTCGACGGTGGCGCCGGGGTTGAGGGCGCCGGCGGGACACGTGACCGGGCCGACCTTCGGGTCCGCGACGGTGACGGGGTTCAGCGTGACGTTGCCGGTGTTCTCGACGGAGAAGCCGTAGGTGATCGTGTCACCCGCATCCGGACCGTTCCCATCCACATCCACCAGCGCGCCGGCGGTCTTGGTGAGCACGAGGGCGGGGTTCGGAGCGACCGGCGTCGAGGTGGAGTCGGTGTCGGTGGCCGGGGGCCCGGTGGGCGGTGTGCCCGACGCTGTGGCCGTGTTGTCGACCGTCCCGGCGTTCACGTCCGCCTGGGTGAGCGTGTAGGTCACCGAGGTGCAGCTGACGGTCGCTCCGGGCTCGAGGGCTCCCAGAGGACAGGTGACCGGGCCGACCTTCGGGTCGCTCACCGTCACCGGGTCCAGCGTGACGTTCCCCGTGTTCTCGACGGAGAAGCCGTACGTGATCGTGTCACCGGCATCCGGACCGTTACCGTCGACATCCACCAGGGCACCGGCGGTCTTCGTGAGCACGAGCGCGGGGTTCGGAGCGACCGGCGTCGAGGTGGAGTCAGTATCGGTGACCGGGGGGCCGGTGGGCGGCGTACCGGACGCGGTCGCGGTGTTGTCGACCGTCCCGGCATTCACGTCCGCCTGCGTGATGGTGTAGACGACCGCGGTGCAGTTCACCGTGGCGCCAGGCGCGAGAGGTCCGGCGGGGCAGGTCACCGGCCCGACCTTCGGGTCCGCGACGGTGACGGAGTTCAGCGTGACGTTGCCGGTGTTCTCGACGGAGAAGCCGTAGGTGATCGTGTCACCCGCATCGGGACCATTGCCATCGACGTCGGTGATGGCGCTCGCCGTCTTGGTGAGGGTGAGCGCGGGGTTCGGAGTGATCGGCGTCGAGGTGGAGTCGTCCGACGTGACCGCCGGCCCGGCGGGTGGCGTTCCGGTCGCCGTCGCGGTGTTGGCGACCACGCCCGCGTCGATGTCCGCCTGGCTGAGGGTGTAGGTGATCGCGGTGCAGTTCACCGTCGCGCCGGGCTGGAGAGCGCCGGCGGGACACGTCACCGGACCCAGCATCGGATCGCTGACGCCGATCGGATTCAGGGTGACGTTCCCCGTGTTGGTCACGGCGAAGCCGAACGTGATGGTGTCGCCGGCGTCCGGGCCGTTGCCGTCGACATCGACGATCGCGCCGGCGGTCTTGTCCAGCGAGATCGCCGGAGTCCGGGCGATCGGCGTCGTCGTCGAGTCCGTCGACGTGACCGCCGGACCCGTCGGTGGTGTACCCGATGCGGTCGCCGTGTTGTTCACCACACCGGCGTTCACATCCGCCTGGGTCAGGGTGTAGACGACCGCCGTGCAATTCACGGTGAGCCCGGGTGCCAGAGCTCCTGGAGGACAGGTCACCGGACCGACCGTCGGGTCCGCGACCGTGACCGGATCAAGAGTGACGTTGCCGGTGTTGGTCACCGCGAACGAGTACGTGACGGTGTCCCCGGCGTCCGGACCGTTGCCATCCACATCCGTGATCGCGCTTGCGGTCTTGTCGAGGGAGATCCCCGGCGTCCGCGTGACGGGAGTGGTCGTCGAATCCGTCGCGGTGACGATCGAACCGGTGGGGGAGGTGCCCGCGGCGGTCGCCGTGTTGTCCACGACTCCGGCATCCACATCCGCCTGGGTCAACGTGTAGACGACCGCCGTGCAACTCACCGACTCGGTCGGTTCAAGTGCTCCGGCGGGGCAGGTCACGGGACCGACCTTCGGATCGGTGACCGTCACCGGATCCAGGGTCACGTTGCCCGTGTTGGTCACCGCGAACGAATAGGTGATGGTGTCGCCGGCATCGGGACCGTTGCCATCGACGTCGACGATCGCACCCGCGGTCTTGTCAAGCGAGATCAGCGGAGTTCGCGTGACGGGCGTCGATGTCGAGTCCGTCGACGTCACCGCGGGACCGGTGGGCGGTGTGCCCGACGCGGTCGCCGTGTTGTTGACCGCTCCGGCGTCCACATCCGCCTGGGTCAGCGTGTACGTCACCGGAGTGCAGTTGACAGTCTGGGTCGGCTGCAGCGCTCCGGCGGGGCAGGTCACCGGTCCCACCGTCGGATCGGCGACCGTGACCGGATCCAGGGTGACGTTGCCGGTGTTGGTCACGGCGAACGTGTACGTGATGGTGTCACCCGCATCCGAACCGTTCCCATCGACATCGACCAGGGCACCCGCCGTCTTGTCCAGCGACAGGGTGGGGGCGGGTGTGATCGTCGTCGTCGTGGAATCCGTGGAGGTGACGGGAGGACCGCTCGGCGGCGTCCCCGACGCGGTCGCCGTGTTGACGACCGAACCGGCGTTGACGTCCGCCTGGGTGAGCGTGTAGGTCACCGGGGTGCAATTGACCGTCACACCCGGCGCGAGCGCACCGGCCGGACAGGTCACCGGACCGACCTTCGGATCCGCGACCGTCACCGGATCCAGAGTCACGTTCCCGGCGTTGGTGACGGCGAACGAGTAGGTGATGGTGTCACCGGCATCCGGACCATTGCCGTCCACATCCACCAGCGCACCCGCCGTCTTGTCCAGAGCGATGGCCGGAGTCCGCGCGACGGGCGTCGTCGTCGAATCCGTCGAGGTGACCGGCGGGCCCGTCGGCGGAGTACCCGACGCCGTCGCGGTGTTGTTCACGACTCCGGCATCCACGTCGGCCTGAGTCAACGTGTAGACGACCGCGGTGCAGTTCACCGTCGCCCCGGGCGCAAGAGCACCCGCCGGGCACGTCACCGGACCGACCTTCGGATCCGCCACCGTCACCGGGTTCAACGTCACGTTTCCGGTGTTGGTCACGGCGAAGCCGTAGGTGATCGTGTCACCGGCGTCCGGACCGTTCCCATCGACGTCGGCGATCGCACCCGCCGTCTTGTCCAGCGTGATCGCCGGAGTCCGCGTGACGGGCGTCGTCGTGGAATCGGACGCGGTCACCGCGGGACCCGTCGGTGGTGTGCCGGACGCGGTCGCGGTGTTGTTCACGATCCCGGCATCCACGTCGGCCTGGGTGATCGGGTAGGTCACCGCGGTGCAATTGACCGTGGCGCCCGGGGCAAGCGCGCCGGGCGGACAGGTGACCGGCCCGACCTTCGGGTCGCTCACGGTCACCGGGTTCAAGGTCACATTCCCGGTGTTCGTCACCGCGAAGCTGAAGGTGATCGTGTCACCCGCATCCGGACCGTTACCGTCCACGTCCACCAGGGCCCCGGCCGTCTTTTCCAGAGCGATCGCCGGAGTCCGGGTAACGGGCGTCGTCGTCGAATCCGTCGATGTGACCGGCGGGCCCGTCGGCGGAGTGCCCGACGCGGTCGCCGTGTTGACGACCGTCCCGGCGTCCACATCGGCCTGCGTCAACGTGTAGGTCACCGCGGTGCAGTTCACCGTGGCACCGGGATTGAGAGCGCCGGCAGGGCACGTGACCGGGCCGACCTTCGGATCCGCCACCGTAACGGGGTTCAAGGTCACATTCCCCGTGTTGGTGACGGCAAATGCGTAGGTGATCGTGTCACCCGCATCCGGACCGTTCCCATCCACATCGACCAGGGCACCCGCGGTCTTATCGAGGGAGAGAGCCGGGCTCTGCGGCACCGTCGTCGACGTCGAATCGGTGTCCGTCACGGCAGGGCCCGTCGGCGGGGTACCCGAGGCGGTCGCCGTGTTGTCGACCGTCCCGGCGTTCACATCCGCCTGGGTCAGGGTGTAGACGACCGCCGTGCAGTTGACGGTCACGCCGGGCGCGAGGGTGCCGGCGGGGCAGGTCACCGGTCCGACCTTCGGGTCGCTGACGGTCACCGGATCGAGCGTGACGTTCCCCGTGTTGGTCACCGCGAACGTGTAGGTGATCGTGTCACCCGCATCCGGACCATTGCCATCCACATCCGTGATCGCACCCGCGACCTTGTCCAGGGAGATCGCCGGCACGCGGGCGATCGTGGTCGACGTCGAGTCCGTGGCGGTCACGGGAGGCCCGGTCGGGGGCGTCCCCGATGCGGTGGCCGTGTTGTTCACCGTGCCGGCGTCCACGTCATCGGCGGTGATGGTGTAGGTCACGGCGATGCAGTTCACTGTCGCGCCGGGCGCGAGTGCCCCCGGCGGACAGGTGATCGGGCCGAGCAGAGGATCCGTCACGGTGACGGGATCCAGGGTCACATTCCCCGTGTTCGTCACGGCGAAGCCGTACGTGATCGTGTCACCGGCATC
>CAYOSM010000129.1:0-5601 GCA_964406645.1 uncultured Bifidobacteriaceae bacterium | reverse complement strand
GAGCGTGCGCGCGCCGAATCCCAGCACCTGTCCCCGGCCGTTGGCGATCGGGAACGTGATGCGGGAGGCGAAGAAGTCCTGCGGGGCGCCTCCGCGGTCGCGGGCGAGCCCCGCCTCCACCAGCTGGCGCCGGTCATACCCCTGCTTCAGCGCACGTGCCGCGAGCATCCCCCCCTGCCCCGGTGCGTAGCCCACGTGGTAGGTCCGCAGGAGCTCCTCGTCGAAGCCGCGCTCCCTCAGGTACTCCCGGGCGTGGGCGGCCTCGTCCGACTGCCACAGGTACGCGGCGTAGAAGTCACGCGCCCGCTGCAGGACCTCGAGACGCCGGCGATTGGCGACGCGGGCGGCCTCCTCCTGCGGTGACGACTCCGCGTACTTGAGGTCGATCCCGAACCGCTCGGCGAGGGCCTCGACGGCCTCGTTGAAGGACGCCGCGCCCTCCCGCTCACGCATCCACGTGATGGCGTCGCCCTTGGCGCCGCACCCGAAGCAGTAGTAGTTCTTGTGGTCGGGCAGGATCGTGAACGACGGGGAGCGCTCGTCGTGGAACGGGCACCGCCCCCACCAACGACCGCTCCGCCGCACGAGTTGCACCCGCCCCCGCAGGAGCTCGACCAGATCGGCCGCCTGACGCACCGCCTCGACGCTCGCGTCATCGATCAGCGGCACAGCGGCACCCTCGATGCGGACGGGACCCCGGACAGAGCGTGGTCCGCAGCACGATCAGCCCACAAGCGATGTGGCCAGCCACAGCGCGACCAGTGTCGCGACCAGGATGAAGCCGTCCAGCATCCCGCCGATCATCTTCATGCGCTTGACGCCGGGCTCGTCACCCGCCTCCTCCAGCTGCCGGACCCTGGGGCCCTGCCACATGGAGTGGACCACCACCGCGAACCCGATGAGGAACAGGAGGATGATCTTGATGAGGATCCGCCGCCCGTAGTCCGACGAGGTCAGATCGTCGAACGAGACGTTGCGATGGTTCAGCAACAGTCCCCCGGAGAGGAGGATGGTGACCCATGCCAGTCCTCCGAGCGCACCGAAGCGCTGGGCGACTCGCGTGATCAATACGCGCCCGCCCTGGGGGCCCTCCGTCGCGCGGGCGATCGGCACGGCCACCGCGCCGAGGAAGATCATTCCCCCGAGCCAGACGGCCACGCCGAGAATGTGCAAGAAGCGTACGAGTGTCCAGATGTCATCCACGCCACCATCATGCACGGTTTCGCGTCGCGCGTGGAAGATCGGCGGAGGGACAGATGTCCGCAAGGACGCACGCGCCGCAGCGCGGGCGGCGGGCGATGCACACGGCCCGGCCGTGGTAGATCATCCGCATCGTCGTGTCCGACCAGTGGCGCTTCGGCCAGATGGCCATCAGGTCGCGCTCCACCTTGACGGGGTCGGTCTCGGTGGTGAGCCCGAGCAGCCGCGAGAGCCGCAGGACGTGGGTGTCGACGACGACGCCCGGAACCCCGAACCAGTGGCCGAGGATGACGTTCGCCGTCTTGCGCCCGACACCGGGGAGCTTCACGAGCTCCGACATGGTCGACGGGAGCTCGCCGCCGTGCCGGTCGACGACGGCCTGGGCCATGCCGATCAGCGAGCGGGCCTTGGCCCGGAAGAACCCGGTGGAGTGGATGAGCTCCTCGACCTCGAGCGGGTCGGCGACGGCCATGCTCGGGGCGTCGGGGAAGCGCGCGAAGAGCGCCGGCGTGACCATGTTGACGCGGGCGTCGGTGCACTGCGCCGACAGGATCACGGCCGCCAGGAGCTGGAACGGGCTCCCGTGGTCGAGCGGGATGACGATCTCGGGGTACTCCTCCGCGAGGCGCTCGGCCACGACCCGGCCCCGGCCCTTCGCTGTGCGCGGTTTCCCCATCTCCGGAGAGGGTAGCGACGGCCCCGGCCCGCCCGTCCGCCGGAAACCCGCGAGAGGCATCCGAAACGAGGGGTTACGTAACATGATTTTCGATGCCCGACTTCGATGTGATCGTCATCGGTTCCGGTCCTGCCGGGTCGACCGCCGCCTACCGCCTCGCCCGCCGGGGCGCCCGCGTCGCACTGCTCGACCGCGCCACGTTCCCCCGTGACAAGCCGTGCGGCGGAGGCATCACGCTCCGGGGACTCCACCACCTGCCGGTCGACGTGACGCCCGTCGTCGAGGACCGCATCACCGTCGCCGAACTCGGATTCGGCTATGACAACCGGTTCGTGCGTCACTCCGAGGGTCCCGTCGTCTACATGACGCAGCGACGCCGCCTGGACGCGTTCCTCGCGGAGAACGCCGCCGCCGCGGGAGCCGACTTCCGGGACGGCGTCCGGGTCCGGACGATCGAGATCGGCCCGCGCGGCGTGACCGTCGCCACGGACTCCGACCGGATCTCCGCGTCGCTCGTCGTCGGCGCCGACGGATGCAACGGCGTCAGCGCGAAGCAGCTCGGCCTCGGCGGCGACGTCACCTACGGGGTCGCCTACGAGGGCAACATCGGCTGGGACGTCCTCGACGAGTCCTACTGGCGCGGCCGTCTCCTCCTGGAGTTCGCCACGGTGCCGGGCGGCTACGCATGGGTGTTCCCGAAGGGCGAGCACGCCAACGTCGGCGTCGGCGGCTGGGGGCGCGAGGGCGGGAATCTGAAGGCACATCTCGCGCGTCTCTGCCGGCAGTACGACATCCCGCCCGACCGTGTCACCCATGCGCGCGGCTACCGCCTCCCCCTGCGCGATCCGCGCTCGCCGGTCGCGTCCACCCGCGCCGTGGTCGTCGGCGACGCCGCGGGACTCGTGGATCCCATGTCCGGCGACGGCATGTACGAGGCGTTCCTGTCCTCGCGCCTCGCCTGCGAGGCCATCGGCGACTTCCTGGACGGCCGCGCCGCCACCCTGGAGCCGTACAAGCGGTCGCTCGACGGGGCGCTCTCGCGTCATCGTTCGGTCTCGTGGGCCGGCAAGCTCCTGTTCGACGAGGCCCCGCGTCTCGCCGGCTGGGTCGCACGGTCCCAGTTCCTGTGGCCGCGCGTCGTCCGCCGCATCCGCGGCGACGGGTACCGCGGCGTGCACCGGCCGGGCACGCCCCGCCTGGAGGACCTGGCCCGGAGGATCTACCGGCCGCAGCGCGGTGACACGGCGAAGCCCGCGGACGCCGCGGTCGGGCTCGACAGCGGACGGGAGACGGCGACCAGGACCTGAGACGGTGTGAGCCCGTCCGCCGCATGACGACGGGCGGGCTCACCGCCTCCCGGCACGACGTCGCGGTCGGGTCGTCACAGACACCCTCTGCGCCGGTCCGAGTCCGGATGGCCCGATGCGACGGACCGCCCGTACAGGACGTCGTGCCCGGGAGTCGTCCCCGTCGTGGACCGGGCCGGCCGACGACGGGTGACCCCGTGGGGGGCGTCAGCCGAGTTCGCTGAGCTCCCCGTCGGCGATGCGCAGACGGCGGGGGGTGCGCTGCGCGATCGCCGAGTCGTGCGTGACGAGGACCACGGTGAGGCCGTCGTCCTTCCAGAGGCCCTCGATGAGCTCCCATATCTCGTCGCGCATGTGCTCGTCGAGATTGCCGGTGGGCTCGTCGGCGAGCAGCACCTCGGGATGCTTGACGAGGGCGCGCGCGATGGCGACGCGCTGCTGCTGGCCGCCCGAGAGCTCCGCCGGGCGGTGCGTCGCCCGATCGGCGAGCCCGACCTGATCGAGGACGGCGAGCGCCCTCCTCTCGCGGTCCTCCGCGGTGATCGTGTCGCCCGCGCCGGCCGGAAGGATCGCGATCTCGACGTTCTCCTTCGCGGTCAGCGTCGGGATGAGGTTGAAGTGCTGGAACACGAATCCGATCCTCTGGGCCCGGATCCGCGTCATCTCGGCGTCGTCCACCGTCGCCAGGTCCGCGTCGAACGCCTGGACGGAACCCGAGGTGGGCCGGTCGAGACCGCCCAGCATCTGGAGCAGCGTCGACTTCCCGCCGCCCGTGGGCCCCTGGATGGAAACGAGCTCGCCGTCGGCGATCTCCAGGTCGATCCCCCGGAGGGCGTCGATGGTCCCGCGCTCCTTCGTGGAGTACCGCTTGGTGAGTCCGGTGATTGAGTACATGTCGCTCCTTCTCGGGGTGTCAGGCGATCGAACGGAGGGCTTCGGCCGGGCTGAGGCGGTCGGCGCGCCATCCGCCGATGGCTCCTGCCAGGAGGCCGCCGACGACGGCGACGCCGAGGGCGATCAGGACGACCTGGAGGCTGACCGGGGCATGGAGGATCTGCTCGACGGTCGATGACGCCGCTTCGGCGGCACCGTCCGGCGCACCGCCGGGGCCACCGCCGGCGAAGCCGGGAGGCCCGCCGTTGCCGCCGAATCCCGTGACGGCCTTTGCTGCGCTCAGTGAGATCTGAGCGAGGTTCAGCGCGAGGATGGCCAGGAGCCCGACGATGAGACCGAGCAGGCCGCCGATCAGCGCCTGCACGAGTGACTCACCCGCGATCTGGCCGACGACCCGCCGGCGCGACCAGCCGATCGCCTTCAGGGTCCCGATCTCGCGCGTGCGGCGGTTGACGCCCGAGACCGTGAACAGGACGGCGAGCCCGAACGCCGCGGCGAGAACCGCGATGGAGAGCCATTTGCCGAGCGACGATGCGAGGTCCGACGCGCTCGAGAGCGAGCCGGTGACCGAGGACGCGAGGTCCTCCTGGGTCTCGACCGACAGGTCTGGCAGCGCCGTCCCGATCGCGTCGGCGACCGCACCGACCTCACCCGCGGACGTGGCCTGGACGTAGACGGTGGAGACCTTGCCGGTCTCGTCCGACAGCGACTGGGCGAGGGCGAGCGGGATGTACACGTTGGCGTCGGTCGCGACCCCCACGCCGCTCGTGGACGTGGCGATCCCGATGATCGTCAGCTCGGTTCCGCCCACCGAGACGGTGTCACCGACGCCGAGGCTGTTCTCGTCGGCGTAGACGGAGTCGACGACGGCCACCTTGGCCGTCGTACCGGCGCTGGAGAGCCCCTTGCCGTCCGTGATCGTCATCGTGGTGAGCGGGCCGAGCGCGTCGGCGGAGGCGTCGATGCCGGTGACCGTGAAGCGGTCCACCGAGAAGTTGCTCGACCCGCTGCCGCTCCCGCTCCCCTGCCGCATCTGGCTGAAATCGGGGATCTCACCGCTGAAGCTCGTGTTCTCGAGCGCCAGGGTGCCGACGGCGGCCGCGACCCCGTCGATCTCCGAGATCTTCGCCACGTTGGACGCGGCGAACGCCGTCGTGCCCCTCGTGGTGGAGAGGCGCTCCTGGGCCAGCTGGGTCCTGCCGCCGCTCGACTGACCGGCGCCGCTCCCGAAGTCGAACCGGCCGCCACCAGGACCGCCGGAGCCGGGTTCGGGCGCCTGGGTGACGGTGACGTCCGTGCCGACGCCGTAGACGGATGCGAGCACGTCGCTCTGGGCGTCCTTGACTCCGGACGCGAACGCGGTGACGACGATGACGAGGGCGATGGCGACGGCCATGCCGATCGCGACGATCGCGGTCTGCTTGCGACGACCGCTGAGCTCGCGTCTCAGGTAGGTGGTGAACACTGATTCCTCTCCGATGCCGGAAGTTGACGTCAGGACGGTAGGAACCCCGGATCGGAGGA
>CAYOSM010000128.1:4523-5607 GCA_964406645.1 uncultured Bifidobacteriaceae bacterium | reverse complement strand
CCCGGATAGGTCGGCCCCTCGGCGATCACCACCTCGCCGGGATCCACGAACGACCGGATGGAGAGGTTGATGCCCTGCTGGCCGCCGCTCGTGATCATGATCTGGTCGACCGTCGCCGTGGCCTGCTCGTGGGCCATGATCTGCACGATCCGCTCGCGGAGCTCGCGCAGGCCCTCGGTGGGGCCGTACTGGAGCGCCGACGTGAGGTGGTCGGCCCGCACAGCGTCCATGACCGTCGTGAACACCTCCGACGGGAAGAGCTCCATGTCCGGGAAGCCACCGGCCAGGGAGATCACGTCGGGCCGTTCGGCCAGGGCCATCAGGTCACGCATGGCGGACGCCTTGATCTTGCGCGCGCGGACCGCGAACCGCTGCTCATACCGGGCGGCGTCCTGCGGGGTGACCTGGCTGTGGGTGTTACGCATGTGATCGATGGCCAACTGTGCCTCTCGGAGCAAAGGATTCAGGCTGAGTGTAGAACGACCGTGGGAGACGGTGGAACTGCGGTGCTCTGTTACCATCGTTCGCCGTGGCTACGTCGGATGCCTCCCAGGCCAAACCCCCGCGAAAACGCCTGTTCGCACTCCCGAATCTGAAGGGCACGAAGCCGGAGGATTGGGCGCAGCTGGTGCGATTCTGCGTGGTCGGCGCCTCGGGGTTCGTGGTCAACCTCATCGTCTACACGACGCTCGTCCACCCGGCGGGGATCCACTACATGGCCGCCGCCGTCGTGGCGTTCATCGTCGCCTGGTGCACGAACTTCATGCTGAACAAGCACTGGACGTTCCGCATCCACAACCTGTCGACGCTCCAGCAGGGCTCGCGGAACCTCGCCGTCAGCCTCATCGGGCTCGCGATCAACCTCGTCATCCTCCGCCTCCTCGTCAACGTCGGGCTGCCCAAGGTCCCGGCGCAGATGGTCGCGGTGGCCGCGCTCACGCCCATCACCTTCCTTCTCAACCGCCGCTGGTCCTTCCGGTAGCTCCCCCGTGAGCCGACGCGCACATCGCGCGATCATCACGCTGGCGGCGCTCGTCGCGATCGTGCTGGGCGCTTCACCCGCCCTGGCGCAGACCTCCACGGC
>CAYOSM010000128.1:0-4423 GCA_964406645.1 uncultured Bifidobacteriaceae bacterium | reverse complement strand
CCGGCACGGCACGCCCTCCGAGGCTGACCTCCGGCGAGGTGACGGAGATCGCACGGACCTCACGCCGGGCCCAGGAGTGGATCGCCGACCACCCGATCACGCGGACCCCGACCCCGGTTCACGACGCCGAGAAGAACCTCTGGACGCAGTCGTTCGTCGACGCGGACGACACCACCCAGGCACAGGTCCTCGTCGACGACACCAGCGGCGCCGTCGTCGAGACGCGCACCGGCCCGCAGGTCAGCTGGCAGATGGCGCGCGGCTACAAGGGGGCGTTCGGACGGTCGTTGACCGAGCCGCAGATCTGGATCCCGCTCTTCGTCCTCTTCCTCGTCCCGCTCATCCGCTGGCGGCGCTTCTTCTCGTGGCACACGCTGGACCTCACGGCCCTCGCCGCGTTCGGCCTCTCCCTCGCCTGGTTCAACCGGGGGGAGATCTTCACCGCCGTCCCGCTGGCCTATCCGCCCATGGTCTACCTGGCCGTGCGCCTCGCCATCGTGGGCCTCCGCCGCCCGCTCCGACGGGGAGACGCGGGTGCTCCGGACGCAGGGGCGGTCACCGTCACGAGCGCGCGACCGCGTGCCGAGTCCTGGTGCCCGACCTGGCTGCTCTTCGCGCTGCTCCTCCTCGTCCTGGGCCTCCGGCTCGGACTGAACGCGTTCGACTCCAACGTCATCGACGTGGGGTACGCCGGGGTCATCGGCGGCGACAGGATCACGCATGGCATCACCCCGTACGGCACGTTCCCGAACGACTGCTCGCAGTGCGACACGTACGGGCCGGTGGTCTATCTCGCCTATGCGCCGTTCGAGGCGATCGCCCCCTGGACGGGGACGTGGAACGGCCTCGACGCGGCCCACGCGGCGGCCGTCTCCTTCGACCTCTTCGCGATCGCCGGGCTCATGCTCCTCGGGTGGCGGATCGGCGGCCGGAAGCTCGCCGTACTCCTCGGGTTCGCGTGGACCGCCTATCCGTTCAGCGCGTACGCACTCGAGAGCAACTCGAACGACAGCCTCATCGCGGCCATCCTGATCTGGGGCCTCGTATGGGCCCATCGGCCGTTCGTGCGGGGCGTCGCGGCCGGGCTGGCGGCGCTCTCCAAGTTCACGCCGGCGATCCTGCTCGTCCTCTGGGCCCGGAGCCCGTATCCGCGGCAGCCGCTCACCCCACGGCGCCTCTGGAGCTACGTCGGCGGACTCGCCGTCGCCCTCGTCGGCACCGGCTGGATCATCCTCCTGGACGGGACGGACGGGATACACGCCTTCTGGTCGCGGACGCTCGGCTTCCAGTTCGGGCGGAAGTCGCCGTTCTCCATCTGGGGGCAGCACCCCGAGCTGCGCCCCGTCCAGCTCGCGCTCTCGGCGCTCGTCGTGATCGCCGCTGTGGCCTTCATCCGCTGGCCCCGCACCCTCGACCTGAGGTCCTTCGCGGCGCTCTCCGGCCTCCTCCTCCTGGGCATCCAGCTCTCGCTCACCCACTGGTTCTACCTCTACATCCCGTGGTTCCTCCCGTTCGCGATCGTCGCCCTGATCCCGATCTGGACCCGGCGTGAGGAGATCGCCGCCGTACCGGGACCTCGTCCGGCCCCGGTCCCCTCCGTGTTCGACGCGCATGTGCGACCGGCGGGGACGGGCGGATGACGGACCTCCGGCGCACGGTGCCGTTCATCGGTCTCGCCGCGCTCGCATGGATCGTGGCGAGCGCCTGGGATCCCGTCCACCATCAGCACCTCACGGACATCCCCGTGTACGAGGACGCGGCGGGAAAGATGGCCGACGGCCAGCTGCCCTACCGCGACTTCGACTTCGAGTACCCGCCGCTCGCGGCCGTGCTCCTGTTCGCCGTTCGACTCCTGCCGGGGGGATACGCCTCCGGCTTCTCGCTGGTCATGTTCGTCGCGCTGGTCATGACACTCCTCGGGGTGCTCGCCACGGCGGATGCGCTGCGGCTCTCCCCGCGTCGGCGAACGATCGCCGGCGTCGTCGTGGCCCTCACGCCCCTCCTGCTCGGCGACCTGGTGTCGACGCGCTTCGACCTCGCCGTCGCCGCGCTCCTCGCGTGGACGCTCGCCGCCGCCGTCACCGACCGGTTCCCCGCGATGTGGCTGCTCCTCGCCGCCGCCATCGCCCTGAAGCTGGTCCCCGCCGTCCTCATCCCGGTGCTCGTCATCTGGCAGCGCCACCGCACCGGCGGATGGCCGGGACGCACCCTCGTCCCGGCCATCGCCGCCACGCTGGTGATGTGGATCCCGCCCCTCGTCATCGGGGCATCCGGCATCCGCTACCTCGCCGAGTACCACCTGGACCGGCCGCTCCAGATCGAGTCGCTCGGCGGCTCGTACCTCCTCGGACTGCGAGCCCTGGCGGGGATCCCGCTCTCGGTCGTGACGGGCTACGGCAGCCAGAACGTGAGCGGCCCCGGCGTCGACGTGATCACGGCGATGACCACGGGCCTCCAGATCGCCGGCGTCATCGTGGTCGCCGCCGTGCTCGTGGCCTATCTGCGCCGCGCGCCCGACGAGCTCGCCGTCCACGGATTCGTGGCGGCGGTCGGCACGACGCTCGCCCTCCTCGTCCTCACCGGGAAGGTCCTCTCACCCCAGTTCACGCTCTGGCTCCTCCCGGCCTGCCTTCTCATCGTCGGGCCGTACGGTGAGGTCGCCGTGGCCGCCCTGATTCTCGTCCTTCTGACGACACAGCTCTACTTCCCGTACGCGTATTGGGATCTGGTGGACATGCGTCCCGGGGCGATCGCGCAGCTCGTGATCCGCAACACCGTGCTCATCGTCCTCGTCGCCGCCGCCTTCCCCCGCATCGGATGGTGGGCGCGACGTCCCGTCAGGGCGTGATGCTGATCGGCTCGATGGACCTCGCCAGTCCGTCGCCGCCGGCCACGACGAGCGCACCCTGGACGAGGATCTCGTCCGTCGCCGGCTCGAAGCGCCCCGAGGAGCCGGTGAGGAAGCGCCGGAGGATGATGTCGGTGCGCACACCGATCACACCCCCGTGGGGCCCGGTCATGCCGAGATCGGTCATGTAGGCCGTCCCGCCCGGAAGCACGCGCGCATCGGCCGTCTGCACGTGGGTGTGGGTGCCGACGACGGCCGTGACGCGCCCGTCGAGATGACGTCCCATCGCCATCTTCTCGCTCGTCGCCTCGGCGTGGAAGTCGACGAGGACGTGGGTCGCCTCGCGCTTCAACCGGTCCACGAGGCCGTCGACGACGGCGAACGGGCTCTGTGCCGATTCGAGGAAGACGCCGCCCATGAGGTTCACGATCCCGACCCGGAAGCCGCCCCGGACCTCGGCCAGATACGTGCCGCGCCCCGGAGCGCGGACGGCCATGTTGTCGGGCCGAAGGACACGGGGTTCGGTCTCGAGCACCGAGTAGAGGTCCTGCTGGCGCAGGGTGTGGTTGCCGCCGGTGAGGACGTCGACGCCGGCGTCGAGGAGCTGCTTCGCCTGCTTGGACGAGGTTCCCGATCCGGAGGCGGCGTTCTCGGCGTTGACCACGACCATGTGCGGGTCGTACGCGTCGCGGAGCGCCGGAAGGCGCTCCAGCAGGGCCGAGAGACCCGAGCCGGCGAACACGTCGCCGATGACGAGGACGCGGAGGTCGCCCGTCACTGGTCCACCCGGACGACCTCGATGTGGAGGTGGTTGATGGCGTCGGTGTTCTCGTCGTCACCGCCGGCGACGTAGTCGGCCACCTCCGGGCGCGCGACCTCGCGCAGGTCAGACAGGTCGCGCACCTGGCCCAGGCAGGTCACCCCCGCGATGACGACCTCGCCCACCTCGGGCCGGCTGACGCCCTTCGTCGTACAGAGGGCGGCGGTGTCACGCTCGGACGGGATGGACTCCAGGTTGCGGACGCGGACGAGGAGGTCGCTTGCCGCCTTCGGGCTGATGTCCAGCTCGTACCCGATGGTGAGTCCGGCGACGACGTAGGGACGCGACCCCTGGATGACCCCGTCGACCGGGGAGAAGACGACCGTGCCCGCCGCCGTGGCGATGTCGATGCCCGCGGTGCGCGCCCCGAGCTGCCCCTCACTCGATCCGACGTGGTGCTTCCAGGCCGAGTCCGGGGTCACGTTGGCACCCGCGGGATCGTTGATCGAGCGGAACAGCGTCGTCCGCACCCGGTCACGGGCGATGGGGAGCTGGATCTCGACCGGTCCCGCGTTCGCGATCACGCGGCTGGGGGGCAGCTGACCGAGATCGGCCGGGCTCCCGACCGCCGGGGTGGCGACGGCGCCGGTGGAGGACGAGTCGCGCAGCCTCTGCACCACGACCACGGCGACGAGTGCCACGACGAGGAGCACGACGACCACGAGCGCCAGGCGGCGACGTTGAATCGTCGCTCGCTGACGAGCACGATCGGCCGCTTCGAGCCGTTCCGGAGATGCCGCGGCCATGAAGGAGAA
>CAYOSM010000127.1:0-5649 GCA_964406645.1 uncultured Bifidobacteriaceae bacterium | reverse complement strand
GCCGCGTCATGAGATACGAGTACGGCGTCTCGGAGTAGACCTCGCGGAAGCGACGGCTGAAGTGCGCCGTCGACATGAGCGCAGTCCGTGCGAGGGACGGCACGTCGAGCGGCCGCGCGAATTCCCGGTCCATCCGGTCACGCGCACGGCAGAGAAGGCGCAGCTCGTGTGTGTCGACGCTCATGGTCGGATGGTACGTCCGACGCCGAGGAGATGACAGCGATGGGGCCCGATTCAGGAACACGTCCGGCCGCGGACGGGAGCAGACCTCGTCATTACGATGGGCCCATGGCGACTGGGGAAGTCAGAACGAAGCCGTGGGCACGTTGGGCCGGAGGCACCCTCGGCCTCGTATCGATCCTCGTCGGCGCGTTCCTCACCCTGCATCCCTTCTCGTCACTTGCGGTCCTGTCGGTCACCGTCGTGGTGGCGCTGATCGTCATCGGACTCGGTGAGCTCGTCGCCGCCGGCCGGACGGACGGTGACACGGTGGACGAGGACCCGGGCGATGATGTGTGGGACACGCCCGCACGGCGCCGGGTACGTGCCGGCATCCTCTTCGCCGCCGCCATCGCCATCCTCGTGTGGCCGGGCGCCACGATCCGGGTCATCTCCGTCGTTCTCGGAGTGGCTCTCATCGCCGGCGCGGTTCTCGACGGGCTCGAAGCACGAGACGCCCACGGAACCCGGCTCTGGAACGCCGTTCTCGGTGCCGCCTCGGGATTCGTCTTCGGAGTGCTCGCGCTGGCCTGGCCGGACATCAGCGTCCTGGCCGTCGCCGTGATCTTCGGCATCCGCCTCATCATCGCCGGATTCCGGCTCATCGCGCGTTCGATCCGGGGACGGCGACACTTCACCGCGGCATCTGAAACCGCGACGGTGCCACGGGTCAGGGGTGGAGGATGGCGGCTTGTCGGCAATATCCTCGCCCTGGTCGTCGCGCTCTGCCTCGGGTTCCTCGGGATGATCGTCGGTGACCGCGCATCCGCACCCGACGCCTTCTACACCGCACCCGCATCCGTGCCGGACACGCCCGGCCAGCTGGTGCGCTCCGAGCCGTTCAGGAGCTCGGAGAGCCCGGAGGGCGCCCAGGCGTGGCGCATCCTCTACACGACGACCCGTGACGAGAGCGGCGCACCGGCCCTTGCCAGCGGCCTCGTCATCGGCCCGGCCACCGCGACGGACGCCCCGGTCCCGGTCATCGCATGGGCGCACGGCACGACGGGGTACGCGGAACGATGCGCGCCGTCACTCCTCGACGACGGCCTGGCCGCCGGCGCGATGTATCTCCAGACGACCGTCGCCGACCAGGGCTGGGCCATGGTCGCGACCGACTACACCGGCCTGGGCACCGCGGGACCGCAGCCCTATCTCATCGGCCAGGGCGAGGGCCGCTCCGTTCTCGACGCCGTCCGTGCCGCCCACCAGCTCACGGACATCAGGCTGTCGACGCAGACCGTCATCTGGGGCCACTCCCAGGGCGGTCACGCCGCCCTGTGGTCCGGCGTTCTCGCCCCGACGTATGCCCCGGATCTGACGATCGACGGCGTCGCCGCCCTCGCCCCCGCGAGCAACCTGCCGGGTCTGGTCTCATCGCTGGACAGCGTCACCGGCGGCGAGATCTTCGCCTCCTTCGTCGTCGCGGCCTATACGGCCACCTACCCGGACGTCTCGTTCGTCGGACTCGTCCGTCCCGGTGCGCGGATCATCATCCGCGAGATGGCCGACCGGTGCCTCGCCGAGAAGAGCTCACTCGTCTCCATCGCCACGGCGCTCGCCCTGGACGGGCCGATCTGGAACACCAGCCTGGACCGGGGACCCATTCACGATCGGCTCGCGGCCAACGTACCCGTCGGCCCGATTGCCGCACCCGTGCTCATCGGGCAGGGCGCAGACGACACCCTCATCACCCCCGCGGACCAGGCCGCCTACGTCAAGGACCGGTGCGACGCCGGATACGCCGTCGACTACCGGACGTACGCGGGTCGCGACCATGTCCCCCTCATCGAGCCGGACTCACCGCTCGTCCCCGACCTTGTCGCCTGGACCGCGGACCGGTTCGCCGGGAAACCGGCCGGTAGCACTGCTGACCACAGCGGGCGGCACACCGCTCGCGTTCACTGCATCGGCTGATCACGGTCGACCAGCCGCAATGCCTGATTACGTTCCGCCCGCCCTTCCTCCAACGCTGCCACGATGGCTGCCGGGTCCACGGGGCGATCGGACAGGGACGCGACCGGATCCACCAAGCGCAGGAAGGCACCCATCCGCTCCAGTCCCGCCACGCTCGTCGGCAGCGCATCGAGCAGTCCAGGACTGTGGACCAGGATCGTCGCCCACTGTGCACGGGAGATGGCGACGTTCAGACGATGGCGGTCGATGAGGAAGTCGAGACCGCGCGGGACGTCCCGGGCGCTCGACGCCGTCATCGACACGATGGTGATGGGCGCCTCGCGCCCCTGGAAGCGATCGACGGTGCCGACCGGGGTATCGGTGAAACCCGCCTCGTCCAGCAGTCGTCGGATGGCCGCCACCTGCGCGTTGTAGGGAGCGACGACGATGACGTCATCCGCGGTAACCGGCCGCGGCGTGACCTCGGGTCCGTCGGCCCACGTCCCGGTGAGGGCGCTCCGCACGATGTCGACGACCGCCTCCGCCTCCTCGATCGAGACGAGGCTGTTGCCCTCGTGCGCCACCACGAACGGGTGGAGCCCCGGTTTCACTCCGACGAGGGAGCGCACGTCCGTGACCTCCTCCGTCGAGAACAGACGCCCCTCATAGGCGAGATCCGAGACACGGCGGGTGAGGTGGCTGTGCATGCGCCAGGACCGGGCCAGGAAGTATCCGAGGTCGGGAGGGATGGTCTCGTGCCCCTGGGTGAGCCAGGCGAGGGCGGACGTCTCCACCGGCTCGGGGTGCATGCCCTGGCTGACCTGTGGAAGCTGCTGCGGGTCGCCGAGGAGGAGCAGGCGCCGGGCGGCGCGCGATGCAGCCAGGGTGTGTGCAAGAGAGAACTGACCGGCTTCGTCGATGACCAACAGGTCCAGGCCACCTACCTTCGGATCGGCGAACAGCCAGGCCGTACCCCCGATGACGCGTCCGCCTTCCTCGACGAGGAACGCGTCGGCATCCGTGTCCACCCGCACCCACGGACGATCGGAGCGATCGCCCTGCCTCGGCTTCTGCCCGATCCGCATGGGATCGACGCCGGCGTCGAGGACCGCGTGGAGAAAGTTCTCCACCGTCGCGTGCGACTGCGCCACGACACCGATCCTCCAGCCCCGCTCGACGAGTTCGGCCACCGCGCGCGAGCCCAGATACGTCTTTCCGGTACCGGGCGGACCCTGGACCGCCAGATACGAGTCGTCCAGATCGCCCAGGGCGTCGGCGAGGCTCGTCGGTGTGACCGTATCGGTGGCGGACGCGTCGAAGGCACCGGTGAGGAGGCGCGGCGAGCGGCGCACGAGGACGTCCGTGGCCGCGGTGTCGGGAAGGGTGCGTGGCGTTCGGGAGCGCACCTCGTCAGCCAGTTCGGTGATGGCGGCCTCGAGCCGGGCGGAGTTGATGAACGTGTGGACGAACACCGCCATCGGAAGTTCGCCGAACGGCTCCCATCCCTGCTTCGTCTTCTCGTCGATGTGCACGGCGAACCGCCCGTCACCGTACGGTGTGACGGATGTGACCGTCGCCGTGTGGCCGAACGCGCGGAGGGCCCCCGGCTCCAGCGCGAGGCACGGCGGGACGTCCTCGTACACCCCCACCACCTGTGCGCCCTCGGTGATCGTCGTGCCGTCGGGCAGCTCGCCGATGAGGCGGAGCGTCCGGGTGACGGTTCTGGCGCGCTCCGTGGCCTTGGCCCAGTCCGCCACGACCTCCGCCGACTCCACCACCAGCGTGCCGCGGGAGTCGAGCCACTCATCCACCGGGGCGACGAGCCGGTCGAAGTACACCCACCACATCGGCTTGTCCTCACGCCGGTAGAAGCCGAGCGCGGCGGCGAGCAGGGCCACACCCTGCTCCTGCGGGGTCCTCTCGGACGGCTCCACCGGCACGTCGACGAGGAGGTCGTCGGCGATCTCCTGCAACTCCGTGAGCCGGCTGCCCTTCGGCGTGGTCACCGCATCGTCGACGATGGGCTCCGTCGGTGCGATGCCACTTGCATGGGTGAGCAGCCAGTCGCGGAGACGAAGGGTCGACACGCAGTCGTACCGGTTGTAGTCGGCGATACCGTCAATAAGACGATTCGCACGGTCCACATCACCGGCCGCGCGTGCCGCACAGAACTCGTGGTACTGCACCACGGAGTCCATGCCGTCACTCACGCCGGCGGCCGAGCGCAGGTCATCGCCCATGTAGAGGGGCTCCAGCTTCTTGATGCTGTACGACGGCTGCGCCACACGGAGCGACTGGCGCACCGTGGCGTAGAGGTCGACGAAGACGCCGGCGCGCAGCAGATCGTCGAGCTGGTCCTCGCCGATACCGTGGCGCACGGTGAGACGCTTCAGGGCCGACGTCTCGTAGGGGGCGTAGTGGTAGATGTGAAGGTCGGGGTACGCGCTCCGGCGCTCGGCGATGTAGTCGAAGAACGCACGGAGCGCCTCCTTCTCCTCCACGCGATCGTGCGCCCAGAAGGGGACGAACCGCTCGTCCGCTCCGTCGAGGTCGACGATGCCGAACAGGTACTCGAGCCCCTCCGCCACGCCGTCGGCGGTGGTCCACAGCGGGTCACCCTCGAAGTCGAAGAAGACATCGCCCGGGCTGGGAGGCGGTAGGCGATCGATGGGGACCGTGTCGAACACCTCGTAGGCGATCCGGCCGTCGGCAGCGGGTGCGCTCTCCTGCAGAGTCGCCTGGGCATGCAGACGACTCCAGGTGCGCTCGGTCATGTCGGGAACCGGTGAACTCGACGCGGCCAGGTCCGCGACGGTGGCGACACCGGCGGCCAGAAGGCGCTCGCGGTGGTCACGGCCGAGTCCCGCCACGCGGAGTACGTCATCGCTCTCGGCGATGGCCGCCGAGCAGTGGGAGCATCCACCGCAGATGGCATGGGCGTTCTCTTCCCATCCCACCACGCGCCCTTCGTCCAGGTGCCGTCGGAGGAGCTGCTCGATGTACCTCCGGCGGTGCCGATAGACGGGGACGACATCATCGAGCGCCTGTGCGTGGACCGACCGGTCGCCGAGCCTCAGGTAGCCGACGCCCGTGCGCCGGACGCCCATCCGGTCGAGCATGTCGGCGTAGGCGGCGATCTGCAGCAGTGCGGTCACGCGCGCGGAGCGGGCGAGCTTCACGTCCCAGACGGCGTAGGCGTCGTCCTCGCGGATGAGGAAGTCCGCGAACCCGCCGAACGATCCGTCCATCAGAGCCGCCTGCGCGATCACATCCGGAGGGGCGGACGAGAGGAGCGCCGAGCGGGTCGCCTCGGCGGCGGCCTCCATTCCCGCGCGGGTGTACGGCTGCGGACGATCGATCGCCAGCAGGGTCCCCAGCGCCGCGAGCCGATCCCGCTCACGGGTTTCGTGCGCGTCGCCCAAACGGGCAATCGCCTCGGCGAGCGGGTCTTCCTCCAATTCGAGTGGCGGTGCCCATCCCAGCTGGACGTCCACGGATCTCAGCCACCCGTACTCGCAGTCCGCCGATGCGACCAGG
>CAYOSM010000126.1:0-5714 GCA_964406645.1 uncultured Bifidobacteriaceae bacterium | reverse complement strand
CGGAGCGGACCGCCGACGGACGCGCTGTCCATGGTGCGGAGGGCCGCCCAGTCCAGGTCATCCGCCGGAGCCCCCTCCTGCAGCGTGTCGTTGGAATCTCCGTCGTTCGCGGACGCGTGGACCTCGGTGTCCGGCTCCGTGCCGTTCACCGGGGCGACGCGGTGCGCTTCGGTGCCGGCGTCGTCGGTCTCATTCCATGTGTCGCCCCACCCGTTGCCGTTGCGCGGGGCCTCGGAGAGACGATCTTCATCGGAGCCCCACGTCCCCGTCGGCCAGTCGCCGTCGACGGCGTCGAAGATCGAGGTGTCCTGATCGTCGAGTTCGGGGAAGTAGGAGCCGTCCGGGACCTCCTCGTCCCAGGTCTCGGCGGGGAGGTCGAGATCGGCGAAGCCGTTCGGGTGATCCCATGGCGAGGACGACGGGACGGGTTCGTGCGTGTCTGTCGCGTCCTCGACCGGAGCCATGTCTGCGGACTCCTCCGGGGCCTCCGGCGCCGTCTCCGAGGTCGGCTCGGACGGGGCCTCGGCCTCAGGCTCGGTCGCGTCGGCGGCCGGTGCATCCGCATCTGCGGTGGGTTCCTCGGAGGTCACGGACGGCTCGCCGACGGTGTCCACCGTGGCGGACACGGCCAGAGCGCTCATCTCATCCGTCGTCGAAGGGCCGGGCTGGGGCGCACCGTCCGCGGGAGCCACCATGGCACCGCCGACGGCTGGGGACATCTCCGGGTCCTTGCGGCGCCGCTTCTTCTTCGACGGCGGCGTCCGGAGAGCGGTCGTCTCGATCGGTGCGGAGGCGCCCGCGGCCCGGGCCCGACGGCGGCGGCGCACGACGACGAGGAGGACGACGAGGAGGATCACGATGAGAGCGCCGCCGATGGACGCTTTCAGCGTGAGTGGGAGGTCATTGAACTGCTGCATGGGGGAAGTGGTCTCCTACCAGGGAAATCCGTATCCACTACATCGGGCCGGGTGGCTCGTCACTTGAGGCGGACGCCGACACCGCACGCGAGGGGGCCAGGAGACCGCCACGGCGTCCGGCGACGGTCGGTGCATGTCGCCAGCGACCATTCCGGGGTTAGGATCGTAAAGGTTCGCGCTCGAGACGCCGATTCATCCCTCGATGAGCAACTCGCCCTCACCGGCCCCATCCGCGCCCGCCGACGGGCCGACCGGGGTTCCGCCCGCTCCCGGCATGCCCGCGAGCGGTGCCCAGAATCCCGCGGAGACGCCGGGATCCCCGGGGTTCGCGCCCTACGCCGCTCAGTACACCTCAGCCCCCGGCGGTGGTCTCGCCACCCCCGACTGGATGACCGAGGACACCGTGCCCGTACAGACGGTCCCCGCCGCGACGGAGACGCTCACACAGCAGGCCGCCGTCCCGGCGCCCCAGACGCCCCTTCCCGGGACACCCATGCCATCCCCTCAGGCCATGCCCGTCGCGCAGGCACCGGCCCCCGCCGTCCCGATGAACCAGGGACAGGTCGCGACCATGCCCGCTCCTCCGGCACAGCCGATCAGCGTGCCGCCGCCGTCCGTGGCGACCGTGCCTCCGGCAGCACCCCCGCAGCGCCCGGCTCCTCCGGCCGAGAGCGCCGTGGCGCCTCAGATCCCGAGCATGCCGCCCGGACCCGTCCGCGGCGCACCGCTCGGTGACGCGCTCATCAAGCTGGGCTTCGTCACCCAGCAGGACATCGAGTCCGCCATGGCCCGCCAGGCCGCCGATCGCCGCAAGCTCGGCGAGATCCTCCTGAGCGACGGCAAGGTGACGGAGGACCAGCTCGACCAGGCCCTCGCCATGCAGATGGGCATGGGCTTCTTCAAGATCCAGGACGGCGTCGATCCCGGCGTCGCCACGCTGATCGACGACAAGACGGCCCGTCGCTACAACGCGATCCCCGTCCGCCTGGACCCCGACGGCCGGCTCGTCGTGGCGATGACCGACCCGACGAACCTGCAGGCCCTCGACGACCTCCAGATCCTCACCGGGCACTCGATCCGTCCGGCGCGGGCGTCGAAGGAGGACGTCCAGAAGCTCCTCGCCAGCACGGCCCGCATCGACGACATCGTCGGGATCGTGGAGGACGAGGCCGTCGACCCGACGTCCACCGAGGACCTCCGCGACGACGTGGACAACGCCCCGGTCGTCAAGCTGGTCAACTGGGTCATCAGCCAGGCCGTCGACCACGGGACCTCGGACATCCACATCGAGCCGCAGGCCGATGCCGTGACCATCCGATTCCGCGTGGACGGCGTCCTCCGCGAGATCACCCAGGTGCCGAAGAGCCTTGCCGGTGGCGTCGCCAGCCGCATCAAGATCATGGCCGACCTCGACATCGCCGAGCGGCGCGTCCCTCAGGACGGACGCGTGGGCATCGTCGTGAGCGGCAAGCAGCTCGACCTGCGCATCGCGACCCTTCCGACCGTCCACGGCGAGAAGATCGTCATCCGCATCCTGGACAAGAGCAACGTCATGCTCGAGCTGGGCGACGTCGGCTTCGAGCCCGACGTCCTCGCCCTCTACGAGAAGGCGTACAAGCGACCGTACGGCTGCGTGATCATCACCGGCCCGACCGGATCCGGTAAGTCCACGAGCCTCTACGGCACGCTGAACCAGCTCAACGAGCCGGGCAAGAACATCATCACCGTCGAGGACCCGGTCGAGTACCGGCTCCAGGGCATCAACCAGGTCCAGGTCAACACCAAGGCCGGCCTGACGTTCGCCGCAGGCCTGCGCTCCATCCTGCGCTGTGACCCCGACATCGTGATGATCGGTGAGGTCCGCGACCGCGAGACCGCGCAGATCGCCGTCGAGGCCGCCCTCACGGGCCACCTCGTCCTCTGCACGCTCCACACGAACGACGCGGCCGGCGCGCTTCCGCGACTCACCGAGATGGGCGTCGAGCCCTTCCTCTCCGCGAGCGCCATCGTCGGGATCCTGGCGCAGCGGCTCGCGCGCCGTCTCTGCCCCGAGTGCCGCGTGCCGGCCACGGTCTCGCACCGCGAGCTGAAGGAGATCGGCGACACCGACAAGCTCCCGCGCGGTCTGCCCGACCCGGCGCCGATCTTCGAGGCCTCCACCGGCACCGACTGCAGCAAGTGCGGCGGGGCGGGGTACAAGGGGCGTCTCGGTCTCTATGAGTTCCTCACGATGAGCGAGGCCACCCGCGCGCTCGCGCTGGAGGAGGCCTCCGGCGCCGTCATCGCGGCGCAGGCGCGGAAGGAGGGGATGCGCACCCTCCGGGAGGACGGGATCATCAAGGTCCTCTCGGGTCGCACCACCCTCGAAGAACTCGCGCGGACGGTCGCGTAGCGGGGCCGTTAAGGAGTCCCACCGAAGTGCCGACGTCACTGACACGGCCCACGGAAGGAAAGCAGGGCATTGGCTGATTTCGCTGACATCATCAACACGACTCTCGAGACCGGCGCGAGCGACCTCCACCTGACGGTGGGCGCACCGCCGATCCTCCGCGTGAACGGTTCGCTCATGCGGATGGACCTGCCGCCCCTGCGGCCGAACGACACCCGGGAGCTCATCTACGGGATCCTCAACCAGGCGCAGCGGCAGAAGCTCGAGACCAATCTCGAGATCGACTTCTCCTATGCCGTCCCGAACCGCGCGCGTTTCCGTGTCAATGCGTACTACCAGCGCGCCTCGCTCGGAGCCGCCCTCCGTCAGATCCCGACGAACATCAAGCAGCTGACCGAGCTGAATCTTCCCACGTCGCTGAACGACTGGGTCGGCAAGCCCAGAGGGCTGATCCTCGTCACGGGCCCCACCGGTTCCGGTAAGTCGACGACACTCGCGTCGCTGATCAACGAGATCAACGAGAAGCGCGCCGACCACATCATGACGGTCGAGGATCCGATCGAGTTCCTCCACCAGCACAAGCGCTCCATGATCAACCAGCGCGAGATCGGCGCGGACACCCATTCGTTCCTGAACGCACTGCGCTCCGTCCTCCGTCAGGACCCCGACGTCATCCTCGTCGGTGAAATGCGTGACCTGGAGACCATCCAGATCGCCATGACCGCCGCTGAGACCGGTCACCTCGTCTTCGGAACGCTCCACACCTCGGACGCACCGCAGACCGTCGACCGTGTGATCGACGTCTTCCCGCCCGAGCAGCAGGCCCAGGTCCGCGTGATGCTCGCCAACTCGCTCCAGGGCATCTGCTGTCAGCAGCTCATCCCGACGACGCGGGGCGGCCGTACCGTCGTCTGTGAGGTCCTCAACCCGACCCCGGCGGTCCGCAACCTGATCCGCGAGGGCAAGACCCACCAGATCTACTCCGTCATGCAGACGGGATCCGCCCACGGCATGCAGACGATGGACTACGCACTCGCCGAGCTCGTCCGCACGGGTGCGGTGAAGCTGGACATCGCGCTCGAGCGGTGCCACAACGCCGAGGAGCTCCGGCGCATCATCGGTTCGATGGGCGTCCCCGGCTCGCAGCCCGGTGGGCAACAGCAGCAGCGCCCCGCACCGACCGGCCGACCCATGATGAGGACCCGATAGATGAGCACGTTCGTCTACACCGCACGTGACCGCGCCGGTCACACGAGCACCGGCGAGATCGAGGGCGAGAACAAGACGGCCGCCGCCGCCGCGCTCCGCATCCGCGGACTCGCGGTCGTCGACATCGACGAGAAGGCCGGCCAGGGCATCGAGATCAGCTTCGACCGCTTCTCGCGGGTCAAGGCGACCGAGATCACGGTCATGGCCCGTCAGCTCGCCACGATGATCGGCAGCGGCCTGTCACTGCTCCGTGCCCTCTACATCCTCGAGGATCAGACCACCAACAAGAAGCTCAAGGAGACCATCATCGCCGTCCGCGGCGACGTCGAGGTCGGAACGGCGCTGTCGGTCGCGATGGCGAAGCACCCGAAGGTCTTCAACGACCTGTTCGTCTCGATGGTGAAGGCCGGTGAGGTCGGCGGAAACCTGGAAGAGGTCCTCGACCGCGTCGCCATCCAGCTCGAGAAGGACGACAACCTCAAGCGCACGGTCAAGTCGGCCATGGTCTACCCGGTCATGATCGGCATCTTCGCGCTGGTCATCCTGATCGCGATGATCCTCTTCATCATCCCGGTCTTCCAGAAGATGTTCGATGACCTCGGCGGCAAGCTCCCGGCCCTGACGCAGTTCATGGTCAACGTCTCCGAGGCGGGACGAAGCTACTGGTATCTCTTCCTCCTCGGCGGTGTCGGCCTGGTCTTCCTGTTCCGGAAGTGGAAGAACAGCAACGGCGGTCGTAAGCAGTGGGACACCTTCAAGCTCCGGTTCCCGATGCAGATCGGCGACATCGTGCGCAAGGTGGCCGTGGCCCGGTTCACCCGGACCCTCGGCACCCTGACGGCGTCCGGCGTGCCGATCCTGCAGGCGCTCGACATCACCGCCCGTACGGCGGGCAACCGGGTCATCTCGGATCCCATGGCGCGGGTCATCGAGCGGGTCAAGGAGGGTGAGTCCCTCGCCCCGCCGCTCCAGAGCCTCGGCGTCTTCCCGATGATGGTCACTCAGATGACCGCCGTCGGCGAGGAGACCGGCGCGCTCGACGCGATGCTCCACAAGATCGCCGACTTCTACGACGACGAGGTGGCCGCCAAGCTGAAGGCGCTCACGTCGATCCTCGAGCCGATCATGATGATCGTGATCGGTGTGATCGTCGGTCTCGTCGTCATCTCGATGTACCTGCCGATGTTCTCGGTCATCCA
>CAYOSM010000125.1:0-5725 GCA_964406645.1 uncultured Bifidobacteriaceae bacterium | reverse complement strand
TCACGGAAGCGCGCCTTCAGGCGGCGTGCCTGGTAGTCCGTGCAGTTGGACCCGGACGTGACCTCGCGGTAGCGCCCCTGCCCGGACATCCACACCTCGCAGTCGAACTTACGGGCGGCCGGCGCGCCGAGGTCGTTGACCGCGATGTCGATCACCCGGTAGGTGAGTCCCAGATCCGTGAGGATGCGCTCCTGGATCGCCAGGATGAACTCGTGCTCCTCCGCCGACCTGTCAGGGTGGCAGAACGAGAACATCTCGACCTTGTCGAACTGATGCACGCGGAACATGCCGCGAGTGTCCTTGCCGGCCGCTCCCGCCTCACGACGGAAGCAGGACGAGATCCCCGCGTAGCGCAGCGGAAGATCCTCCACGTCGAGGATCTCCTCCTGGTGGAGGGCCGCGAGGGGGACCTCGGAGGTGCCGACGAGGAAGAGGTCGTCGGCCGCCGTCTCGTAGATGGAGGCACGGTCGGTCGGGAAGAACCCGGTGCCGTACATGGCCTCCTCACGAACGAGGACCGGAGGGATGACGGGCGTGAACCCCGCTTCCTCCAGGACGTCGACGACGTAGCCGACGATCGCCATCTGGAGCCGCACCATCGGACCGAGGAGATAGACGAAGCGGGCGCCCGAGGTGCGGGCGGCACGCTCGAGGTCGATGCCACCGGACGCCGTGCCGAGATCGACGTGATCGCGCGGCTCGAAGTCGAACTGCGGGATCTCCCCGACCGTGCGGATCTCGACGAAGTCCTCCTCGCCGCCGTCCGGTGCCGCGTCCTCCGCCAGATTGGGAAGCGCGAGGAGAACCGCATCGCGCTGTTCCTCTGCGATGCGAAGTCGATCCTCGTCGGCCTTCAGTCGCTCACCGAGCTCACGGGCCGCGCTCTCGGCCTGGGACGCGTCCTCTCCCGCCTTCTTCGCCGCACCGATGGCTTTGGCGGCCTGTGTCCGCTCCGCGCGGGTGGTCTCGACCACCGTGCGAAGAGAACGGGCCTCCTCATCCAGCGTGAGAAGCTCGTCGAGCCCCGATTCCGCGTCGCGACGCGCAAGGGCCGCGCGGACACGCTCGGGCTCGGCCCGTATCAAGCGGAGATCGAGCAGGGTGTCTAGGCGGTGGAGGAGGTGGCGGCCTCTGCGAGCGCCACGCGGACGCCCTCGAGGTCGTCACCGAAGACGAAGGCGCGTCGGAGACCGGTGATCTCGAATACTCGGCGAAGGTGGCGCTGGGGACAGACAACACCCAGGACCCCACCTGCCGCTCGAGCCCGGTTCAGCAGGCTGACAAGCGCACCGAGACCGGACGAGTCGAGAAGACTGACCTCGGTCAGATCGACGACGGTCTGCACCTCGGCCGGATCGATCTGGTCCGACTCCTGGCGGAACGCGCCGACCGTGTAGATGTCGAGCTCACCCTCGAGGTGGAGGACGACGATCTCACCTGCGTTGCGACGACTGACTGTAAGGCCCATGCGGAGCATTCTATCGCAACCCGTGGGCCCGGCCCCCGATAGCACGGGCATGTCAGCACCACCGGCCGGCGACATTCGTCACCGGCCGCGATGATTCTGAACCCTTCTACTGAAGGCTTGCGACGTACGCGACGACGTTGGTGAGGTTCTCGCCCGAGGCGAGCCCACCGGGCATCGCGCCGCCACCCTTCTCGACCTGCTCGGTGATCTTGTCGACGCTCCAGCCGATGCCCTTCAGCGCGGGACCCACACCGGCGGAGGCACCGCCAGCGGGGTGACAGGCCTGGCAGGTGCCCTCGAAGAAGGACTTGCCCGCCGCAACGTCACCAGCCGGTGCCGAGTCGTCGTCACCCGCGGTCGTGGTCGCCGCCGGCGCCGGCGTCGGCTTGGGCTTCTCGGTGGAAGCGGTCGTCTCACCGCCGCCACCGGCCGCGGCGCCGCCCTGGAGGCTCACCACGTAGGCGACGACGTTCTCGAGATCGGCACCGCTGGCGAGCCCGCCCGGCATCGCCCCGCCGCCGTCCTGGACCTGCTTCGTGATCTGCGCTTCATTCCAGCCGATGCCCTCGAGCTTGGGGCCCATACCGGCCTCGGTGCCCCCGGCCGGGTGACATGCCTGACAGGTGCCCTCGAAGAAGGTCTTACCCGCGGCAGCGGCCTCGTTGCCCCCGCCCTCACCTGACGTGTCGGTTGCCTCACCGGTCTGCCCGTTGGTCACGGTGACGGCGTCGGTGGGCGTCCGCGCGGCATCGGGATCCGAGCCGCCACAGCCCGCACCGAGCGCGACCAGCGCGCCGAGGACTGTAGATGCGATTGCCACCTTGACCGCTCTCATACCGAAACCTCCGAGATCAACACGTGTTGATGCACTCTACCCTGTTCATCACCGACATCCTTCGCCGACGACGAAGAATTTTGTCCCGAGAGACGCTCGGCGTCGGGGGCTACTGGAGACCGGCGACGTAGGCCGTCACATTGTCCAGATCGACACCCTCGACGAGGTTCGGCGGCATCGCCTGACGCGGGTTCGTGATCTGGTGGCGGATCTGGTCCGCGCTGAATCCCATCCCCTGGAGGACGGGTCCGGCACCGGGCTCGCTGCCGCCGTTGGGATGGCACGCCTGGCAGTTCTGTTCGAAGACCGTCCGGCCCGCGCCGACGTCTCCGGCGACCGTCGTGACGGTGCCCGGGGTCTGCGCTGTGGTGGCGCCGGTCGTGACCGAGACGGGCGGGCTCACCGCGGGCTCGGAGTCGCCGCCCCCGCAACCGGCGATGGTCGCGGTGACGATGAGTGCGCAGGTCGCGATCACCGTTCTCATGCGTGGGCTCACCTGACCTCCCGTCCGCGGCCCCAGTTTGCGAGATTGACAACAGTATCGAAGGATCCTGCGGATTATCGATGCGCGATCCACGGAATGCCGGGTAGAATCGGAACCCTGATTCGTCAATGCTCGGGATACACACCGGAATTGGGCAACGGCGCTTTCGTTCATGACCGGGCCACCGTCATCGGTCGGGTCCGGCTCGGCGCCTGCGTCTCGGTGTGGCCGAATGCCACCATCCGCGGGGACACGGACCTCATCAGCGTCGGGGCGCGCTCCAACGTCCAGGACGGCGTCGTGCTCCATGCGGACGCCGGAGTCCCGTGCACCATCGGCGAGGACGTGACGATCGGGCATCTCGCGTGCGTGCACGGCTGCACCGTGGAGGACGGCGTCCTGATCGGGATCGGGGCGATCGTCCTCAATCACGCGAGGATCGGCTCCGGATCGATCATCGGGGCGGGAGCCCTGATCACCGAGGGGACGGTCATCCCTCCCGGGTCGCTCGTGGTGGGGTCACCGGGACGCCCGGTCCGGGAGACGTCCGAGACGCAGCGCGCCGGGATCCTCGAGAGCGCCGCGCACTACGTCCACATGATCGACGTCCATCGTGAGTGACGAGTCCGCACCGATCACGGCTCCGATCGCACCGGCCACGTCGCCGTTCGAGCTCTTCGCCGGGCTTGATCCCACGGCATCCCTGGAGGGAAGCCTCCACGCGATCGCCGAACGGCTGCGGGAGACATTCGACGTGGACATCGTGGTCCTGCGGGCCCAGGAGGAGGACCGGCGGCGCATCGCCCGCGGCTTCAGCACCGACGGCCCCGAACTGAGCCGTTCCCTCGGCGCCGCGCTGGCCGCGTTCCGGCCGGAGACCGCCGATCTCGGCCTGACGTCACTCCGCGGCGGGACGGCGGTCATCTGGAGCGACCTCAGCACGACCCCGGCCGTGCTGGCCCGGCTCGCCGAGATCGAGGACCGCGGGATCGATGTCACCGCGGCGCGTGAGGCCGTCCACAACGCGAGCTGCGTGGCGATGCCGCTCCGGACCCCCGGCAATCCGGCGCTCGGGGCGGTCGGGATGATCAACCTGAGCGGCCGCCCGCCGATCGGGCAGCGTGAGAAGACCGCGCTCGAGGCACTCGCCCCGCAGATCAGCCTTGCGGTGCAGAACGCGCTCCTGCGGGACCGGCACGACCGCACGCGACAGGTGATGGAGGCGCTCCTCGCCACCACGCAGAACGGGGTCCTCGTCATCGACAACGACGGGATGATCAGCCTCGTGAACCGGGCCTACGGGGAGCTCCTGCGCATTCCGTCCGAACGTCTCCAGGGGCAGCCGGCCGCCCGGATCCTCCAGGAGCTGGTGCGTCCGCGGTTCGCCGATCCGGAGACCTTCGAGAGGATCGCCGTCCGGCTGGAGGGACGGCACAACGTCACCCTCCGCGATCAGCTCGAGACGGTGGACGGACGGGTGCTCGAGCGGTTCAGTGCGCCCGTGCGCGATTCGGACGGCCGGATGCTCGGCCGGGTCGTGATCCTCTCCGACATCACGGTCCGCCACCGCGCCCTCATGGACGCCCGGTCGCTGGCGGAGGAGAACGCGGAGCTCCTGCAACGGGAGGAGGAGCGCGCGCAGGAGGAGATCACCATCGCCCGGGCGGCGCACCTGCTCGCGTCCGCACTGACGCTGGCGGACATCCACGAGTTGCTCGTCGAGCAGATCGAGGCCCTCATCCCCGGCACGCGCGTGGTGCTCTTCGACGTGCGTCACCGGGGTGACATCCTCGCCGTCGCGTCCCGTGGCTTCCCCGCCGACGCGAACCTGTCGCATCTCCGCGCACGTCGCGGATCGGGGATCGCCGGACGGGTGGCCGAGAGCCGCCGGACCCTCATCTGCCACGACGTCCTCCAGGACCCGACGGTCATCCTCAGCCCGCTCGAGTCGCGCGACACCCGCTCCCTGGTGGCCCTTCCACTGGAGCTGGCCGACCGGGCCTACGGCGTGCTCGCCGTCTATTCGCCGGAGACGCACGCGTTCGACGAACGCATGGTGCGGGTCCTCTCCGAGCTCGGTCAGCACGCCGAGGCGGCCCTACAGAACGCGCTCCTCTTCGAGCACGAGCGCGGCATCGCCGAGGGACTCCAGGACGCATTGCTCGCGGAGGAGCCGCCCGTCGTCCCCGGACTGGAGCTCGCCACCCTCTACCGTGCCGCCGGCGGCACGATGGTCGGCGGGGACGTCCACAACGTCTGGATGATCGGACCCGACCTCGTCGCGGTCCTGGTGGGTGACGTGGCCGGCAAGGGCATTCCCGCGGCCGGCACGACGGGGATGGTGCGGTTCATGCTGGAGGGACTCGCCGTCGGCGAGCAGGATCCCGCCGCGCTCCTCGACCAGCTGTCACACCTCGTGGCCCACCGCCTGGGCGACGCGGCCTTCGTGACGGCGTTCCTCGGGATCATCGACCTGTCGACGAACGAGCTCACCTGGACCAACGCCGGGCACACGCCGCCGATGATCATCCGCCCGGACGGAGCCTCCCACACACTGGAGGAGCCGGATCCGCCTCTCGGCTTCCTCGTCGACGAGCCCTACCACGCTCATCGGGAGCCGTTCGACGTGGGTTCGCTCCTGGTCGTCACGACCGACGGCATCACCGAGGCCGGACCGGCCGAGGACATGTTCGGCGAGGAGCGATTCGACGCCGCCGTCCGCGACCTGGCGACGCTCCCGGTGCACGACATCGCGACCGGCATCTACCGGCGGGCCCGCCAGTTCGCGAACGCCCCGCTCAACGACGACGTCGCATTGGCCGTCGTCCGCCGCGTGGCGGAGCCGGCGCCCCGGTCTCCGCTCACCGTCACGCCCCAGAGCGCCTGACGACGTCGGTCGGGATTCACCCGACCGACCCGGAAATGACGCGGGGGCGGC
>CAYOSM010000124.1:0-5816 GCA_964406645.1 uncultured Bifidobacteriaceae bacterium | reverse complement strand
TCGCGACGTGCGCGGCCCTCGCTGTGATGGCCGACCAGGATCGGCTGTCCGAACGGGATCCGATCAGCCAGCTCACGGGAACGCTGGTAGGCGTCGTCAGACTTCTCCTGACGCTTGTCGCTCCACTCACGCAGCCGGTCGGCGCGGTTTTCGAGGCGTTCACGGTGGGTACGGCGGGTCATGACGGGTGCTCCTTAGATCCAGGGGTTGACGGGCCACGTCGCCAGGTGTTCGGCGAACTCGGCGGGGGTGATCGGGGTGAGGGCAGCGAGGCGGACAGGGACGTCCATGCCTTCGGGGACCTCAGCGCTGTGGCAGCGGCCGGTGGCCACCGCCGTCTGCTGCGGGTCGATGGGCTCAGGGAACCGGACGAGAAGCAGCGGTCCGCCCTTCGGCGCCCAGGCGAACGTTGTGCCGGCGGCCGCGGTCATCGCAGGCTCCGAACCGGGGGGATGGAGCATGCGTAGTCGATGTCGCGGCCGGACAGGGCGTACGGTGCCCGCTGGTAGAGGCGAAGCAGGATGTCGTCTGCCGTGGCCCCGTGCTCGAGGCCGCCGGCCTCGGTGACGCGGTACCGGTTGCCGTGGCAGTGCACCGCGACCTCCGGCGGGTACTCGAGGATGGCGCGGATGCCGAGGTGGGTCTTGGCGGCCGCGATGTTCTTCTTCGTCAGCGTGGAGCGCATGGTCGGTTCTCCTTTCGTGAAAGACGGGGGGCTAGGCCGCGACGGGAACGGCGGCGGCCGCGGTGTCCGCCATCGCGGCGGTGTCGCCGGCGGCGAGGATGTGGTCGACGGCTTTGTGGGCGCGGCCGGCGGCCTGGACGATGAGGCTCGGGTCCGCCTTCATCCGTTCACGCCAGGCGGCGATGTAGGAGGCGGATGCCTCGAGCAGCTGGGTGTCGCTGTCGATGCCGACGTGCCCGGCGAGAAACGCGGCGCCGAGCTCGGCGACGAGCTCCTCGCCGGCGTAGCTGTCGAGACCGTCCCCGCTGTTTCGTGATCCGAGGCTGGTGATGGCCTCACGGGCGAGCCGGTCGGTGTGCCCGGTGGAGTGGACGCACTCGTGGAACAGGGTCGAGTAGCGGTGCTCGGCGCTGTGGAACTGCTCGGGCTTCGGAAGCTGGAGCCAGTCGTCGGCAGGCCGGTAGTAGGCGCGGTTTCCGCCCTCGTGGTAGCTGGGGCCACCGTTGGTGAGGTACGCGTCGACCAGCTGCTCGCAGGCGGTGATCGGCGAGATCTCACGCGGCTCGGGCTCCTCGAGCGCGGGGAGATCCAACCCGTCGCACTGGCCGATGTTGAACACCCGGTAGGTGGTGCAGTAGAACCGCGGCTTCGACGAGGTCTCGTCCTCGTCGTCGGTGGCCTTCGGCCGACGGTCTTTCCAGAGAAGCAGGATCGTAGAACGCTCACCCTTGCGGACCGCGCCGCCCAGCTTCTTCGCCTGGTTGAACGTGATCCAGCGGGGATCCGTGTAGCCGTTGGCTTCGGCGACCATGCCGGTCATGGCCAGGTTGATGCCGCGGTAGACGTGGCCGTGGACGCTTCGCTGTGTGGCCAGGAGGTCCCAGGGCCTCTGCCAGGGAACGACTCCCTCATCGAGCAGGTCGAGGATCTGGTTGGTGATCGCGTCGTATGGAGGGGTCTTGGCCATCGGTGGGCTCCTTCGGTGGGAGTGGGTTGCGACGCCAAACCCCGCTCACCGTGCGATCCGACCTGTCACCGACCGCAGGGAGGGAAACCCCGGTAGGGGTTGACAGGACGGCGGGCCGCGGCGGCAGCCGCGCGCCCGAGCACGGTGATAGACGCGGGGTGTCGCAACCCACGCCGAAGGAACCCGGCTGCTCCGACCCCCAACCGGCGAGCCGTCCGGGTCGCGGCCTGACTGTCGACGACCAGGCCGAGGACCACCGAAGGGTGGGCCGGCGGCCGAGCCCGAGCGCAGGCGAGCGGTGACCCGCGTGAACCCGGACGACCAGGTCCTTACGGGAGACGGTGCAGGCTGGTGAGGACCTCGCGGGCGGCGGCGGCGGTGTCGATCGCCTCGTCGCGAGTGCGGATGAGGTTCCGCATCTCGTGGCAGGCGTCGTTGTAGACGGTCCAGGCGTCCTCATCGCCGGACCGTTCAGCTCCGATCGCCCGACATTCGAGCGAGTAGAGCTCCGGCTGAGCGTCGAGGATCGCCTGAGAAAGGTCGAGAGCTTTGGCCCGGCTGTCGCGTTCGAGCTCACGCATCCGGGTGATCTCACGGCGCCGGAGCTCGGCGTCACGGGCACGCGCGGCCGCGCGCACGCTGTTGCGGCGCCGAAGCTCGGCGCAGCTTCGTGTCGTGGGATCGGTGGTCGGCATCAGCGGACCTCCTCGGTGACGGAGAGACGGAAAAGCGAGATGCCGTCCGGGCGGGTCCACACGACCAGGTAGTCGCCGGCGATCTCGTAGCGGCGGACGTACGCGGCGGAGAGGATGTCGGCCATCGCGTCGCGGTCGTGGGCGTTGCCGTTGGCGCGGGCCGAGTCGTCGGTCTCGCGGCCGTAGTCGCCGTGAGCGAGCGCCTCGGCGATCGCCTCGGCGTCGACGTCGGCCGGATCGCGGCCGCCGAGGTCCTCGACGAGCTGAGCCAGCTCGTCCTGGCTCATCAGGTCAATGGTGATGACCTCGATGTACTTCTCGCGGCGACGTTGACGCATCGTGTCGAGCGCCGTCGTGATCGCAGGGTGGACCGTGTCGGTCGTCATCGGACTGTGCTCCTTCGGTGAGAGTGGGTTGTGACGTCAACCCCTGTGATCACCGCGTGGTCCGCCAGGTCACCGACCGGAGGGAGGGGAACCCGCGTGCGGGTTGACCTGGGCGGCGGGTCGCGGCGGTAGCCGCGTTACCCGAACGCTGTGATGAGCTGGGGTGTCACAACCCACGCCGAAGGAGCGCTGCGGTGGCCGGCGTTCTAGAGCTGCTCAAGGGCGGCCGTCGGGTCGACAGCGGTGTAGTCGAGTGCCGGGCGCTCGTTGTCCGCGCACAGGACGGCGGGATCGCCGCCCCAGGTGGTGTGGCAGTCGTAGCAGGTGACGCCGACGGGCAGGTCGTTGTCGCCGTAGTCGAACGAGCCGTAGCCGACGATCTTTCCGTCGACGACCTCGATGCGCTGCCACACCATCAGGTACCGGGTGAGCACGAGGGCGTCGCCTCCGCAGTTCGGGCACCCGCTCATGAGGTCTCCTTCCCCTGGTCGCCGGCGGTCGGGACCGGGAGCTTGCCCGTGATCTTCGCGACGAGCTGCGTCGCGCTGTCCGAGCGGGCGTCGCCCCACGGCATGTGGTGCGTCACCGTGTACGGCCGCTGCTGGCTCTGCGCGAGGACCTCGGTGTTCGCGTGGGTCGCTCCGATCAGAAGGGACACGAGGAACTCGAGGATCTGATCGGCGTTGCGCATCTTGTCGAGGCGACGCCAGATGTCGTCGACGACGTCGCCGTGGTCCTGGTAGGTGCGCTTCACCCGCGTCTCGCCGCTCTTGAGGGTGCGGACCTCTTCGTCGTAGTAGGCGGGGTCGACGAGCCGGTAGGCGTGGGCGATGTCCGCGATGTGCCGGCCGCGGTGAAGCAGCACCACGGCGAGAAGGCGGGCCATGTCCACGGTGATCTTCCGGCCGCGGAACCGGGTCGACAGGGCACGGCCGAAGTCGTGGTTCGCGACCGTCAGCTTCTCGCGCTGCTCGTCCTCGGCGGCACGCTGCCGGCGGCGCTCCTCGCGGGCCTCAGCTGCGGTGGGGTCCGCGGCGGTGTCCTCGGTGGCAGCGGCCTCCTCGGCCTTCGCCTTCGCGGCGCGTTCCTTCGCGGCGTCTTCGGCCTCGGTCAGCGACCGGTCGAGAAGGTCGAGGATCAGCGCCTGGTCGGTGATCCAGGTCACGTCGATCTCATCGAGCGCGATCGCCGCGCCGTAGGACACGGCGGCGTCGACCCACACGGTGGTCGACATCCGCACCCCCTGGTACCCGGGGCGGACACGCTCGAACCGCTCCGCAAGCGCCGAGGCGACGTCCTGGTCGGCACCGGTGAGCATCCGACTCAGCGTCCACTGCTCGACGGTGAACGTGTCGTACTGCGACCGGACCGAAACCAGGTGTGCCCACTTCTCGGTGGAGCGGCTCAGCTCGGTGAGCACGAAGTCGACGCCGGCATGGTCCGTGAGCATCCACGGGTCACTCTCGCTTCCCTCGTGGAGCGTCAGGGCGAGAACGTCATCCGCAAGATCGGCCGAGGCCGTCGTGACGGCCTCGAGGTTGCGGACCGCGCCGAGAGGGACGGTCCCGCCGTCGACCGCCGTCTGGCAGTCCGCCGGCAGGGCCAGAAGCCGCAGGCGGTCACGCACCCGGTTCGGGCTCACGCTGAGGGCCTCGGCGAGCGCGGTGCGGGTGATACCACCGGACAGGGCACGCTCGTATGCCCGGGCCTCATCGAGGGCGCTGAGATCTCGGCGCAGCAGGTTCTCGACCAGGGCAAGGTTCTGCGCGGTGTCGCCGGCGACGTCCTCGACCGTCACCGGGACCTCGGTGAGGCCGGCGGTTCGGGCGGCGCGCAGCCGCCGCTCGCCGGCGACGAGGGTGTACCCGTCGTCGCCGGCCGGCCGGACGATGAGAGGCTGAACGATGCCGTAGATGCGGACGGACGCAACGAGGTCGTCCATACCCTCCTGCTCGAAGGTCTGGCGGGGGTTGTGGGACTCGTCGACGGTGATCTGGTCGACGGGGACGTGGCTGAGAGTGGAAGCCATCGGATAACGCTCCTTTCGGTTGCCGGCCGTCAGCTCCACCTGGCGGTGGAGCCGTAGCCGGTGATCTCGTGGTCCCGGAAGCCGGCAGTGCCGGTGTCCATTCGGTCGCGGGTGACCGCGTCGTAGTCCTGCCGGCGCTCATGCCGCGGGGAGCGGCGGATCTTCTTCAAGCGGTCGATCTGCTTCGAGGCGTCGTCGAACGTCTCGGGCCAGGCGAAGGTGACGCCCCGCTCCTGCGAGAGCTTGCGGAGGAAGTTGATCTGGTTGGGAGTCGGGCGGGCCATTGTGTGGTGCTCCTTCGGTGGGAGTGGGTTGCGACGCCAAACCCCGCTCACCGTGCGATCCGACCTGTCACCGACCGCAGGGAGGGAAACCCCGGTAGGGGTTGACAGGACGGCGGGCCGCGGCGGCAGCCGCGCGCCCGAGCACGGTGATAGACGCGGGGTGTCGCAACCCACGCCGAAGGAGCACCTGGTGGCGCTTCATGCCCGACGGCCGGATCCCCGACACTCGACCACGGGGTACTGGCCCTCCTGCCACCTGGGGAATCGGAGAGGCAGACGGCCATGAGCCGCCTGCCGTCGTCAGAGTCCTCGACGGGGAGGACTCAGCCTGGTTGACGTCTCCGTTTCACTGCAAAAGGCGTCGAGTGACGTCTCCGATGGGGAAGCCGTCGACCTCGGTCTGGGCGAAGGCCTCGTTGAGGTCCCGGGCGAGGCCGAGGCTGCAACGCATCCGCACGCAGACGGCCGCCAGCCACTCGCCGGGCCGGTCGACGTGTACCAGCACGCCGCCCGTATCCTGATCCAGGCGGTCGATCGTCGTCGACACCAGGTGTCGCACGTCGGCGTCAGACGAGGTGCCATCGCTGATCGGACACCAGCTCACCCCGAACCCGAACAGTGCGGCGTCGACGAGGCCGTGACGGGACCGCATGCCGGACACCATGTGCCGGATGCCGAAGTCCCACCACGTGGCGAAGTCGCGGTCGCGCTGGTGAATGCGGTGGCTGCGGCCACCGCCGCCGGGACGCTCGGCGAGCGCGAGACGGTCC
>CAYOSM010000123.1:0-5874 GCA_964406645.1 uncultured Bifidobacteriaceae bacterium | reverse complement strand
GTGGCGTGCGCCGGAGGATAGCGAGGCCTGTTCCAACCGGGTCGTGCGCGGCGCTCACCCTGGGCGTGTTGATGGACGACCGCCGGCCGAAGCAAGACCACTGGTGTCTGACACCAGTGACAACGCCCGCTTCCGACCCCCACCAGCAGGGTGTCTGACACCCGAAGCAAACGGCAGGAGCGAACCGCGACCACCCGCGACGGAGATCAGGCGAGCGGCATCACCCGATCGCGCGCGTCGCGTTCAGCTCGTGCGCGCACTCCCGCCGGAAGCACGCCTCGACCTGTGCGACCGCCTGCTCGGCCGTGTCGACGAGCTCGAGGAGATCGAGGTCTTCCGCGGCGATGTACTTGCCGACCAGCCGGGTGGTGATCCAGTCCATCATCGGCTTCCAGTGGCTTCGTCCCACGAGGACCACGGGGAAATGCTCGACCTTCGCGGTCTGGATCAGGGTCAGGGCCTCGAAGAGCTCGTCGTTGGTGCCGAAGCCGCCGGGATAGATGATGAACCCCTCGGCCGCCTTCACCAGCATGACCTTGCGGGAGTAGAAGTGGCGGAAGGTCATCTCGATGTCGACGTAGGGATTGAGCCCCTGCTCGTGCGGCAGCAGGATGTTGAACCCGACCGAGACGCCGCCGGCGTCCTTGGCTCCGCGATTGGCCGCCTCCATGACGCCCGGGCCTCCACCGGTGATGACGGCGAACCCCGCCTCCGCGAGGAGCGTGCCGCAGCGGCGGGCACCGTCGTACTCGTCGGATCCCTCGGTGGCGCGGGCGGATCCGAACACGGTGATCCCGGCACGGCCGATCGTGGCCACGGCCTCGAAGCCGCGCCGGAACTCGTCGGCGATGAAGGCGACCTCGTTCTCGACGGAACCGTCGACACGACGCAGGACCTCACGATCACCGTTGTTCACTGCTGTCTCCTCGGTCATTTTCGGGTTCGGACCCCGCGGTCTCGGCGTACGGCGGAAGACTGACGGTGAACGTCGTCCCCCGCCCCGGTTCGGAATCCACGTCGATGCTTCCGCCGAGTTGCCGGACGAGGCGCTGGACGATGGCGAGCCCCAGGCCGCTGCCGCCGTCGTCCCGCGACCGGGAGCGGTCCACCCGGTAGAGCCGGTCGAAGATGCGCTTCTGATCCTCCGGGGCGATGCCGCGACCGGTGTCGGTCACCGACAGGACGCCACCGGCGGGAGCGACCTCCGCCGCCACGGTGATCGTGCCTCCGCGCGGTGTGGCACTGAGGGCGTTGGTGACGAGGTTGGAGAGGATCGTGTCGACGTGCCGCGGATCCGTGCGGAGGACGACGGGACCGCCCCTGGCGTCAAGCGTGATGTCGGCCTCCTGTGAGACCGCGGCGAACCGGTGCGCGACATGCCGGGCGTGCTCGGCGAGGTCCACGTCGTGGATGTCGAGGTCCGCCTCGCCGAGATCGAGCCGCGTGAGGCTCTGGAGGTCGCCGACGAGCTCCCGCAGACGGACGGCCTCCTCACGGATGAAGCCGACGGCCTCGGCGCGGTCCTCGTCCGTACCGGCGGTGCCGTCGCCCAGGGCCGCCGCGAAACCGTCGATGGCCGTGACGGGTGTGCGCAGTTCGTGCGCGACGTCGGCGAGGAACCGCCGTTGCTCCGCGTCGGCCTCCTGCAACCGGTCGGCCATGTGGTTGAACGCGGAGGCGGCCCTGCCCAGCTCGTCGCTGGATGCGATGGCTCGCGCGGACCAGTCGCCGGATGCATAGGCCGACGCGGTGTCGGCGAGGTCGCTGACCTGACGGCGCAGGCGCCGGGCCACACTCTCGGCGAGCGCGTAGGCGACGAGGGCGATGACGCCGACGAGGGCGATGATGGCGACGATCGCCCAGGGTGACGTGGACGTCTGGTTGTACTCACGCGCCAGGCGCACCTCGACGTCGCCGGAGGTGGCCGTCACCTCGGCGTCCTGCCGGCTGATCTGGGCGAGCTTGTAGTAGAGGCCCCCTCCGCCCCCGGGCCACGTGACGACGATGCGGGTGTCCGGGAGAAGCCGTGCCACGTCGGCGGCACGATCGTTCTTCTTGGTGTCGTCGGTGACGCGCGCGACCTCGTTGGCGAAGACCTGCGCCTGCTGCTGGAGAGCGCGCCGTTCGGCCGACTTGACCCGCGCGCTGATCGCGCTGCTCACCAGGAACTGGCCCACGACCGACGCCACGACCACGAGGACGACGCCGACGAGGATGTGCCGGCGATACGACGCGCGCCAGCGGGGAGGAGGACTGCTCACGAGTCCCGAGGGACGCTAGGCGACATCCGGGTCGACCTTGTATCCGACTCCGCGGACCGCGACGAGGCCGTTCCAGTCCGGAAGCTTGCGCCGGAGATTGGCGATGTGGACATCGATCGTCTTGCCGCCGATCGGGTTCTGGTGTCCCCAGACCTTCTCGAGGAGCCGGTCCCGGGTGAAGACGGTGCGGGGATGTCCGGCGAGCTCGGCCAGGAGGTCGAACTCGAGGCGGGTGAGCGGGATCTCCTCCCCGTCGAACGTGCACCGGCGACCGCCCGGGTCAAGCATGAAATCACCCGCCTCGATGAGTCCAGTGGCCTCTTCGGGGGCGGAGATCCGGCGGAGCACGGCACGCACGCGCGCGACGAGTTCCCGGGGGGAGAACGGCTTGGTGACGTAGTCGTCGGCACCCGCCTCGAGCCCCGCCACGCGGCTGTCCTCGTCGTCCATGGCCGTGACCATGATGATCGGGACGTACCCGTTCGAGTCCCGGATCTGCCGGCACACCTCGATGCCGTCGATCTCCGGGAGCATGAGGTCGAGGAGGACGAGGTCGATTCCGCCCTGGCGGATCTGCTGGAGCGCCTGGCGACCGTCTGCGGCTTCGGCCGTCGAGTAATCGGCCTCCGTGAGGTACATCCTCATGAGCCGTCGGATCGCCCGCTCGTCCTCGACCAGGAGGATGTGGCCGCGCGTGGACATGATGGAGTTCAGTATGTCAGCCGACGCAGAATCACGGCACGATTGCTAAGCTGCCGGACCTTGGCGGGATAGCTCAGTTGGTAGAGCACACGACTGAAAATCGTGGTGTCCCCAGTTCGAATCTGGGTCCCGCCATCCCCGTCCTCGCCATCCATCCGACGAGCGGATGCGAGAGGCGATGGAAATCGATCGGCGACCATTGCGCCTGCTGGAAGGTCAGGCCCGACCGATTGAGCAACTGCCGAATCGCAGCAGTTGCCGATCGTTAGAGGTCACGGGCTACCCGGCCTAAGGATCCGCGCGATCTCACATTGCGAGACACCCCGTCTGCAGTGCAACGTTCTCGCCCCCTCGTGACACATACACAGTGAGGGGGCCGGCCCGCGAGACCCGGCCCCCGGACTCCATCACCCTTGGGGCTCGACGGCCACGGCCGCGGCCAAGGATTCGCCGACACATCGTGGGACACCCACGCATCAGACCGGCCTGGCGCAATCATCTAGGCTTCGTCGCGAAGTCGGTTCACCCCCATGGGGTGTCAGGGAATCCGGTCGAAGTCCGGAGCTGACGCGCAGCGGTGGGGACCCGCGACGTGACGACGACGCCACTGGGCACCAAGCCTGGGAAGGCTCGTCACGCCGGTCGAGTCCAAGCCCGAAAACCTGCCGGCCTCGTCTCGCTCACGCGAGAACCCGACAACCGCGAGCCCCGCGTCTGGGCCGCACGGAGAAGGAGTCACACGAATGGCACGTACCGCCGTGCTCGGGCTGCCGCGCATGGGCCCGAATCGCGAACTCAAGTTCGCGTTGGAGACCTACTGGGCCGACCCCGCCGCCGAAGCAGCGCTCCGCGACACCGCCGCAACGATCCGCCGGGCCAACTGGTCGCGCGCCCGTAACGCGGGCATCGACGTCGTCCCGAGCGGGGACTTCAGCCTGTACGACCACATCCTGGACACCGCCTGGGCGTTCGGGGCGATCCCTGAGCGGTTCGGCGACATCGACCGCGACAGCCTGGCCGACTATTTCGTCCTGGCACGAGGCGACGCCACCCGGCGTCCACTCGAGATGACCAAGTGGTTCGACACCAACTACCACTACCTCGTCCCCGAGCTTGTCCACGGACAAGCCTTCGATGTCCGGGCGGCGCACTGGACCGACCAGATGGCGCAGTCTCAGATGCTCGGTATTCCGACGCGACCGGTCGTCGTGGGACCGATCACGTTCCTGCTCGTGTCCAAGGGCGTCGATCAGCCGCTCGCGCTCCTGGACGCCCTGGTCCCGGAGTACGTCCGCCTGATCGGAGAGCTGGCCGCCGCCGGCGCCTCCGAGATCCAGCTCGACGAACCGGTGATCGCGCTCGACCGCACACCGGCCGAACTCGACGCGTTCGCCAGCGCCTTCACCGCGATCCGGGAGGCGAGCCCGGTGCCCGTGACGCTCACCACGTACTTCGCGGGCCTCACGCTCGACGGGACACTCGAACATGTGGCGAAGGCAGCACCGGACGAGCTCCACGTCGACCTCGTGCGCGCGCCCGAGCAGCTCGACGCCGTACTCGAGCGCCTGGCCGATGGCCCCACGCACCTCTCCCTCGGCGTGGTCGACGGACGCAACGTCTGGGCCACCGACCTTGACGCCGCGCTCCGCGTCATCGACACGGCCGTCGCCGCCGTGGGATCGGACCGTCTGACCATCGCTCCCTCGTCGTCGCTCCTCCATCTCCCCGTCTCGCTGGAGGGCGAGGACCGGCTCGATCCGGAGGTGCGCTCCTGGCTGGCGTTCGCGAACGAGCGCCTCGGTGAACTGGCGCTCCTCGGTGAGCTCGCCGATGCGGACACCGCCGTCCGCGACGAGCGCCTGGCACCGTCCCGGGCCGTCCAGGAGTCGCGCCGCACGTCGCAGACGACCAACGACGCGGCCGTCGACGCCCGCACCGCCGCACTGCGCCCCGACGACTATTCCCGCGACACCCCGGCGCCCCGTCGACGCGAGATCCAGCGCGAGCGCATCGAGCTGCCGGACTACCCGACCACCACGATCGGTTCGTACCCGCAGACCCCGGAGATCCGCGCAACCCGGCGCGAGTACGCCACCGGCGCGATCGACTGGGCCGAGTACGAGCGGCGCATGGCCAACGAGATCGTCACGGTGATCCGCTTCCAGGAGGAGATCGGTCTCGACGTCCTGGTCCACGGGGAGCCGGAGCGCAACGACATGGTCGAGTACTTCGGGGAGCAGCTGGCCGGCTTCGCCTTCACGGCAGGCGGCTGGGTGCAGTCCTACGGGAGCCGCTGCGTGAAGCCGCCCATCATCTTCGGCGACGTCTCCCGGCCCGGCCCGATGACGGTGGCCTGGTGGCAGACCGCGCAGAACCTGACGGACCGGCCGGTGAAGGGAATGCTGACCGGCCCGGTCACGATCCTGCAGTGGTCGTTCGTGCGCAACGACCAGCCGCGCGAGGAGACGTGCACCCAGATCGCCCTGGCCATCCAGGACGAGGTGTCCGACCTCGAGGCCGCCGGCTGCGCCATCGTCCAGGTGGACGAGGCGGCGCTCCGCGAGGGCCTGCCGCTCCAGATCCGCGACCGGGACACTTACAACCGCTGGGCCGTCGACTGCTTCCGTCTGGCGGTGGCCGCCGCGAACCCCGAGACGCAGATCCACACGCACATGTGTTACTCGGAGTTCAACGACATGATGGAGCACATCATCCGTTTGGACGCCGACGTCATCTCCATTGAGGCCTCCCGGTCGGACATGGAGGTGCTCGACGCATTCGAGGGGTCCACGTCGTACCCCAACGACATCGGCCCGGGCGTCTACGACATCCACTCACCACGGGTGCCGACGACCGACGAGATCGAGGACCTCCTGAAGGAGGCGGAGCGGCGCATCGACCGCGCGCAGCT
>CAYOSM010000122.1:0-5992 GCA_964406645.1 uncultured Bifidobacteriaceae bacterium | reverse complement strand
TGTAGTCGATGCCGCTCTCGTCGAACATCATGTGGAGCAGGTTCTCGGCGTAGCTCTGCTCGGGGTTCGGGTTGAGCAGTGCGCGGCCGATGTTCCGGCGGAAGGCCCATGCGCCGATCGTCGGGGTCTGACCGATGAGGCGCTTGATGTCCGTGAGGCGCTGGGCCGGGTCACGGACCTCTTTCGACTCCGGGTAGATGGCCGACAGACCACCGATCGCCGCCTGGAGCACGGCCATGGGGTGAGCGTCGTACCGGAAGCCGTTGATGACGCCGCGGATGCTCTCGTCGACGAATACCTCGTCGGTGACGCCCTTCTGCCACTCATCCAGCTGATCGGAGGTGGGGAGCTCACCGTGGACGAGGAGGTACGCCACCTCGAGGAAGCTCGACTTCTCGGCCAGCTGCTCGATCGGGTAACCGCGGTAGCGGAGGATCCCGACATCACCGTCGATGAAGGTGATGTTGCTCTTGCACGACGCGGTGTTCATGAACGCCGGGTCGTAGGTCATGAGGCCGAAATCGTCGTCGTCGACCTTGATCGTGCGCAGGTCCGTGGCCTTGATGGTTCCATCGGTGACGGGGAATTCGTACGTCTTCCCTGTCCGGTTGTCGGTCACCGTGATGGTGTCCTGACCCGCAGTCTCCTTCGTCGCCATGGACCGTCCTTTGTCGAATTGCATGCGGAGCCGAGTGCCCGCGCTACGGAACGTGGATATCGGAAGCAGTCTACCTGTGTCGGGGTGTCCGTGTGTCGCCTTCCGACGACCGAAAAGGCGGTCTACCAGGCCCCGCAGGAGCGGCCCGCCGGGGTGCGACACGAGGTGAAGACCTGGGCGAGCGCGTCGCGACGGTAGATGAAGACCTTCCCGGTCCGGCTCGTGCTTCGGAGCTCATATCCGTAGCCCCCGTTGACCAGGGTGAACCCGACCCTCCGATTGAGCTCGCGACCGTTGCCCCCGGCCTGCACGACGACCGTCGCGTCGATCGCCTTGAGCCGCGCGGGCGTGACCGTGGAGAACGACTTCGCGCCGAGGTAGTGGACCTCGAACGCCCGTGCGGCCTTGCGCAGAAGCGTCTGCGTGTTCCGGTCGTGGGCCAGCGCGACCGCCGATATGGCCTTCGCGGGCACCGTGACGACGATGGGCGTGGAGGACGGGGTGATCGTGGTGGAGGCGCGCAGGGTGTAGCGGAGGTTGGTCAGCTTCCCGGTGATCCAGATGTTCGGCAGGCCCTTGAGCTCCTTGGCCGGCACCGTGACGTCGGCCGACACGCGGGTTCCGAGCAGCCGTCCGTTCGCGGCGTCGAGCGTGACCTCGACGTTCGCGCCCGAGATGACGGAGCGGCCCGCGAGCGGCGAGGACGCGTCCTCCGCGAGGAGGATGTTCACGAGCGAGCGGGCACCGGCCGTGGTGAGCGGCCCGACGAGACGGACCGTCCCGGCCGCCACCGGAGCGACCGTGCGCAGCGATTCGATCCGAGTGCCGTCCGGCAGCCGCATGGCGCCATCGGGCGCGAGGACGAGACGAAGGAGCGCCTTGGGCGGACCGAAGTACGCGGTGCCGTCCTTCGCGATCGCGTAGTACCGGGATCCGGCGCCGACGACCCGCACCGCATCTCCGGCGAGCCTCGCCTTCGCGAATCCGCCGGACATGAAGCGGGTCGCGGACGCCGCGGCCGTGGTCGCGGTGTAGTTCTGCCGGGTCGTCACGCCGCCGACCCGGGTCGTGGCCGCGACCTCCAGCCGAGAACGGTGCGGAGCGGCGAGCACCGCTTCGCGAGCCGCGGTGTAGGCGGCGAGCCCGTCGGTGACGTCGACCTGGGCGGCCCCGATCTGCGGGAGCGCGAACAGGGCACCCGCGACGGCCGCCAGGGTCGCGCCGCGGACGAGCACCGCCCGGGCGTGGCTCACCATGTGCCGCACGAGGCCCCGCCGGGCCGGACGCACGTCGTCGTGAACTTGCCCTTGAAGGGGCGGGTCGCCGTGTAGGTCCAGCCATTGGCCGCCGTGACGCGGAGGGAGTATCTGCGTCCGTTGCTGAGGATGGTGTAGCCCACCGTTCCCGCCTTCGTCGTTCCGCGTCCCGCGACGAGCTTGACGTTCTTGTCGATCTTACGGATAGCCGCGGGAGTCATCCCGGCGACGGTCTTGGCGCGCTTGCCGTACTTCTCGATGGCGTTCCGCGCCTTGACGATCTGATTGCGGGCGGTGACCGTGCTGGTCCAGGCCGCGAGCGAGATGGTCCGCTTGGGGACGGTGATCGCCGGGTCCCGCGGGAGAAGCGTCGGCGAGAACAGCGACTCGAGGATGACCGGCTGGTCGACGGGTTCGCCGACGATCCACAGGCCCGACACCTCTCCGATGTGCTCCTTGGGCAGGACTCCGGTCACGCGGACGTTCGTGGTCACGATGCGGCGCTGGGCCACGTCGACCGTGACCCGGACCACGGCGCGCTCGACCTCCAGCTTCGGCGCGAGCGCGTCGACCTCGGCTTCGGACGCGAACGTGTACGCCAGGAGTCGCTGTGCGGTGGCGGTGTCGATGGCCGACTCGAAGGCCTCGGTACCGGCCTCCGCGGATTCGACAACCGTGGCACCGGTGAGAAGCGCCGCGTCGGGCAGGAAGATCGGCGATCCGCGGTGGTACACGACCCGTTCGGTGGCGCTCTCCGCCGCGCGGATCGCGTCCGGCTCCCCCTTGATCGAGACGTAGACCTGTCCCTTCGTCCCCACAACGGTGGTGGGACGCCCGACCACGTAGGGCGGCTTCACGTTCGTGGCCGTGTAGCCGGCGGAGGAGACGGTCGTGTCGAAGCTCTGCAGGCTCTTGGCGGGCTTCGCACCGGTCCCCTGGGTGATGCCGATCCGGGCCTTCGCCGCGTACGGGGTCGTCATGAGCGCGGAGCGCCCCTCGGAGTAGATCGCCGCCAGTGCCGCGGGATCGGTCTGCCCGTGCGCGACGGGCGCAATCACGCCGAGCATGACCGCCACAGCCGTGAACGACTTCAGCCTCTTCACCACGAATTCCCCCTGGTCGACGCCATCACCATCGGCGCGTCCGCGGGGAACCTGAACGTACGCGACGGTCGGGTCAGAACCGGAGCCAGACCCCGCAGCTCTTGCCCGCCATGCGGCAGGTGCCGATCAGCGCCTCGGACGTCGACACGAGACGGTATGTCCACCCGTTCCGGGCCGTGACGCGCAACGTGAAGCTCTGCCGGTCCCGGTGCACCACGAGTCCGACGGTGCCGGCCTTCGTCGTTCCGCGGCCGTAGACGAGCGAGAGGTCCGTGTCGATCGAGCGGGCCCAGCGGGGACTGATGCCCTTCAGCGAGCCCTTCATGTTCAGGTAGATCGTCACCAGCACGGCCGCCTCGACGATGGACGCCCGCGCCTCACGTGTGTCCAGCCAGTCGTCGTAGGGCATCGACGTGAGGGGGACGGCCACGTCGGGCTCCCTCGGGAGCGTGACGGGCGTGAACTCCGAGGCTACGGTGAGGCGCGTCCCCTCCAGGGCCTTCATCTCCTCCGGTACCCGGAGCCCGCGGAACGCGTCGACCGGGATCCACGCCCGCAGGTGCACGTGCGTGCGCACGATGCGACCGCTCGGACGGTCCACCGTGGCGCGGAGCACGGCGCTCCTCATGACGAGCCGGGACGCGACGGCGTCCACCCGCGTGGATCCGCCGATCGCCTCGGCGACGATCCGCTGCGCGTCCTCCGTGGAGATGGTCGCCCGCAGCGAGGTGCGCGACGGATTGGCGGTCGGTACCTCCACGTAGTCGCCGAGCATGGAGGGCGCGGGGGTCACGAGCGACGAGCCGCGGCCGTAGTAGATGCGCGCGCGGCTTGTGGCGTCGGCATCGGCGATGATCGCGCGCGGTTCGTCGGTGACCTCCCAGAACACGTGGCCGTCCGTACCGATGATGCGTGACGCGACCAGGGCCTCGAGACCCGACGACCGGATGTTGGTCGCCGTGTAGCCGCCCGCGGACGCCGCGGCATCGAAGGCCACCGACAGGGTCGACGGCCGATCACCGGGCGTCTGATTCGTCAGACCGACACGGACGAGAGCGGAGTAGGGGCTCGTCATGAGCGTCGCGTGCCCACGTGCGTACGCGTCCCTGACCGCACCTCCCGTCTCTGGCGCCTGCGCCTGCGCGCGCATCCCCTGGCCGAGCAGTCCGACGACGAGTGCGAGGAGGACGAGGGCCGATCGGGATGTGGTCCGGCGATTGGGCATCAGTGGAGCATTATCGACATTTTGGAGTTTTTACTCAACCGTCCGGTGCGGGACGGTGCCGTCGAGAGACCGTTCCCGATGCCCGTTCGGGGTGCCGCCCGCGCGACGCTGCTACCCTTCCTGGCGCGTGCTGCCTGAGGGCGGCACCCGGCATCCGCCGCATGATCATCGCCCACGGGCGATCCCAACAAGACCTCTGGAGGCACATTTTGGCTGGATTCGAGTCTGAGCCCGCGCTCGCGGTGCTGGTCGACATCGAGAACCTCTCCCGTCCCGGCGCCCGCAACCGCGGCGACTTCGACATTCACCTCGTCCTCGGCCGTCTGGCGGAGAAGGGCCGCGTCGTCGTGAAGCGCGCCTACGCGGACTGGAGCCGTTACCGCGACGCCCGCCGCGAGCTCATGAACGCGGGTCTCGAGCTCATCGAGATGCCCTCGGCGCGTGAGGGCGCCAAGAACCGCGCCGACATCAAGATGGCCGTCGACGCGATGGAGATCGCCTACAGCCGCACCCACGTCACGAGCTTCGTGATCGTGTCGGGCGACAGCGACTTCACGCCCCTCATCGGGAAGCTCCGCGAGCTCAACAAGCGCGTCATCGGCATCGGCCGTGACGAGTCGTCGGCCAGCGCGCTGCTCATCGCCAACTGCGACGAGTTCTACTTCTACGACAGCATGGCCAAGAAGGCCACGCGCCACCTCGAGGGAGTCCGTCCGGACGCCCTCAGCCTGCTGCGCGAGACCATGATCGCCCGCCAGGGCGAGGGCGACGAGCACCCGCAGGCGAGCGCCGTCAAGGACTCCATGCGCCGGCGCGACCCCGCGTTCAGCGAGTCGGACATCGGTTTCTCGACCTTCTCGAAGTTCCTCGAGGACGCGCAGACCAAGGGCGTCGTCCGGCTCATCACCGACGCGAAGAGCGGCACCTACCTGGTGCAGCTCATCGACGGCGGCCCCGTGTCGGACTGGCCCAGCGTGAGCGACCAGGCGACCGGGACGACAGGTGGCGACGAGGCCGCCTCGGCGACCGAACCCACGGAGGGACGTCGGCGCCGTCGACGTCGGCGCTCGAGCGACTCCCCGGCGGAGACCGCCGACACCCCGGCCGAGGCATCGGATGACGACGAGTCCGCCGAGGGTGGCGCCGAGGTGTTCGAGTGGAAGGTGCCCGAGCGTGAGCCCGAGCTTCCGCCGATCGACCAGCCGCTGACCTACGAGGACATCCTCCTCGCGCCGGACGAGGCGACCGCCGAAGCCGCCGAGGAGCCGCCCACGCGCGGCGCCCGTCGCCGGCGCAAGGCACTCTCGTCCGTCGCCGAGCCGGAGGTCGCCGACCTCGAGGCCGCCGAGGAGGAGACCACCGACACCGAGGTCGAGGCGATTGCCGAGGTCGTGGCCGATGCGCCCGCCGCCGAGGATGCACCCGCCGAAGAGGCGGAGGAGAAGCCCAAGCGCCGTGGTCGCGTGAAGCGCGGATCCGTGCTCGGCACCTCGACGGAGACGGCGACGACGGAGACGCCCGCGGCCGCAGAGGCCGAAGCACCTGCCGCCGAAGCCGAAGCCGCCGCAGCCGAGACCCCCGCCGAAGAGGCCGAGGAGAAGCCGAAGCGCCGCACCACCCGCCGACGCACGACGAAGGCCGCGGAGCCCGCCGCCGACGCCGAGGCACCCGCCGCGGAGGCCGAGGCCACCACGACCGAGGCACCCGCCGAGGAGGCGGAGGCACCGGCCGAGGAGAAGCCCAAGCGCCG
>CAYOSM010000121.1:0-6032 GCA_964406645.1 uncultured Bifidobacteriaceae bacterium | reverse complement strand
GCGGCCATGTCGAAGTAGTCGCGCATCACCTTCGCGATGTCGTCCGGCGGGGTCACCTCGTCGATCGCGGCGTTCATGTGGGTCACCCAGCGGTCGCGTGCGTCCTGATCGATCCAGAACGGGGCGTGGCGCATTCCCAGGCGCGGATGTCCTCGACGCTCCGAGTAGGTCGTCGGGCCGCCCCAGTACTGCCCCAGGAAGAGGGTGAGGCGTTCACGGGCGCCGTCCATGTCGTCCTCTGGGTACAGGAGCACCAGCACCTCGTCCTCCTCCACCCGCCGGTAGAAGGCGTCCACCAGCCGGCGGAAGAACGTCATGCCGCCCACCGACTCGTAGACGCTGCGCCGTTCGCCCGTCTCGCTCACGTCGTGTAGTCGGAGTTGATGCTCACGTAGGCGTGGGTGAGGTCGCAGAAGAAGAGCTCGGCGGAGGCGACGCCGCGACCGATGTCCACGTGCATCTCGTACTCCTCGCGGGCCATCACCTCGGCGATGCCCGGATCGTCCGGCGCGAGGCCGTCGAACGTCAGGGTGACGACCGGCGGTCGGGGCGCACCGGCAAGGGCGGCACCCACGGCCTGGGTCACGCGACCCCAGTTGGGGTCCCGGCCGTAGACGGCGGCCTTGATGAGCGGTGAGTTGCCGATGGCGCGGGCCACGGTCTCGGCTTCGGCGGTGTCCTGCGCGCCCCGCACGATGAGGCGGACCACGTGCTCGGCCCCCTCCCCGTCGCGCACGATCATGAGCGCCAGCCAGCGGCAGATGGCCCGCAGCGCGCGGGCGAAGACCTCGGCCTCCTCGCCGATCAGGCCCGGGCCCTGGCCGTTGGCCATCACGAGCAGCGTGTCGCTGGGGCTCATCTGGCCATCGACGCTGATCCGGTTGAACGACTCGGCGGCCGCGTCACGGACGATCGGCTGGAGCGTGCGCGCCTCGATCGCCGCGTCGGTCGTGACGTAGGCCAGCATGGTCGCCATACCCGGCGAGATCATCCCGGCCCCCTTGGCGGCGGCGCCGATGGCGTACTCGCCCGACGGCAGACGCAGGCGCCACGCCGCGGTCTTCGGTGCGCGGTCCGTGGTGCAGATCGCCTCGGCGAACCCCTGCCCACCGGACTCCGTCACCGCGGATGCGGCATCCGCGGCCCCCGCCGTGACCTTCCCGATCTCGAAGCGACGCCCGATGACCCCGGTGGAGCACACGGCCACCTCGTCCGCGCTGAGCCCCAGCGATCCGGCTGCGGCGGCACCGATGGCGGCGGCGTCCGCGATCCCCTGCGGGCCGGTCTGGGCGTTCGCGTTCCCGCTGTTCACCACGACGGCCTGAAGCCGCGAGCGATCCAGCGTACGCGTGTGGATGACCGACTCCGACGGGAGCGCGCTGGACGTGTCCACGAGGGCCGACTGCGCGAAACGCGTGCTGCGCAGGACACCGATGTCGAGGGCACCCGACTCCTTCAGGCCGCAGGAGACCGATCCGGCCACGAAGCCCGCCGGCGCCGTGACACCGCCCTCTGCGAGTCGTTCGAGCTCCTCCGGCATCTCCAGCCAGTCGGTGCGTCCCAGCCGTATGACATCGCTCATCGGAGCCCCTCGTCCTCCGGCCGCCCCGCCATGAGATTGAGGTTCTGCAGCGCCTGGCTCGCAGCCCCCTTGCCGAGGTTGTCGAGCACGGAGAAGACGGACACGCGCCCGCCACGCGGATCGAGGATCGGGCAGATCTGGACGTAGTTGGTGTGCTGCACGGCCCGCATCGTCGGCGGCGTGTCCACGATCTCGACGAACGGGTGACCGTCGTAATGGGAGCGGTACAGCGCCACCAGCTCGTCCTGGGTCATGGCGCCCTCGAGGCGCGCGTAGCAGGAGGCCAGAAGGCCGCGATCCACCGGGACCAGGTGCGGGGTGAACGTGACGTCCACGCCGAGCTCCTGCTCGATCTCCGGACGGTGGCGATGCGCGTAGACCTTGTACGCGAAGACGTTCTCGGTGACCGTCGAGAAGTGGACGGTCGACGTCGGAGTGCGTCCCGCTCCGCTCACGCCGCTCTTGGCGTCGATGACGACCTCGGTGATGCGGTCGGCGATCGGAAGCAGGCCGAGGATGGACGTCTCCGGGTAGCAGCCGGGGTTGGCCACGACCCGCGCCGTCCGGATGGCGTCGCGGTAGCGCTCCGGTAGCCCGTAGACCGCCTCGGCCAGAAGATCGGGTCGCGGGTGCTCGAACCCGTACCACTCCGGGTAGAGGTCGGGGTCGCGCAGCCGGTGGTCCGCGGAGACGTCGAGGACACGGGCACCGCGGTCCACGAGCTCGGACACGACCTGTGCCGCCTCGGCGTGCGGGTAGGCGACCGCCGCGAAGTCCCCCTCGGAGACGGCTGCCGGGTCATATGCCGTCAGCTCCTTCGTGATGCGGTACTGCGGGTAGACGTCGACGAGACGTGAACCGGCGTCGCCTCGGGCGGTGATGACCCCGAGCTCGAAGAAGGGGTGCCGGTCGACGAGGTCGGCCAGCTGGGCGCCGGCGAAGCCCGCGCCGCCGATGACGTGAACGATCTGGCTCATCCGCGAAGCTCCGCGTCGAATTCGCGCTCCAGGCGCTTTCTCACCTTGTTGACGGGCGCCGCGATCTCCTCGTCGGTCAGCGTCCTCTCGGGATCGGCGATCGTGAAGCGCAGTGCCAGGCTGACCTTGCCGTCCGGAAGCTGATCGCCGTCGTAGCGGTCGAAGAGGGTCACGTCGCGCACCAGGCGTCCTCCGGCCGCGCGGGCCACCGTGAGAACGTCTCCGGCGCTCACCGTGTCGGCCACGACCAGGGCCAGGTCACGGGTGGACGCGGGGACCGAGAGCACCGGCTGGAACTCGGGCCGGATGGACGTCTGCGACTGCACGAGCGCGGCGAGGTCGAGGCCCCACACGGCACACGGCCCGTCGATGTCGAAGTCGCGCGCCACCAGCGGGTGGATCTCCCCCACCCATCCGACGCGGACGTCGCGGTTGTGGAGTTCGGCCTGACGCCCCGGATAGCCGTAGGTGTTCTCCGCGGGGAGTTCCACGAGTCGCACGCCGACCGAGTGGGCGAGTGCCTCCACCACGCCCTTGGCGGAGAAGAAGTCGGGCGCGGGGCGCTGCACGCGCCAGTGGTCGCGCGGCGGGGTGCCGAACGCGACGCCGGTGATCCACTCCCGCTCGTCGGCCATGCCGTCGGGGCGCGGCGCGTAGGTGCGTCCCACCTCGAACAGGCGGCCGGCGGGGATCTGGTGCGCCTGATTGCGGGCGGCGGCGCGCAGGAGCCCGGGAACGAGGGACCGCCGCATCACGGCGACCTCCTCGGAGAGCGGGTTCGCGAGACGGACGACGCTGCGCTTGGGGTCCCCGTCCGCCAGTCGCAGACGGTCGGCGTCCGACGCCGGCACGAAGCTCATGGTGATGACCTCGCTGTAGCCGAGGTCGGCGGCGCGGCGCTCGAGCCGCTCACGGACGCGCTGGACCGGGGTGCGCCGGGCATGCGCCTCGAGACGGATCGGGACCTCCGGGATCCCGTCCAGGCCGGCGTGGCGTCCGACCTCCTCGATGAGGTCGATCTCACGCTCCAGGTCGCGGCGACGCCAGTACGGGATCGTCACCTCGTGGGCGTCGGCGCCCTCGGTGACGGTGCATCCCAGGGTGCGGAGGATCTCGGCGGAGGTCGCCGCGGCCACGGGCATGCCCAGGATGCGCTCGACCCGCGCGTGACGCAGGGTGATCGTGACGGGTTCGCGGTCACCGACGCCGACGTCGAGGACGCCGGGCACGAGTGTGGCCCCGGCGAGATCGATCAGCATGCGGCAGGCGATCGCCATGGCCACGGCCGGAAGCTCGGTGGGAAGGCCCTTCTCGAAGCGGCGGCTCGACTCGGTGCGCAGGCCGAGGCCCCAGGAGGTGGCGAGGATGTTGGGCCCCACGAAGGTGGCGGCCTCCAGGAAGACGTCGCGCGTCTCGTCGGAGACCTCGGCGAACTCGGCACCGAAGACACCGGCGATGACCGCGGGGCGCTCCGCGTCGCAGATCGCGAGCACGTCGGTGGTGAGCCGGCGTTCGACGCCGTCGAGCGTGACGATGGGCTCGTCCGCGTCGGCGCGGCGCACCACGATGGCCGGTCCGGCCAGGCGGGCGAGGTCGAACGCGTGGAGAGGCTGGCCCGTGAGGAGCATCACGTAGTTGGTGATGTCGACGACGTTCGAGATGGCACGCATCCCGGCGTCCTCGAGGCGCCGCCGGAGCCAGTCCGGGGACTCGCCCACGCTCACGCCCGTGAGGACGGTGCCCTGATAGCGCGGGCAGAGGTCGGGTGCGGTGACCTCGATGGAGATGCGATCCCCCGCGGTGCCCGATCCCGTCGCCTCCGGGAAGGAGGTGTCGGGGTCCGTCAGCGGCCTGCCGGTGATGACGGCCACCTCACGGGCGATGCCCCACACCCCGAGGAGGTCCGGCCGGTTGGGCGGGAGTTCGAACTCGATGACGTCCTCGCCGAGTTCGAGCGCGTCGGCGAGCGGGGTGCCCGGGACGAGGGTGTCGTCCAGGACCATGATGCCCTCGTGGTCGTCGGAGAGCTCCAGCTCACGGGCCGAGAGGATCATCCCGTTGCTCGGCACACCGCGGAGCTTGGCGGCCTTGAGGGGCTTCTCGGCGCCCGGCAGGAGCGAGCCGGGGAGGGCGACCGCGACGGTCTGGCCGGTGGCCACGTTGGGGGCACCGCAGACGATCGTCTCGGGCTCGTCGCCGCCGACGTCGACGCGGCAGACGCTCAGGCGGTCGGCGTCGGGATGGCGGCCCGCCTCGAGGACGCGGCCGACACGGAGGGTCTCGCGGTTCTCGGGCGTGTCGGGCGCACCGCGGTGGTGGACGGCCTCCACCTTGATGCCGGCGTCGGTGAGCGCCGTGGCGAGCTCGTCGGCGGTCAGGCCGTGATCGACCAGGTCGGCCAGCCAGGACATGGGCACCCTCATCGGACCGCCCCCGCGTCGCCGAACTGCCGGAGGAAGCCGAGGTTCCCGTCGAAGAGCAGGCGCAGGTCGTTGACGCCATGGCGCAGCATCGCCACGCGCTCCAGGCCGACGCCCCATGCGAAGCCGGTGTACCGCTCGGAGTCGATGCCGCAGGCGTCGAAGACGTTGGGGTCGACCATTCCCGCGCCGAGGAGTTCGAGCCAGGTGCTCCGTCCACGACGGTCCGTCCAGAGGACGTCCACCTCGTAGGAGGGCTCGGTGAACGGGAAGTAGTCGGGCCGCAGGCGGATCTCGAAGCTCGGCCCGAGCAGCTCGCTGATGAACTGGCGGAGCGTGCCCTTGAGGTGCGCCACCGTGAGGCCCTCGTCGACCGCGAGGCCCTCCAGCTGGTGGAACATGGCCCCGTGCGTGGCGTCGATGTCCTCGTTGCGGTAGACGGCGCCGGGCATGACGGAGTAGATCGGCGGGGTCTGGGTCTGCATCACCCGGATCTGCACGGGCGAGGTGTGCGTGCGAAGCACGACGTCCGGGTGCCCCTCGACGAAGAACGTGTCCGTCTCGGCGCGCGCGGGATGCCCCTCCGGGATGTTGAGCGCGGTGAAGTTGTGGAAGTCGTCCTCGACGTGCGGGCCGTCGGCGACCTGCCACCCCATGCCGAGGAAGATCTCCTCCGCCTCGCGGCGGAGCTGCGTGACGATGTGGAGCGTGCCCTCGTCCACCGGATCGCCCGGGAGCGTCACATCGACGCTATTGGAGCCGAGCTGCTCGGCGAGCGCATCGGCCGAGAGCCGGTCGTGGCGCTCCGTGAGGGCCGCCTCGATCGCCTGGCGTGCCTGGTTCGCGCCCTTCCCGACCGGGCCGCGCTGCTCCGGCGGAAGCTGCCCGATCCCCGCCAGGATCCCGCTGAGCGCGCTCTTCCGGCCGGTGTGGCGGATGCGCACCTCATCAAGGGTCTCGAGGCTCGTGGCGTCGGCGATCTCCGCAAGCGCGGAGTCGCGGATTGTCGCGATATCCAGAGAATCTGTCACAAGCGGAAACCCTACCTAAGGG
>CAYOSM010000120.1:0-6033 GCA_964406645.1 uncultured Bifidobacteriaceae bacterium | reverse complement strand
CGAGCTCGTCGTTGACGGCGAGTCGGAGCGCACTCGACGGGTCCATCGCCGCGACGTGGGTGAGCTCGCCCTCGCGCCGCACGACGACGTTGCACGGAAGCAGCACGCCGAGGTCGGGCTCGAGCGTGAGGCCCCGGCTCGCCAGGTGCGGGTTGCAGGCGCCGAGGATCACGTAGGGATCGACGTCGAGGTCGAGCTTCTTCTTGAGCGTGGCCGCCACGTCGATGGTCGTGAGGATCCCGAAGCCCTCGTCCGCAAGCGCGGCGGTGACGCGCTCCACCACCTCGTCGAACGGTGCGTCGATATCGCATGTGATCGCGTAGTCGGGGGTCGTCGGACTCGCCATGAACTCACTCCTTTGTCCTCGTCGTCATGATGGCGCTCTATACCCACTAGGGTATATGCGGACGGGGCCACGCCACCATGACGAAGGTCCCGGACCAACCCGGCAACCCGACACCATGCACCGACACCGAGGGTCACGCGCGGCCCTGATCCACCCTCGACCGCCCCCACCGGGACGGCGACCCGCGACGCGCCCGCCTACGGTGTCTCGACGGCCAGTTCCTTCGGGGTGCGGGTGAAGACGTCCAGGGCCGGCTTCGCCGCGCCCGCACTCGTGATGAGTCCGGCGGGGTTCTGGATGGTGTCCTGCAGAGGACCCCACATCATGAGCCGCACGCGCGGCGTGGCCCGGAGGAGGGCGAACATGTCGGAGAGCGCGGTCGCCTGCTCGTCGGCCGTGAGGCCGCCGGGAGGCGTGGCGAACGCGATGCGGGTGATGAGGAGATCCCGTCCGGGGGCGATGCGGTCGAAGAGCTCGATCAGCGTGGGCAGGCTCATGATCGACGGCACGCGGACGTCCATCGTCGCGCGCAGCCCGGCGGGCTGGAAGTGCTGGGCCGTGGCGTCGAACGTCGGAGCGTCGGCGACCTCGGCGTAGCCGTTCACGAAGTCCTCGACGCTGACGCCGCCGACCCCCGGTGCGCTCATCGAGATCTCGGCGGTGGACGGTCCGACGAGGGCCGCGTCATGACCCGACACGGCGTCGTCGACCGCTCCGGCGAGCGCGGCGTAGGCGGCGGGAGACGCCGCGGTGGCGTCGGGGCCGACACCGTTCCACTGCGGCATGAGGTACCCGGGATTGTTCGGCTCGTTCCACGGTTCGTAGGCGATGATGTCGACGCGGTCGGCCGTGTAGCGCGATGCGAAGGCGCGGGCGAAGTCACCGAGCGCGCCGGGGTCCGGCGCCCACTCGCGTCCACGGTTCTCGTTGGCCCACCGCGGGCTTGCGGAGAAGACGACCATCGCCCGGATGTCCCGCTGCCTCAGGCCGTCGAAGACGGCATCGGTGTGCGCCCAGACGTAGGCCGGGTCGTCGGGATTCGCCGGGTCCGCGGGCCGGGTCGCGGCGACGTCCGCCCAGGTCACCTCCACCCGGGTGACGGTGACGCCCGTCTCCTTCAGCCGGTCGAGGCGTACGGACAGATCCGCGACGGAGGCCGTCGTCAACTGGTCGTCCTGGACGCCGATCGTGAGCGCGTCATCCGGGAGCGACCGAACGGTGCCGTCCTGCGCGGACGAGGGATCCCGCACGATGAGGGCCACCATGACCACCAGGGCGACCAGCGCGCCGAGCCCGAAGATGAGCGGAAGCCGCCCACGCCCGCCGGACCCGGGTGTGGTCCCCTCGGGAGCGGCGGCCGCCTCCATCCGGGAGGTCTCCCCGTCGGAAGCCGCGGCGGTTGGATCTGGTTCAGTCACGTCGTTCGATTCGGCGCCGAAGCCTCACGGGGTTTCACCTCGACGGGGTAGGGGATGACCTTGGGAAGATTGGTGCGCCCAACGGTGATGACGAAGAGGGCGATCAGACCCGCGACGGCACTTGCGACCGCCATGGTCGCCGTGAGACCGATGCCGCGCGAGAGGTAGCCCAACGCAACCGTCGGAACCGTACCGGAGTATGCGCACATGTAGAGGAGGGACACGAGTTTGCCGCGCTCCTCGATCGGGACGATCACGCTCGCGATGGTGGTCGCACCCTGGAGGATGAGCCCGTTGGTGTACCCGATGAGACCGGCGGCGATCACGACGAGGGCCACGGCGTCGAGGCCGGACGCCAGGATCACGAGGAGCGATCCGGACGCCGAGAGGGCCACACCCCACAGGATCGCGCGACGCGGATCCATCCGGCGCGCGAAGAGGGGGCTGAACCCGCCGGCGCCGAGGATGAGGAAGCCGACGAGCCCCACCACCGCGAGGTTCGTCATCCCCAGCGTCTCCACGAGGTAGAGCGGCACCAGGGCGAGGAGCATCCCGTCGAGGAAGCTCATGAGGAACGCGGCGGGGGCGACGAACGTGAAGAAGCCGCGTCTCTGGTCGGGTGGCACGCCGACGCGGATCCGGAACGCGGCGCTGCGGTTGCGGGTGATCGTCTCGGGGGCCAGGAGGATGGCGACGATCCCCACGACCATGATCAGCGCGTGCAGCTGGAAGGGGCGGTGCATCGGATCGGAGGCGTACTGGGCGAGGATGCCGGCGAGCCCGGGGCCGAGACCGAAGCCCAGCCGGAAGCCCATCCCGGCGATCTGGGCGGCCACGGCCTTCTTCTCCGGGCGGGCGTGGTCGACCACGAAGGCGGTGCCGACCCCGAGGAACATGCCGATGGCGATCCCCTGAAGGACGCGCCCGGCGAAGAGCGCGGGGAGCGAGGTGGTGAAGCCGAAGACCAGCGAGGCCGTCGTGAGGACGGCCATGCCCGGCAGGATCAGCCACTTGCGGCCCAGGCGGTCACTGAGGTTGCCCGCGATGAGCATGGTGGGCACCACCATGGCCGTGTACGTCGCGAACAGGAGGGTGATCGTGCCGTTGGAGAGGGCGAACTCCTGCTTGTAGAGCGGGAAGAGCGGGGTCACGATGCTCGTGCCCATCGTGAAGACGACCATTCCGACGAAGGCCAGCCATGAGCTACGGGTCACGAGTCCCCCTTGATGCGTGACGTGGAGAGCCGCAGGCGGGGGATCCGGGTCGCGACGGCCGCGGCCGCGACGAGGAACACCATGCCGACGAGGAGCGAGAGGCGGAAGCCGGTGACGATGTCGTCGCGGACGGCCGGAACGGCCCGCTCCATGGACCGCTCCGCCCCCTCGGGGATCGACGCGTGCATGACGACGCCGAGGACCGCCGTCCCGAGCGCACCGCCGGCGTACCGGCTGATGTTGGGAAGGGACGACGCGACGCCGAGCCGATGGGCCGGCACGTCGCTGATCGCCACGGCGGTGACCGGTGCCTGCGCGAGCGCGAGACCGCAGGCGAACATCACGAGCCCGGGCAGCACCCAGGCGTAGTCCTCGGTGACCGCGCCGAGCGCCATCGCCAGCGCCCCGGCGCAGCCGACCAGGTATCCGGTCACGGCGAGCACCATGGCCTCCAGGCGGCCCATCGCACGGCCGGCGAGCGGCGAGACCACGAGGAACGAGGCGGCGATCGGTGTCGTGGCGAGGGCGATGGCGATGGGTCCGAACCCGAGGACGCGCGCGAAGTAGAGCGGCAGCAGGATCATCACGCCGAAGAGCGCCGCCGCCGAGATGCCCGACGCCGCATTGGAGAAGACGATGGACCGGCGGCGCAGCAGGTCGATGGGGAGGAGGGGGTCGGACGCGTGCCCCTCCCAGATCACGAAGCCCACGAGAGCGGCGCAGCCGATCACGAAGGCGCTCACGGTCGACGCCGCGGTCAGTCCCCACGTCTCCGCCTTCGAGATGGCGATCAGGGTGCCGAAGAGCCCGGTCGCGGCGAGCGCCGCCCCCGGGATGTCGAAGGGACGCTTCTCACCCTCCGCCTCGAGGCGCGGAAGCACGATGAGGGCTCCGGCGATCACGAGCGCCCCGACCACCGGGCTGAACCAGAACACGCTGCGCCACCCGAACCCGGCCATGAGGACACCGGCGACGTTGAGCGCGACCACGGGCGCGAAGCCGATCGCGCCGATGAGGACTCCGGTCGCCTGGCCGCGCTCGCGGGCCGAGAAGAGGACGCCCACGTAGGAGTAGGCCGTGGGTGCCATGGCGCAGGCTCCGATCGCCTGGACGACGCGGAAGGCGATGAGTGACCCGGCGTTCCACGCCAGGGCACATGCGATGGAGGCGATGACGAGAAGGATCGTGCCGACGAGGAACACGCGCCGTCGCCCATAGAGGTCACCGGCCCGTCCGGCGATCGGCAGCAGCGTGGCCTGCGTGACGAGGAAGGCCGTGACGACCCAGCTGATGGACGTGAGGTCCACGTCGAGTGAGGTCGCCATCGCCGGCAGGGCGATGTTGACGATGCTGATGTTGAGGACGGAGAGCCACATGCCGCTCGCGAGCACGGCGAGCGCGACCCAGCGATGACGCGGATGCGCCGCGACGCGTTCCCTCAGGGAGTCCATCCCCCGGTGCGACGATCTCATGACGGCACGCCGGGATCTCCGGACGGACGGGGCCACCCGTGCGCATCCGGGTGTCGCGGCCCTCCGGTCATCCGGCCTCGAGCGGCACCACGTGCGTCCGCGGCTGGCGCGGGATGAGAAGCGCGATGGCGGCGCCGATGAACGCGGCGGCGGTGCCGAGTCCCAGGGAGAGGGCGAAGCCCGACTCGGCCGGGATCTCGGTGCCGGGGATCGTGCGACTGGCGAGGAGCGTGATCGCGACCTGTGCGCCGATCGCGCTGCCGACGGTCCGGATGACGGTGTTCATCCCGGTGGCGATGCCGGTCTCGGTCGGGCTGACCGCGTCGGCGATCACCTTCGGCATCGCACCGAACGCGACGGCGACGCCGACCGCTCCGACCGCATAGAAGACGATGACCTGCCAGGGGTGCGCGTGCAGAAGGGCGAGCAGGCCGGCGCCGATTCCGCTGACCACGAGGCCGATCGTCAGCGCGAGGCGCGATCCGATCTGGAGACCGAGGCGGCCGCCGTAGGGACCCGCGGGGAGCATCGCGAGCGCGCCGGGGAGCATGAAGAGCGCGGCGCCGGTGACGGTGGCCCCGAAGCCGTAGGTCACGAGGTCGCGCACCTCCTCGGGAAGAGGCCGCGGCATCTGGATGAACTGCGGAAGCACCGTGAAGATGGCGTACATCGCGAACCCGCAGAACAGGCCGGCGAGATTGGTGAAGAGCACCGGCAGCCGGGTGAACATCCGCATGTCGACCATCGGGCTCGCGACACGGCGCTCCACGACGACCCAGAGGACGAGGACGGCGATCGCCGCCCCGATGAGCCCGAGCACACGGACGGACGTCCAGCCCCAGGCGTTGCCCTCCGTCAGGGCCACCAGCAGGCCGATGAGGCCGAGGGACAGGAGGATCGCCCCCGGGACGTCCAGAGACGCCGGGGCGCGTGAGGGCGACGGCGGGATGAACCGCCGGGTGAGCACGAGGCCCGCCAGACCGAAGACGACGCCGACGAGGAAGAGCCAGCGCCAGGACGCGTGGTCCACGATCAGTCCGGAGATCACGAGACCGAGCCCGCCGCCCACGCCCAGCATCGCCGAGATGAGGCCCATCCCCACGCCCATGCGCTTGGGCGGCATCTCATCCCGGATGATGGAGAAGCAGAGCGGGTACACCGCTCCTCCGACGCCCTGCAGGGCGCGGAACGCGATGAGCGACCAGATGTCCCACGCCACCATCGCGAGCGCCGAGCCCAGGGTGAAGAGCCCGAGGGTCACGAGGAGCATGCGGTCCTTGCCGAACTGGTCGCCGAGGCGTCCGAGGATGGGCGTGGCGACCGACGCCGCGAGCAGGTAGATCGAGACGGTCCAGCCCACCCACGCCGTCGTGGTGTCGAGGTCCTGCTGGATGGGTGTGAGCGCGGGCACGACGATCGCCTGGAGGAGCGCGAAGCTCCCTCCCGCCACCGTCAGCGCGGCGAGCAGTCCCCGCTGAGATCCCCCGTTGCGTGCCGCCACAGATGTCACCCGTCGCCCCCCAGGTCATTCGCAGGCGAACTATCCTACGCCTGATCCCGAGACAATTGCAGGATGCAACTAA
>CAYOSM010000119.1:0-6064 GCA_964406645.1 uncultured Bifidobacteriaceae bacterium | reverse complement strand
GATCACCGCCGCACCACTCGACATTCTCTGGACCGCGTAGCCCACTCGTCGTCCCGTACCCGCGTGGTCACGTCGGATGAGGTACCCGCGGCGACTCTGCCTGAAGCAGGCGGTTCGAGTTACCCACCGACGACTGGCCGCCCTGCGCAAGGCATGCATTCAACTGCGCCCCGCAGATGAGATCTGCCCCGCGTCCGCGTTGCGAATCACTCCTTCACGTCTCGTCCCAGGAAGAGACGACGCGGCTACCCCTCGTCGACCTCGATGAACCACACGCGGTCGAATCCCTCGAGCCCCTCGACCTGACGGGCCACGTCATCGGGGACCTCCTGGTCCACGGTGATCGCGATGACCGCGAGGCCCTCGCTCGGGTTCCGCGAGACGGCCATCGAGGCGATGTTGATGCTCGCCTCACCCAGCACGGTTCCGACGCGGCCGATCATCCCGGGCACGTCGCGGTTGCGGAAGATCCCGATGTGCGGCGCCAGCTCGATCTCGACCTCCTGATCGAAGGCCGACACGAGACGGGCGCGGTCCGTCGTACCGATCGTGGTACCCGAGACCTCCGTGTCCGCCGTGCGGAGCGTGATGCGGTTGGTGTAGTCGCCGCTCGTGGGCGTCGTGTTCTCGCTGAAACTGATGCCGCGCTCGACGGCGAGATGCGTCGCGTTGACGAGATTGGGCTCGGTCTCGGTGGTGCCGCTGATGATTCCGGCCAGGGCCGAGGCGGTGATCAGCCGCGTCGGATGGGCGGCGATGGGGCCCTCACAGATGACCTCGAGGTTCTCCACCTTGCCGCCGGTGAGGGCGACGAGGATGTGTCCGAGCTTCCGGGCGAGCGGGATGTACGGGCGCATGGCCTCCATCCCCTCCGGCGACACCGCGGGGATGTTGACGGCCGTGGTCACGACACCGCCGGTGAGGGCGGCGACGACCTGTTCGGCCACATCGGTACCGGCACGGTCCTGTGCCTCCACCGTGGACGCACCGAGGTGCGGGGTGACCGTGACGCCGGGCAGCCCGAACAGGGGGCTCTCGGTGACGGGCTCACCGATGAAGACGTCGACCGCGGCACCCGCCAGGTGCCCGCTCTTCACGGCTTCGGCGAGGGCGTCGACGTCCACGAGGTCGCCACGGGCCACGTTGATGAGACGGGAGCCCGGCTTCATCTTGGCGAGCGACTCCGCGTTGATCATGTTGCGCGTCTCGGGGGTGGACGGCATGTGGAGCGTGACGAAGTCGCTCTGGGCGTACAGGTCGTCGAGCGTCTCGGCGCGCTCGATGCCCATCTCGCGGAAGCGCGACTCGCCGATGAACGGGTCGTAGGCGATCACATTCATCCGAAGGCCCGCGGCACGCTCGGCCACGAGGCGGCCGATGCGGCCCAGGCCGACGACGCCGAGGGTCTTCCCCGTCACCTCGATGCCGCCGAACTTGGAGCGGTCCCACGCACCCTCGACGAGGCGGGCGTGAGCCGGGGCGACGTTCCTGGCCTGGGCCAGGATGAGGGCCACCGTGTGCTCGGCGGCCGACAGGGAGTTCGACTCGGGGGCGTTGACGACGACGATTCCACGGCGCGTCGCCGCATCGAGGTCGACGTTGTCGACACCGGTGCCGGCGCGGCCGATCACCTTCAGGTTGGTGCCGGCGTCGATCATCTCGGCCGTCACCTTGGTGGCGCTCCGGACGACCATGCCGTCGAAGTCACCGAGCTTCTCGAGGATGTCCTCCTTCGACCAGCCGATGCCGTCGACGACGTCGACCGCCTGTCGAAGTGCCTCGATCCCCGCATCCGCGATCTTCTCGCAGATGAGAACGCGTGCCGTGGTGTCTGTCATCGCCTTCTTTCGTCCTCGCCCGTTGCCGTGATCGCGCCGACTACTTGGTGTCGGCGAAGTCCTGGTCGATCCAGCTCATCATCCCGCGGAGGCGCTTGCCGACCTCCTCGATCTGATGCTCCGACTGACGACGGCCGACGGCCCGGAACGCGGGACGGCCGACCTTGTTCTCGAGGAGCCACTCCTTCGCGAACTGTCCGGTCTGGATCTCGCCGAGGATCTTCTTCATCTCCGCGCGCGTCTCGTCGGTGATGATCCGCGGACCGCGGGAGATGTCGCCGTACTCGGCGGTGTTCGAGATGGAGTAGCGCATGCCGCTGATCCCCTTCTCGTAGATGAGGTCCACGATGAGCTTGAGCTCGTGAAGGCACTCGAAGTACGCCATCTCCGGCTGGTAACCGGCGTCCACGAGGGTCTCGAAGCCGGCACGCACCAGCTCGGAGAGGCCGCCGCAGAGCACGACCTGCTCACCGAAGAGGTCGGTCTCAGTCTCTTCCGCGAACGACGTCTCGATGACGCCCGCGCGGGTGCAGCCGATGCCCTTGGCATAGGCGAGCGCGAGGTCGCGGGCCGAACCGGTCGCGTCCTGCGCGATGGCGATGAGACCCGGGACGCCCATGCCCTCCACGTACTGCCGGCGCACGAGGTGACCGGGGCCCTTGGGCGCGACGAGGAAGCAGTCGACACCCTCCGGCGGGACGATCTGACCGAAATGGACGGAGAAGCCGTGTGCGAACACGAGCGCGTTGCCGGGCTCGATGCCGGCGGCGAGCTCCTCGCGGAACAGGTCGCCCTGGAGCTCGTCCGGGACGAGGATCATCACCACGTCGCCCTTCTTGGCGGCCTCCGCGGGATCGAGTACCTCGAGTCCCGCCTCGCGGGCCTTGGCCACCGAGCCCGAGTCGGGCCGAAGGCCGACCACGACGTTGACGCCGGAGTCCTTCAGGTTGAGGGCGTGGGCGTGCCCCTGGCTTCCGTAACCGATGATGGCAACGGTCTTACCATCCAGCCGACCGAGATCGGCGTCGTCGTCGTACAGCATTCAGGCGACTCCTGATGTGGGGTTATGTGGGGTTGTTTCCGCGTGCCAGCGAGACCACTCCGGTCTTGACCAGCTCGACGAGGCCGAGCGGCGTGAGGAGGTCCTCCATCTGGTGGAGCGTGTCGCTGTCACCGGTCAGCTCGATGATGAGCGAATCGGAGGTGACATCGACGATCCGGGCCTGGAAGATCTCGACGAGCTCGATGATCTCGCTGCGACGACCGGACGGTACGCTCACCTTGAACAGGCCGAGTTCACGCGACACCGCGTTGCGCGGGTCGAGGTCGCGGACCTTGATCACGTTGATCAGCTTGTCGAGCTGCTTCGTGATCTGTTCGATCGGCGTGCCGGTCGCGTTCACCGTGATGGTGACGCGCGAGTACTCCGGCCGCTCCGAGGGGCTGACGGCGAGTGAATCGATGTTGAATCCGCGGCGGGTGAACAGTCCGGAGATTCGTGAGAGAACGCCTGGCTTGTTTTCAACCAGCGCGGAGAGCGTGTGTTTCATGTGGTCGTCAGTCTAACCAACCGGAGACGCCGTCCGACCGCCGCGGCCATGGCGGGCCGCCGACCGGTGACACGGACCGCCGGAACCGGCGGTCATCCGGCTCATCCGCGGCCGGCGATCTCCCGGACCAGCCCGTTGACGGCCTTGGCGTCCGCCCGGCCCTGCGTCGCCTTCATGGTCTGCCCCACGAAGAAGCCGATCAGCTTGTCCTGCCCCTCGCGGAGCTGCTCCGCCTGCTTCGGGTTGTCGGCGAAGATCCGTTCGACGATGGCGCGGAGCTCGTCGGCGTCGCCGATGGCCCCGATCCCCTCGGCATCCACGATCTCCTGCGGATCGCGGCCGGAGTCGAGGATGGCCGGCAGGACGATCTCACGGGCGTTGGACCGGCTGACGCCGCCCGACTCGACGAGAGCGATGAGGTCGCTGAGCCGCTGCGGGGTGAGCGGGGTGTCCCACGGATCCACGCCACGCTCGGTCAGGAGTGCACGGACCTCGCCGCGCAGCCAGTTGGCCGCGGGCTTCGGCGGCGCCACGGCCGCCAGCTGCTCGAAGTACGCGGAGAGTTCCGTCGTCTCGGTGAGGACCTCGGCGTCCTCGTAGGTCAGGCCGAAGTCGTTCTGGAAGCGCCGTCGCCGGTCCACGGGCGACTCGGGAAGCGACGCGCGGATCTCATCGACCCACGAGCGGTCCGGGACGACGGGCACGAGGTCCGGCTCCGGGAAGTACCGGTAGTCGTGGGCCTCCTCCTTGCTGCGCAGCGGATGCAGCTCCTCCCGGACGGGATCGAAGTGGAGGGTCTCCTGCACGACCCGCTGACCGGACCGCAGGAGTTCGGTCTGCCGCGCGATCTCGGCCTCCACGCCACGGCGCAGGAACGTGAACGAGTTCATGTTCTTGAGTTCGGTCTTCGTGCCGAGCTCGGTCGATCCGACGGGGCGGATGCTGACGTTGGCGTCGGCCCGCATCGACCCCTCCTCCATGTTGCAGTCGCTGACGCCGAGCTCGCGGAGCGTCTGGCGGAGCTGCTTGAGGAAGTCCGCGGCGTCCTCAGCCGACCGGAGGTCCGGCTCGGTGACGATCTCGGCGAGAGGCGTCCCGCCGCGGTTGAAGTCGACCACCGACTGCTCGGCACCGGCGCGACGCCCGGTGGCGGACAGGTGGTGGAGCTTGGCCGCGTCCTCCTCCAGGTGCACGCGGGTGATGCCGATCGTCGTCTCCCCGCCCTCCTGGAGGAAGGTGAACCGCCCTCCGATGCACAGCGGTTCGTCGAACTGGCTGATCTGGTACGCCTTCGGGAGGTCCGGGTAGAAGTAGTTCTTCCGGTGGAACACGGACCGGTCCGCGATGTCGCAGCCGAGGGCGAGGCCGGCGAGGATGCCGAGGCGGATGGCCTCGGAGTTGGTCACCGGAAGGGCACCCGGATGTGCGAGGCAGACCGGGCAGGTGTGGGTGTTGGGCGGGTCGCCGAAGGACAGCTCGCATCCGCAGAACATCTTGGTGCGGGTGAGGAGCTGGACGTGGATCTCGATCCCGATGACTGCTTCGAACTCGCTCATCCCAAGATCCCGGGTGGTGTGGGGTTGAAGCCGATCGCGCCCTCGAGCGCGTGGGCGGCGGACAGGATCCGGTTCTCGCTGAAGGCCGGTCCGATGAGCTGCAGCCCGACCGGGAGCCCGTCGGAGAGGCCGCACGGGATGGAGATCGCCGGAAGACCGGCGAGACTGACCGGAACCGTGCAGATGTCCGCGAGGTACATCGAGTACGGGTCCGCGGTGCGCTCCCCGATCGGGAAGGCCACCGTGGGCGACGTGGGCGACGCGATGAGGTCGACCTGGCCGAAGGCCTCGGCGAAGTCCCGGACGATGAGCGTCCGCACCTGCTGCGCCCGGCGGTAGTAGGCGTCGTAGTAGCCGCTCGCGAGCGCGAACGTGCCGAGCATGATGCGCCGCTTCACCTCGGGACCGAAGAGGTCTCCGCGTGTCATCTCGTACTGGTCGAGGAGCGTGTCGGCCTCGTGACGGACCCCGTAGCGCACCCCGTCGAACCGGGCGAGGTTCGCCGAGCACTCCGCGGGGGCGATCAGGTAGTAGGTCGACAGGCCGTGCCGGCTGGCGGGCAGGCTGATGGGCACGACGGTGCCGCCGAGCTCCTCGATGAGCGTGAGCGACCGCTGCACGGCGTCACGGACGCCGGGCTCGATGCCCTCCCCCATGAGCTCTTCGACGATGCCCACGCGGAGCCCGTTGAGACGTTCGTCCTGCGGGACGACGATGGGCTCCGGCCATTCGAGCGAGGTCGAGTCCTTCGGGTCGTGGCCGACCATGTACGACAGGAGCCGCGCGGCGTCGCGGACGCTGCGGGCGAACGGGCCCACCTGGTCGAGCGACGACGCGAAGGCGACCAGCCCGTAGCGGGAGATGGCCCCGTAGGTGGGCTTCATCCCGACGATGCCGCAGAGCGACGCGGGCTGGCGGATGGATCCGCCGGTGTCGGTGCCGAGTGACCAGGGCGCCTGGCATGCGGCCACGGCCGCCGCCGATCCGCCGCTCGATCCACCGGGGACGCGATCCGTGTCCCAGGGGTTCCGGGTGACCTGGTAGGCCGAGTTCTCGGTGCTCGATCCCATGGCGAACTCGTCCATGTTGGTCTTGCCGAGGACGATGGCGCCGGCCTTCT
>CAYOSM010000118.1:0-6101 GCA_964406645.1 uncultured Bifidobacteriaceae bacterium | reverse complement strand
ACGACTAGACGTCGAAGCGATCCAGGTCCATCACCTTCACCCACGCGCTCACGAAGTCACCGACGAACGGCACCAGCGCGTCGTCCGAGGCGTACGCCTCCGACACCGCCCGGAGCACCGAGTGCGAACCGAACACCAGGTCGTTGCGGGTGGCCGTCCACTTCACCTTGCCGGTGGCGGCGTCGCGCCCCTCGAACAGGGTCTCGTCCTCGTTCGCGGGAAGCCAGGTCGTTCCGTTGTCGAGGAGGTTGACGAAGAAGTCGTTGGTGAGCGCCCCGGCACGGTCGGTCAGTACGCCGTGCGCCGACCCGCCGTGGTTCGCTCCGATCGCGCGGAGCCCTCCGACCAGGGCGGCCGTCTCGGGTGCCGTGAGCGCCAGAAGCGTGGCGCGCTCGATGAGCGTGCGCTCCGCCGGACGGGCATTCGCCCCGAGGTAGTTGCGGAAGCCGTCGGTGGTGGGTTCCAGCACGTCGAACGACTCTGCGTCGGTCTGCTCAACCGTCGCGTCGGTACGGCCCGGCGTGAACGGAACCCTCACGTCGACTCCCGCAGCCTTTGCCGCATTCTCGACGGCGACCGAACCCGCGAGGACGATGAGGTCCGCGACGGAGATCTTCGCGCCGCCTGCGGCGTTGAATTCGTCCGCGATCGCCTCGAGCGCCGCGATGACCGGACCGGTCCGCTGCGGCTCGTTGGCCTCCCACGCGTTCTGCGGGGCGAGGCGGACACGGGCGCCGTTGGCGCCTCCGCGCTTGTCGGTGCCGCGGAAGCTCGCGGCGGATGCCCACGCCGTGGCGATGAGATCGGCGTTCGCGATCCCGGTGGCGCGCACCTTCTCGGCGAGCGCGGCGATGTCGGCATCGCTGACGAGCTGGTGGTCGACGGGCGGAACCGGGTCCTGCCAGATCTCGACGTCCTCGGGGACCCACGGACCGAGGTAGCGCGAGCGCGGACCCATGTCACGGTGGATGAGCTTGAACCAGGCCTTGGCGTAGGCCTTGGTGAACTCCTCCGGGTTCTCGTGGAAGCGACGGGAGATCTTCTCGTACTCCGGGTCGAAGCGAAGCGACAGGTCCGTCGTCAGCATGACGGGCGGGTGCGTCGTCTCCGGGTCGTGCGCGTCGGCGACCAGGGTCTGGGCGGCCGGATCCGTGGGCACCCACTGCTTGGCGCCCGCGGGGCTCTCACTGAGCTCCCACTCGTACCCGAAGAGGACGTCGAAGAACGAGTTGTCCCAGGCCGTCGGGGTGGGCGTCCAGGTGCCCTCCAGGCCACTACCGATCGTGTCGCCGCCCTTGCCCGAGCCGTGGGTGCTCGCCCAGCCGAGGCCCATGGCGTGCATGGGTGCGGCCTCCGGCTCGGCACCGACGTGCGTGGCCGGCCCCGCGCCGTGGGTCTTGCCGAAGGTGTGGCCGCCGGCGATGAGCGCGACGGTCTCCTCGTCGTTCATGGCCATGCGGGCGAAGGTCTCACGGATGTCGTGCGCGGCGGAGACCGGGTCGGCGTTGGCGCCGGGGCCCTCCGGGTTGACGTAGATGAGGCCCATCTGGACCGCGGCCAGCGGATCCTCGAGATCGCGTCCGCCCGTGTAGCGGATGTCGTCACCGAGCCACGTGGTCTCCGAACCCCAGTTGAGCTGGACAGGCATCCAGTCGTCCTCACGACCGAAGGCGAATCCCTCCATCGGCAGGCCCATCGCCTCTTGCGCCACGTTACCGGCGAGGACGAGCAGGTCGGCCCATGAGATCCGGCGGCCGTACTTCTGCTTGATCGGCCAGAGCAGGCGACGTCCCTTGTCGAGGAGGACGTTGTCGGGCCAGCTGTTGAGCGGCGCGAAGCGCTGCTGTCCACCGTCCGCTCCACCGCGACCGTCGAAGATGCGGTACGTGCCGGCGGCGTGCCACGACAGGCGCACGAACATGGGTCCGTAGTTGCCGTAGTCCGCCGGCCACCAGTCCTGGGAGTCCGTGAGCAGTTCGACGAGATCCGCCTTCAGGCCCTCGAAGTCGAGGGTCTGGAGCTCGGCCGCGTAGTCGAAGTCCTGTCCGAGCGGGTTCGCCGCGGCGGGGCTCGGCTGCAGGGCGCTGACGTCGAGCTGGTTCGGCCACCAATCGCGGTTCGTCGTCCCTGTGGAGGAGGTGTGTACAACGGGGCAGGTGCCCTCGCTCATGGAATCCCGTCCTTTCGGTGCTGGGTGCTCCGTCGATTGATGCGCGGGAGTCTACATTGGACAGAGTCCAAAGTTGGACATTCTCCAAAGTGGGGACCATCGGCCCTTTCGCGGCCGGCGCGGGCGGAGCTAACATGCGCACATGGCTTCCCTGACCGAACGCCTCACGGAACGGGGGTGGCGCATGACACCGCAGCGTCGGGTCATCAGCGCCGTCTTCGACGTGAGCGGTCCGCAGAACATCCATCTGACGGCCGACGAGGTCCTCGAGCGGGCCGTCGCCGCGCTGCCCGAGATCAGCCGCGCGACGGTCTACAACACACTCGGCGAGCTGGTCGAGGCCGGTGAGCTCCTCTCCGTCCGCGTCGGCGACCGCATCACCCGGTACGACCCCAACGTCTCCGCGAACCACCACCACATGGTGTGCAACGGGTGCGGCGCCATCTTCGACGTCCCCGCCCGCGGCATGCGCGCACCCCATACATCCGGCGTCGCCGACGGCTTCGTCGTGCAGTCGACCGAGGTCATCTACCGCGGCCTCTGCGCCGACTGCGCGTAGGCCGAACCCGGCTCACCCGGATCACGATCGCCGCAACCCGCCGGCTCGTGTAACCATCCGCGGGCCTGCGGGCATATACGGGTGATGACGGATTCTTCGCCCGCTGACGCCGCGTCCCCGATCACGAGCCTGTCCTTCGAGGAACTCTTCGAGCGGCACTTCGACGCCGTCTCCCGGTACGTCGTGCGCCGCCTCGGCCTGCGCGATGCGGAGGACGTGGTGGCCGAGGTGTTCACAGTCGCGTTCCGCCGGTGGGACAGCTTCGAACCGGCGCACGGCGACGGACTTCCCTGGCTGTACGGCATCGCCACCAACGTGATCCGCCACCATCGGCGGACTGAGGTGCGGATGCTGCGCGCATACGCACGCACCGGCGTGCATCCCGGAGTTCCCGACCGCCTGGACGACGGCGACATGGGCCCGGCGCTCGCCGCCGCGCTGGCCGCAATGCGTCGCGAGCACCGGGATGCACTGCTGCTCCACACGCTCGCCGACCTCTCCTACGAGGAGGTCGCGGAGGCCATGGACGTCCCCATCGGGACGGTGCGCGGATGGATCCACCGAGCCCGTGCCACCGCGACACGGGAGCTCGAGCAGCGCGGGATCCGGAGACGCCATGACGACGACGCGACCGCGAGTTCGGAGGTACTTCCGTGACAGCTGAGATCGACGATCTGTTCCGCCGCTTCCAGGCTGACCTTGGCCCGCTCCCCACCGAGAGCCGGCGGCGGATCCTGGCGCAGGCGATGACGGGAAAGCGGGACCGGAAGGCGTCACGTCGCCCCGGTCGCCTGGTGGTGGTGGTCGCATCCCTGGCGGGTGTCGCCGCGGTGACGACCGCAGCCGTCGTCGTGCGTCATCTTGACGATTCCGCAGCGCTTCCCGCGGACGCCCCGCGCGTGGAGTGGGGACAGTCGGCAACGGTGCGTGTGATCCCTGACCCGGGCGTGTCAGACGACATCGCCACCGAGCGCGCTATTCAGGCCCTTCGAAGCCGCGCCGCCGAACGGGATGTGCCCGGCGTCCGTCTTGAGCGGGTCGGGTCGGACACGTTGCGGATGACCGTCCCCGGAGCGATCGACCGGTTCGGTCCACAGCAGATCATCGGAACGGTGTACCGGTCCATCGCTATCTTCGACCGGAGGTCGGGACGCATCGCGTCCTACTCGACCCCTGAACAGATGAAAGCCGGGCTGCCCAAGCTCACGCCTTCTGGCGGATATCTCCTGGTGCCGCGATCATGGGGCGGCTTCACCGGCGCGGAGTGGGTCGCCACCCGCCAGGAGGCGGACAAGCAGCTGAAGTTCCTGAACGCGACGGTCCTGGACTACCCCGAACGCCAATGGGAGGCGATTCGCACCCCGGCGGGCGCCGTCCGGCTGATCGCGTCCGAGAGTCCGAGCCGGCTGGACGTGGTGCCGGACCGCCCCGCCCTCACCGCCGCCGACATCACCCGAGTCGACGTCGACGACGTGGGTCGAATGATCCTCACGGTGTCCCACGACGGCGGCGAGCGCATCGCCGCGGCGGCCGCCCGTGGTGACCTCGTCGCCGTCGTCCGTTCCGCGGGCCCCTACTCGACGCTTCTGGGCCCGATCGCGGTCCGCACCGACGGCCGTCTCGCCGTCACCCTCGACCCGATGCGCGAGGTCGCGGCACGGCGGGTGATGACCAAGTACCTCGTGCAGGAAATCGGGTCGCCGCCGATACCCGCCGAGCTGAGGGTGGCCTCCAGCAACGGCTACGGCACGCGTCCACCGCTCCAGGGAGAACGTGTCGCGACCCTGCCGGCCATCGTGGAGGAACAGCGGCGTCAGCAATGGGACCCGCGCGGAGGAGGCCTCGATCCTCTGACCGTTCCCGCCGATGCCGTCCTCCGCGTCCTCAGCGCGACGCATGACGGCCGTGACGTGTCGATCTACGCCACGCGAACCGCGTACGGCGACGAGATCGCCTACTTCGCGAGGTCGGCCGGAGCCGGCAACGTCTGCCAGTCGGTCGCCGGTCCGGAGAGCCTGACCGTCTGCACGGGCGACGCCGGACGGTCGGGCACGGTTCCCGTCCTCGGGCGAATCGGTGACCCCGCCATCACACGGGTCGAGGTCCGCACCCGATCCGGGTTGTTTCCCGCCACCGTTGACAACGGCTGGTACCAGGCATTCGTTCCGGGACCGGACCTGAACGCATCGAAGACCATCCCCCCGTCGGTCATCGTCGGAATGGATGAACACGGCGACGTGCTCGCCGAGCGGAACATGGCCACCGGCGCCATCACCCGCCGCGACCGTTCACCGACGGGGTGAGGTCATTCGGAGGGGACGGAGCGAGACCCCTCCGAATGACGGCGGATGAGTCGCCTCAGAGGCGTCATCCGCGAACGTCTAGCGCCGTGTCGCCAGGAACACCGGGATGGTGCGCTCCGTCTTCTCCTGGTAGTCCGCGTACGGGGGGAACGCGGCGACGGCGCGATCCCACCACTCCTTGCGCTCACCACCGTCGAGCTCGCGCACGTCGTACTCCGCGGGAGCGGGGCCGTCCTGAATGCGGACGACCGGCAGCGCGACGAGGTTGTGGTACCAGCCGGGGTTCTCCGGCGTACCACCCTTGCTCGCCACGAGGGCGTACTCACCGTCGTTCTCGACGCGCATGAGCGGAGCCTTGCGGACCTTCCCGGACTTCGCGCCGACCGTCGTCATGACGATAACCGGCAGGCCCGTATCCATGAGCGTGTTCGCCTCCGTGCCGCCGGAGGCCTCGTACGTCTCGACCTGCTTGCGAACCCATCCCTGCGTCGGCGGTTCGTATTCACCGTCAAACGGTGATGCACCCATTGTCCATGTCCCTTCGTCGGCATTTCACGCTACCCGGTGAGTCTCCCACCCCGGCGCCCATCGTGCCACCCCGTCGGCCGGAGTCGGCTCTGAGAGCGCCCTCCGTTCGGGACCACTCCCGAAACGACGAGGGGCCGGGTCCGAGCGATGCGGACCGAGCCCCTCAGAGATGACGCCGACAAACGCGTTGCTCAGCCGAGCAGCTGTGCCTTCGCCGCGGCGAACTCCTCGTCGGTCAGCACTCCCTGCTCCTTCAGCGCGGCCAGTTTCTGGAGCTCACCGACCAGGTCGCCCCCGGCGGCTTCCGCCGGAGCCGGAGCTGAAGCCGGAGCCGATCCGTGGTGCGCGGCAACCGCGGCCTGGGCCGCGGCGTCGATCTGCGCCTGCTGCTGAGCGGCCTGGTACTGCTCCCGGTCGATCTGCGCCTGCGCCTTCCGCTGCTGGTTGGCGGCCACCTTGCCGCTCGCCGCGGTCGCGGTCCCCGCGATGACCGCGGTCCGCGCCGCCGTCCCGATGAGACCGGGCCGTCCCCCACGTCGTC
>CAYOSM010000117.1:3815-6172 GCA_964406645.1 uncultured Bifidobacteriaceae bacterium | reverse complement strand
CGTGAAAGGCCGGTGTCCTAGGCCGCTAGACGATGGGGGCGCGGCAGCCGCTGATCATAGACGCTGGGTCCCTCAGCGGATGGAGAAGGATACCGCCCCTTCCGATGCGGCGTCCGTCACGGCGACGTCGGTCACCCCGGCAGGCGCGGACCCGACGTGGCAGTAGTCGACGAGGGCGTCCACATCCCTCCGGGAACCCTCGGCGTGAACCTCGACGCGCCCGTCGGGCAGGTTGCGAACCCAGCCGCGGACGCCGAGGCGCTCGGCCTCGACGCGGGTGGCCACACGGAAGCCGACGCCCTGGACGCGCCCGCTGATGAGCAGCCGCTTCGCGACCCGGTCGTGCACCGCGCTCACGCGGTCATGACGACCGGTGCCACCTGTCGGCGGATGTACGCGTTGACCGTCTCGGTCATCTCGCGGACGGCGTCCGTGGTGATGTCGAACGACGCGATCCCGTCCACCGTGTGGACCGGGACGAACTCCTGGTAGCTCGACATGAGGAACGCGCCGTCCACGTCCTTCAGGTCTTCGATCCGCATCTCGCGCGTCGTGCTGGGAACGGCTTCCATGGCAAGGCGCCGGGTGATGGAGTCGAGGACGCCCACCTCGAGCGGGGGGAAGACGAGCGTGTCGCCCTCAAGCCACCCGAAGGCCGTTGTGGGGCCCTCGAGGATGACGCCGTCGTCGACGCGGAAACAGAGGGCGTCGTCAGCGCCGGCCGCCTTGGCCATGCGGATGGCGCGCATGTTGGACGCGTACGACAGCGTCTTCACTCCGACGAGAAGCGGCGTCACGCGGTTGGGCACCGGATGCACCGACTGTCCGTCGGGGTAGACGGCGAAGGGCTCCTCACGCCAGATGACATGGCCACCGCGGGTGACGATGAGCCGGACGCCACAGGTCGGGTTGACCGTCGCGTCGCAGAACGCCGCCATCTCGCGGCGCAGCCGCGGCAGGTCGATCGGGATGTCGGTGCCGGCCCCGGACTTCGTGAGTCGTGCGAGGTGGAGTTCGGGCGTGCGGGGCACGCGGTCGTAGAAGCGGATCCCCTCGAAGACCCCATCCCCGCGGATCAGGCCATCGTCCAGCGGGACCGGGATCCCCGTGCCGTCGTCGACGAGCACCCCGTTCAGCATCACGGCGAATTGATCTGGCATGCGGCACACGGTACCAGCGGGAAAGGCCTGCTCCCAGCGTGGTCACAGATCGTGAGCGGGGTATTGCAGGTCCCGTCCGTCCCGTGCGGCGGACGAGACACGTCGTCCTCACCGCCCCGATGGTGCGGTGAGGACGACGGTCAGATCGTCACGACTGCGCGGCGTACTGCGAACCGGGCTCCGACGGGCTCTTGGCGACGCCGTTCGGAGAGATGGTCGTCGGCGCGGCCGACTCGTCCTCGTTCTGGGCGTTCCGCCGCTTCACGAGCTTGACGATGACGAACGCCGCCCCGCCCACCGAGCCGATCCAGATGAGCGCCTTGCGAAGACGGTGCTTCTTCGGCGCGCGAGCCTGGTCGACGGTGCCGGCGGCGTTCCGCACGAGCTCGCCGAGCTCCTCCTGGAACTTGCGGTCACGCGCCAGCCGGCTGCCGAGCTTCGCCGCCGAGTCGCGCCGCGCCTCTGAGTACAGGTCGCGCGCCTGGATCACGGTGGTCGTGAGCGCCCGACGGAGCTCAGGGTCCTTCAGCGCCCGCTCCGCGGCGGGTGCGAACGCCTTGCTGAGCTCGACCACCTGATCGAGACTCTTGGAAAGCGGTGACGGTTTCATGTGCATCCTCCGATCTCTGGCTGAGGATGTACCCGTTTGACCGTGTGGTGACACGTGTTCGGTCGGGTCCCCGAGCCGATGTATGCGCACCGAAGCCGTTGGGAGGGCACGCACGCTTGCTGTGAACGATGCCACACTCGGCGGCGACATTCCCGTTCGGGCGGTCGCATCTCGGCAATCACCCGGGTGGACGGCTGCGGTGGGTCGCGGAGGTCACTGCGGCGTGTCGTCCAGCACGAGGATCACCGCGCGGTGTGGATCCGGGTGCCGGACGGCGTCGCCGGTCGCCCGGGATCCGGGCGATGCGGGACCGACGACGACCTCGATGCCGCCGGGGACGAGGGCCGTCGTGGCGATCACCCGGTCGGTGTTGATGTGCGCGAGCATCGCGTCGACCGTGCGGACGCACGCCTGGATCCGGTCGACGGGAAGATCGGCCTGGGCGCCGAGCACGGTGATCACGCGGGGGACCACCGCTCGCGCGACGGGACCGGACGCGACCTCCAGCCACACCCCGTTCATTGGGATCCGTCCACGCGGACGACGTGGAACGTCAGGCGCAGGTCCGTCGGGCCGCCGACGGGCGA
>CAYOSM010000117.1:0-3715 GCA_964406645.1 uncultured Bifidobacteriaceae bacterium | reverse complement strand
CCGCTCACGGCGTGCCGGACGAGCGGGACGGACGACGGTTCCGCCGGGACGGTCATGAGAACCAGGGGGTCATCCACGGATGGTCAGCTCCATCGGTGTGCCGCGGCGACCGGAGGGTGACCGATGTCGCAGCCGGTTATGGCGGGGCGTACCCCGATCCGCTGAGACTCAAACCGGGCCCTCCCGTTCTGCCGCCCGACCCGTCGTGCGATAGCGTCCCGGCACATCGTTCGATCGGACCCGTGCAGTGCGCACCACTCACACCCCTCCCGAGGTCGCAGATCGTGGATCCGCCGGGCGTGCGGCGAGGTCCCAGACTCGCGATGAGCTGATCTTCGCGCACATGGGGCTGGTCAAGAGCCTCGCCCGACGCTACGCGAACCGCGGGGAGTCGCTCGACGACCTCATCCAGGTGGGGATGATCGGCCTCATCAAGGCCGCGGACCGCTTCGACCCCGGTCGTGACGTTGCCTTTCCCAGCTTCGCGACCCCGACCATCGTGGGGGAGATCCGCCGGCACTTCCGCGACCGGACCTGGGCCGTCCGGGTCCCCCGGGGACTCCAGGAGGCGAACGCCCGCGTGACGAAGGCCGTCGACGAACTCACCCGGACCCTTCGACGCAGTCCGTCCGTGAGCGAACTCACCGAGAGCTGCGGACTCTCGGAGTCCGAGGTGCTCGAGGCCCTCGCCGTGGGCGCGGCGTACCGGCCGGCCCCGCTCATCACAGAGGGGCCCGACGGGGAGGAGACCATGATCGACGTGGCCGTGGAGGACCCCGGGTTCGCGGCCGCCGAGGGGCGGGCGCTCCTCGGCCAGGTCGTCGGACGCCTCCCGCGTCGCGAACAGCGGATCCTGGTACTGCGCTACTCGGGCGGGCTGTCCCAGGCGGAGATCGGTGCACGGCTCGGCATCTCCCAGATGCACGTGTCGCGCCTCCTCGCCAAGAGCATCCGCTCGCTCCGGGCGGGTCTGGGTCTGGACCCGCCGGCCACGTTCGCCGGAGCGGCCCCTCCGCGGCACTGAACCGCGCTGCCGGCCTCTACCGGCGGAACCTGGCGACGATGCGTGTGAGGGAGCTCATCATCGCGCGGCTTCCGGCGATGGCGTCGAGAGTGGGGAGGACGGTCTTCACGCTCTTGCGACTGAGCCCGCGACGTCGGAGGACCCGGCGGAGGATGAAGCGTCTCACCGGTCCGGGGATCCGTGGTGACAGCCATGCGGCCATGCGCAACCTCATGGTCCCGCTCCTTCCGTCGCTCGTAAGGGAACGATAGAGGCTCCGCCGTGACGGGTCGCCGGGCCGCTCTCCGTCCGATCGTCGCGTGCGCCCGTTCGTTCGTCCTCGGAGCACCACCGCGTGGGGCGCGGTGGTGCTCGGATCCGGTTGAAATGCCACTGATATCGACCATCCACACAAATCTGGTGAAGAAAGTTGTGAGACGAAACTACCGTGTGAGCAGGAACTTCGTGAGGAGCGAGCTGGTTGCGGGGTCATCAAAGCGTATTATTTCGACAAACACAGTGGACATTGCGCTATGGTGCCGCAATCAAATACGATAAAGCGATATGGGAAAGAGGTGTTTGCCGATGAAGAAGGTCTCACTGCTGGGATTGGTCGCGCTGACGGGGGCGATCGTGATGGCCGGCTGCGGCGGCTCCTCCGACGACACCGGGGGCACGCAGTCCGCCGCGGACGGGTCGGGTGGCAACGTCTCCCTCGTCGCCTACTCCACTCCCCAGGTGGTCTACGACCAGGTCATCCCCGCCTTCAACGCGACGGCCGAGGGCAAGGGCGTCGCGGTCACCGGCTCCTATGGCGCGTCGGGAGACCAGAGCCGCGCGGTCGCCGCCGGCCTTCAGGCCGACGTCGTGAGCTTCTCCGTCGAGCCGGACATGAACCGCCTCGTCAAGGCGGGCCTCGTCGCCGAGGACTGGAAGGACAACGACACCAACGGTCTCGTCAACACCTCCCTCGTCTCCTTCGTCGTCCGCAAGGGCAATCCCAAGAACATCAAGACCTGGGACGACCTGCTGAAGCCGGGCGTCGAGGTCATCACGCCCAACCCGTTCACCTCGGGTGCCGCCAAGTGGAACCTGCTCGGCGCGTACTCGTACGGTGGCCTCGACTTCGTCGAGAAGCTGATCACCGACCACGTCAAGGTGCAGCCGAAGTCCGGTCGTGAGGCGCTTCAGACCTTCACCGGCGGCAAGGGCGACGTCCTCCTCTCGTATGAGTACGAGGCGATCACCGCCCAGAAGAAGGGCGAGGACGTCGACTACGTCGTCCCGGACAAGACGATCCGGATCGACATCGACATCGCGACGACCAAGGACGCGAAGGAGCCCGCGAAGGACTTCCTGGCGTTCATCCTCGGCGACCAGGCGCAGCAGCTCTTCGCCGACTGGGGTTACCGTCCGATCAACGCGAAGGTGCTCGAGGCGAATGCCGACAAGTTCCCCGCGCCCAAGGAGCTCATCACCATCGATGACCTCGGCGGATGGGAGAAGGTCGACAAGGAGCTGTTCGACGTCACCGATGGATCGATCGCCAAGATCGAGGAGAACGCGGGAGTCTCGACGGCGAAATGACGCTCGCACCCACTGAGACGGGTCGGCGGCGGTCCCGGAAGGCCGCCGCCGACTTCGGCGCAGGAGGACTTGGACTCGGCATCACCACCCTGTGGCTGTCGATCATCGTCCTCCTGCCGCTCGCGGCGGTCGTCGTCAAGGCGTTCGGGGGCGGCTTCGGAGAGTTCTTCGAGGCCGCCTTCTCGCGTCAGGGACGCTCCGCTCTCTTCTTCACCATCTGGATCTCGCTCGTCGTCACGGTCATCAACGCCGTGATGGGCACCATGACCGCGTGGGTGATGGTGCGCGACGCGTTCCCCGGCAAGAAGATCCTGAACGGACTGCTCGACCTTCCGTTCGCTCTCCCGACGATCGTGGCCGGCATCACGATGCTCGCCCTGTACGGCGACGCGGTCGCCTACACCAAGTGGGCCGTCCTGCTGGCCCTCGTGTTCGTCACGCTGCCGTTCTGCGTGCGTGCCGTCCAGCCGGTGCTGCTCGAACTCGACCGTGAGGTCGAGGAGGCGGCGTCGTCACTGGGGGCGAGCGCCTTCACCACCTTCCGGCGCGTCATCCTGCCGAGCCTGGTGCCCGCCATCGTGGCGGGAAGCGCGCTCACCTTCGCCCGCGCTGTGGGCGAGTTCGGTGCCCTGGTCCTGATCTCCGGGAACATCCCGTTCGACACGCAGGTCGCCTCGGTCTTCATCTTCAAGCAGATCGAGTCCGACAACCCGATGGGCGCGGCGTCCGTGTCGGTCGTCCTCCTGGTCCTCTCGCTCGTGGTCCTCGTCGGGCTGCGGTACGTGGAGAAGTGGCTCGTCGGAGACGCGGAGGAGAACGCATGAAGCACGCGCTCCGCTGGACGGTCCTCGTCTACATCGCGCTGGTGCTCCTGGTGCCGGTCGGCTTCATCTTCTACAAGACGTTCGAGCCCGGGCCGGCGGAGGTGTGGAGGAGCATCACCACGCCCGCCGCGATCCACGCCTTCTGGCTCACCATCCTGGTCACGGCCATCGCCGTCCCGCTGAACGCCGTCTTCGGCGTCCTCACGGCCATCATGCTGGTTCGCGGGAACGTCCGGGGGAAGCGCTTCATCGAGGCGGTGATCGACCTGCCGTTCGCCGTCTCGCCGGTGGTGGTCGGCCT
>CAYOSM010000116.1:3535-6228 GCA_964406645.1 uncultured Bifidobacteriaceae bacterium | reverse complement strand
ACCCACGCCCGCTCGAAGCGCCGGCGACCTTCCGGATCCCCGGCGTCGTGGTCGGCGTCGAGGCGGTTGTTGAGCGGCACGTTGACCAGGACGGTCATCCACGTGGCGATCACGGCGAGCACCGCACCGGCCACCAGCCAGGGCCGACCGGTGTCCCGGAAGATGGCGGCGAGCACCGCGCCGACGGGAGCGCCCAGGAAGAGGACCAGGAAGGGCGGGTTCACGATGGCCGTGTTGACCGCGGTCATCGTCGCGGTGAACGTCGCGTCGGTGGTCCGGGCGAGTCCGGGCATCACCGCGATCGCGAACGCCACGTAGAGGCCGGCGAGCAGGGCGCCGAGGACGGTGGCGATCACCGTGATGGCTGTTGCGGCGTCCATGGGACGATCAAACCACACCGTCCCAGGCTCCGTCCTCTGTGCTTCGCCGGATCGGAACGGGACCGTGGTGCCAGGCACCTCGATCCCGTTGGAGCCCCTGTCGCGATGCGCCGGTGAGGTGAATCCCCTGCAATTGGCGAAGACGGCGGTCCCGGCCGGGCGTCCGAACGGGACTGAGGTGCCAGGCACCCGAGTCCCGTTGGAATGCCCGATACGCCCTCGCCGCGTCGGTCGCCGCCGGGTTGCGGGGGCCCGGCCGAACGCTGCGACCTGCGGGTGCCCGGGGTCCGTCGGTCCGGTTGTCATCCTCGGAATGGAGCGTCGCGATGCCCGCCTCCGGCGTCGCGGCTCGCCAGACGGCCGCGGATTCGCTACTATCCCCGGCCGGTTTCGAATTCGAGGAGCGTATGGGTAGGCAGAAGCAGGATCCACGTAAGGGCGGAAAGCGTCCGGCACCGCCGGCGCCGCGGAAGCGGCGGCCGCAGCTTGCGCCGGAGGAGATCGATTGGAAGAACTTCCCGTCGCTTCGCCGTTTCCTCTCCGAGCGTGGGAAGATCCGCTCCCGTCGGATCACGGGCCTGTCCCGTCGTCAGCAGTCACAGCTCGCCCGAGCGGTGAAGCGCGCCCGCACCATGGGGCTCTTCCCGTACCCGGACCAGGAGCGCACGTACCGCGAGCGCGGCGCCGGCACCGGTGGTGCCGCGGGTGCCCCGCCCCGTCGTGACCGCCCCCGCGGTGAGGACGCGCCCGACGAGTCCCCGGTCGAAGAGGTCGTGGAGACCGAGATCGTCGAGGAGACGATCGAGGCCTGATTTCCTCCGTCCGGCCATCGGGGCCGGACGTCGAAGGATCGTGCACGGCGCCCACGGCGCCGTGCACATCTCGTCACCCTCACGGATGACGACCCGTCCGGTCGACGGGCCGTCGACGTGTGATCGCGTGTCATGGTTGCCACTGCCGGGGCCCGGGCGTAGATTCCCGCCATGTTGCGGGGACGCTTCTCGCTCCTCCTTCTCGTGGCCGCGGTGCTCGGTGGCATGCCCCTCCTCGCCGCGAGCGCGGCCGACTCGGCGAAGCCCGCCGAGCGCGCATCGAACGAGGTCCGGCTGGACCTGCCGGACATGGACCGGCCCGCCACCCTTCCGGCCGAGTCCCACGCCGCCGTCCGCGTCCTGCGGACCCCGGGCTACAAGGGCGGACGCAAGGTTCCCGCCTCCAGGACACCCGCTCCGCCCGCACCGATCATCCTCGGGAAGGGGCGTCTCCCGTCCGTCGTGGTCGACGCCGCCGGCACCAGCCACATCGTCTGGAACGAGGAGGTCACGGGACCCGGGGTCGACGTCACCCACTACTGCCGGCTCCCGCGCGGGGCGAAGGCGTGCAACAACCCCAACGGCACACCGATGCCGATCACCCCGCCGTACTCGGGTGACTACTCCGGCCCCAAGATCCTCCAGATCGGTGACCAGCTCGTCGTACTGACGCATCGGTACCCGGCCGTGGTCACGCACCCGGACGGACAGACCGACGACGACACCGTCTACGCCTGGACCTCGGTGGACGGGGGGACCACGTGGGGCGGCCCCGCGATCGTCGGCAACCTCCCGCTCCACAACGTCGCGCTCGTCGGCGGCGCCACACCGCGCATCGCCGCGATCACCGACGCGTTCACCGAGGGTCTCATGCTGCAGACCATCGACGCCGGTTCGTACACGAGGACGCGCACGCGCCTCGACGCCGACACCGGTGCGCTCTACGAGGGCCAGGTCGCCGCGGACGGCGACGGCGTCGTGATGGCGGCGTCCGCGCCCGTCGGTCCGGTCCTCGTCCGGCGCGTCGGCAACGCGTCGTCGGCGGGCGACCCCGCGGCGTGGTCATCGACCCAGATCGCCGGAACCGATCCCGTCCTCGCCGGCGGTCCGTCCGGCCCGTTCCTCGTCACGCGGACCGGCAACGTGCCGACCATGTGGCGCGTCGACGGCGGAGGCGTCCCACAGAGGATCGCGCGCGTGGGGACCGGGTCGGCCGAGCCGGTGGCACTGGCGCAGGACGCGACCGGCAACCTGCACGCGTCGTGGCTCGCCGGTGCGCCGAGCGTCCTCACCACCCGCAAGGTCCGGCCGGACGGATCGGCGGACGCGGCCTATCCCGTCGCGATCGGACAGATCGATGAGGTCGCCTCGAGCGCGGCCTTCGACGGCGGAGGGATCGTGGCCTACCGCCGCACCCCCAGCGGCGGCGGTGAGAGCGAGGTGGCCGTCGGCCCGTTCGGCCCGCTGTCGCCCACCGGTCAGAGGGGCGCGGGATCACTCT
>CAYOSM010000116.1:0-3435 GCA_964406645.1 uncultured Bifidobacteriaceae bacterium | reverse complement strand
GTCGGCCCGTTCGGCCCGCTGTCGCCCACCGGTCAGAGGGGCGCGGGATCACTCTTCGGGACCGGTATCCCCGGCGGCTTCGCCGGGTGCAAGAGCGCGGGCTTCGAGAAGGTCGCGATCACGCCGCGCACCGGATGCCTCCTACCGAGCACGGACCCCAAGTTCGCCGGGTCCTTCGTGTCGCGGGGCTCCGTCGACTTCAACGGTCTGACGCTCATCCCGGATGCCGGCGTCTCGATCATGATCAACCCGGGCAAGCGCACCCTCGACACCTCCGGCCGGGTCACGATCGCCCTCGAGGGTCCCGGCATCGGCACCATCCCGCTCGCGAAGCTGGAACTGCACCTGCGCCTCAGCGGCCGCAACGGCACGTCGCTCTTCTCGGGCGTGGATCTGCCGCGCGGCGCGCTCATCAAGGGCTTCCCGATCGACACCGACTTCGACGTGATCATCGACGGCCAGGGCGTCCGCATCCCGCTCTCGCTCCGTCTGCCGCCGGCGCTGGGCGGTGTCAGCGGGTCCGTGACCCTCCGGGCGAAGCGCGTCGTCGGAGCGCAGATCGAGTCGTTCAAGCTCGGTGCGAACCAGATCCCGCTGGGCCCGGTCAGCATCCGCAACCTCCGTGTGAGCTATACGACGGCCGGTGACCGCTGGAGCGGGGCGGGGACCCTGCAGTTCGTGACCGGCGGCCTCACCCTTTCCACCGAGTTCGCCGGAGGGCGCTTCGTCTCCGGGCGCTTCGCGGTCGATCTGCCGCCGCCGGGCGTGATGGTGTTCAGCCAGGTCTGGCTCACGCAGGTCCGCGGAGGACTGTCGGTCAGCCCGCGTCTCGCGGTGACCGCCGGCGTGAACCTCGGGATCATCTACCTGCCGGCCGTCAAGGGGTACTCGGGAACCGTGACCGGTGACCTCACCATGACCGTGCGCGGCGGCACCCTGGAGTTCGCCGCCGACGGAACCGCGGCGGTTGGCGGTCTCGCCGTGGGACGCGGGCGCGCTGTCGTCGACACCACCGGCCGGGTCAACGTCCGGGCGACGACGAACATCAACCTCGAGGCCGTCAACATCACCGGGGAGGCGGCGGGATTCTTCGACGGCCCCACGAAGACCTGGGGACTCAGCTCGGAGAGCACGGTCCGGGCCCTCGGTGTGACCATCTCCCGCGTCGCCTTCGCCGCCTCGGCCAAGGGCCTGGGGGTCTGCGGAACGGCCAGCCCGCCGTTGCCGCCCATCCCGACCCTGGACGGCGGCCTCAAGCCCGCCCACATCCAGGTGGGCTACACCTGGGGCGCCCGGCTGCCGGACGTCAGCGTGAGCACGAGCTGCTCCATCGAGACCTACCGGCAGGCGGCGCCGGCCCACGTCGCCGAGACGTTCGGGCGGGCTCGGAGCCACGCCGTCGTCCCGGGTGACCGGATCGTCTCCGTCACCCAGCGCCGGACCGTCAACGTCATCGTGCAGGGCGCCGGCGGTGTTCCGGACGTCGACGTACTCGATCCCGCCGAGGCCGTCGTGACCTCCGGTCAGATCACCCGCTATCCGCTCGGACCCGATCGGGCGCTGATCGTGATCGCGGCACCCCGGACGGGCACGTGGATCATCCGGCCGCGGCCGGGGTCCGTGGGGATCACCGACCTGCGCTACGCGTCCGAGCTGGCACCGGTCAAGGCGACGGGACGGATCACCGGCCCGGCGAAGTCCCGGGTGCTCCGCTACACCGTGAGCGCGCCCGCGGGCACCACCGTCGAGCTCCGTGAGGTCTGGAAGGACGGTGGGCGCCGTGTGGCCGCCGCGACGGCCAGGCGCAGCGGCGTCGTGCGGCTCCCGGTGGACGGACGTGGCGGCATGCGCACCGTCGTCGCCGTCGCCCTCCGTGGCGGCATCCCCCAGCAGACGTTCAACCTCGCCAAGTACCGCGCGCCCCTGGCGTCCCGCCTGGCCGCGCCACGGGGCATCGTGGTGAGCCCCGCGAACGTCCGGTGGCGTCCGGTGACCGGCGCGACCCGCTACGTCGTCCTCGCCGACCTGGCGAGCGGCCGGCGCGTCGCCGTCACCGCCCCGCGGACGCGTCACAGCGTCCGTGTGCCCGGGGCGTCCGGCAGGGTCCCGGTCCGCCGGGTGCAGGTGACGGCCGTCGACGGACTCCAGCGTCTCGGCCGCACCGGCACCGCCGTGGCGCGCAAGAAGGCGAAATGAGGATCGCGGGTCGCGTCGCGGTCATCCGCTCCGTCTGATCCGCCCGCATCTCCTCCGTCGCGTCGTCCTGTGGGGCAGATGGCGGCCGAAGGCCATGGGATACTCCTGCGATGGGACTCTGCCCCGCATGTGACGGAGAACTCGTGTGGCGCCACAACGGCATCTGGTGCGACCGGTGCCACCGCAAGGTCGAGACGTGTTGCGAGGGCGCACCGCAGGCGGGTGTGTCGTGCGCGACCGGGACCGGGCCGACTGTGGGCTCCACGGCCGACACCCGTGCTAATTTTCCTGCTTAGTTTCTTCTCGCACAAGAAGTGGACTTACCGACCCCGTGGTCGGGTCCCAAAGCCTTGTGATGGTGCCGTGAGCATCCGCACGTAAGGAGCGCAATTTCAATGTTCGAACGCTTCACAGAACGCGCCCGCCAGGTGGTCGTCCTCGCCCAGGAGGAGGCCCGCACCCTCAAGCACAACTACATCGGCACCGAGCACATCCTGCTCGGCCTTCTCCGTGAGGAGGAGGGCCTCGCCGCACGTGTGCTCGAAGGGCTCGAGATTACTGTCGACGAGGTGCGTGGCCAGGTCGTCCGCATCGTCGGTGCCGGCGAGGAGGTCACCTCCGGCCAGATCCCGTTCACACCACGGGCGAAGAAGGTGCTGGAGCTCGCGCTGCGCGAGGCGCTCTCACTGGGACACAACTACATCGGGACGGAGCACATCCTCCTCGGGCTCGTGCGCGAGAACGAGGGCGTGGCCGCCCGCATCCTCGCCGACTTCGACGCCGACTCCGAGAAGATCCGCAACGAGATCATCCGCATGCTCTCCGGACCCAGCGGTCGCTCCCGTCAGGGCGCGGCGGCCGGCGGCGGCGCGGCGGGATCCGGCGAGAAGAAGTCGAGCAAGCTGCTCGACCAGTTCGGCCGCAACCTCACGAAGATGGCGTCGGACGGCAAGCTCGACCCCGTCGTCGGCCGTCAGAACGAGATCGAGCGGGTCATGCAGATCCTCTCGCGCCGCACCAAGAACAACCCGGTCCTCATCGGCGAGCCCGGTGTCGGCAAGACCGCGGTCGTCGAGGGACTCGCCCAGCGCATCTCCGGCGGCACGGTCCCGGACCTCCTCCGCGGCAAGCAGATCTACACGCTCGACCTCGCGGCGCTCGTCGCCGGGTCGAAGTACCGCGGCGAGTTCGAGGAGCGCCTCAAGAAGGTGATGAAGGAGATCACCCAGCGCGGCGACA
>CAYOSM010000115.1:0-6235 GCA_964406645.1 uncultured Bifidobacteriaceae bacterium | reverse complement strand
AACCTCCGTCTCGGAACCGGACCACCAGGAGGGATACCCATGGCCACCATGAAGGGCCTCTGCATGCTCGACATCGGGAAGGTCGGAATGGTCGAGCGCGACATTCCGCACGCCGGTCCCGGCGAGGCGATCGTCAAGACGACCGCGTCACTTCTCTGCACATCCGACGTCCACACCGTGGCGGGCCTTCTCGGGATACCGAACGGTCGTCTCCTCGGTCACGAGAGCATCGGGGTGGTCCACGAGGTCGGGGACGGCGTCACGTCCGCCAAGGTCGGCGACCGTGTCGTCGTCTGCGCCATCACACCCGATGGGACGTGCGAGGCGTGTCAGCGGGGCTTCTCCTCCCAGTGCGGCGGTCCCCTCGGCGGATACCGCTACACGGCGCAGCGGGACGGCAACCTCTCGGAGTACTTCTACGTCAACGACGCCAACCACAATCTCGCCGTCATCCCCGACTCGGTCCCGGACGAGAAGGCCGTCTACTGCTGCGACATGATGACGACCGGCTTCGCCGGCGCGGAGAACGCCAAGATCCCGATCGGCGGATCCGTGGTGATCTTCGCCCAGGGGGCCGTCGGCCTCTGTGCCACGATCGGGGCGAAGCTCCAGGGCGCCGGGCTCATCGTCACCGTCGACGGCATGCCGGAACGACGCGAGCTGTCGTCCCACTTCGGGGCCGACATCACCCTCGATCCCGCCGACCCCGCCGTCATGGAGACGATCACCGAGGCCACCGGCGGCGGTGCGGACTCCGCCATCGAGGCGCTCGGCCACCAGGCCACCTTCGAGAACTGCATCCGCGTGACGAAGCCGGGCGGGACGATCTCGAACCTCGGCTACCACGGCGAGTCCGGCCCGACCCTCTCCATCCCGCTGGACGCCTTCGCCCTGGGCATGGGCGACAAGTCGATCAACACGGCCCTCTGTCCCGGTGGCAACGAGCGCATGGGCCGCCTTCTGCGCCTGCTGGAGACCGGCAAGGTCGATCCCACCCCGATGACCACGCACACGATGCCCCTCGATCAGTCGGAGCGGGCCTTCCACCTGATGAAGACGAAGGAGGACGGCATCCTCAAGCCGCTCATCACGTACTGATCACACGTCTCGGCACCCGCCCGGCCAAGTGTCAGGCGGGTGCATCCGGAGTCCGTCTCCCCCGGCGCGCGCCTCACCACCGATCGGGCCGGTCCGGAGGACCCGCGGCCACCCGCGCCCGCTCGCCAGAACGGGCGAGTCATCCGACGGCGCACGGCACACCCACCTCGGGACCGGCGATCCCGGTGCCGACTCGGCTACCCTCCAGGTAACGACGCTTTCAACGAAGGATGGCACTGTGGACGAGGGTGGATTCCCATTCGGCGGCATGTTCGGTGACCCGGACGACCTCCAACGCGGCCTTCGCGACATGATGGAGCAGATGCAGGGCGCCCAGAAGGTCGCCTGGGCGGACAACGCCATCAACCTCGCGGTGCAGATGACGGTGGCGTGCATCCAGCGCCTCGACCTGGCCGGTCAGCCGGAGCAGCAGGCGACCCAGGTCCGCGACGCGATCCGCGTGCTCTTCCCCGAGGCCGTCATGCTCGTCCGCGAGGCACGCGAGGGCCTCACCTAGGTTTGCGTATGCGCCGCGAGGGCCTCGCCCCCGCGGTGCACACCCGCTCGGCCGACGGACCACCCCGCCGTGCGCCGCGGGAGTGCGTCCGGTAGTGTCATCGAACATCTGTTCGATATCGGAAAGGCGTTCACGATGACACCCACGATCACCAAGGTCGACTTCATCGCGATTCCGACCCAGGACGTCGCCCGCGCGCGGACGTTCTACGTCGATACCCTCGGCCTCGCGGCCGATGCGAATTCTCAGGCCGAGTTCTGGGCCGGTGACACCTGCTTCGGGCTCTGGGAGCCCACATCGTTCGGCATGCCGTTCGCCCCTCAGAAGAACGGCCACATCGCGCTCCACGTGGACGATGTCGCCGAGGCGCGCGGTGCCCTGGAAGAGGCCGGGGTCACCTTCATGGGCGACACCCTCGACACCGGCGTCTGCCACATGGCGTTCTTCACGGACCCCGACGGCAACGATCTCATGCTCCACTCGCGCTACGCACCCAGCATCATCGCCGCCTGACGGTACGGCGTAGGCCCGCCTCGGCGGGCCTACGCCGAGAGAAGCAGGGTCAGGCCGGTGATCGTCAGCGCGATCATGAGGATCAGCATCGGCACCTGTGACAGGGCCGCCCGTTGCTGTCCGAAGTCCTTGAGCGCCCGGTCATGTGCCAGGAACACCGCGGCCGCGTGCCCGACGACGATGGCCACGGTCTGGACGACCGCGATCGTTCCGGTCGAGACCACGGTGTAGTCGATCGAGGCGTCGAGGGTTCCGAACAGGTCCCAGCCGAGGCCCGCGGGATCCGAGATCAGATACCCGAGCCGCTGCCCCTCGAAGACGAGGAGCGAGAAGTAGTGCGCCACGGAGTAGGCGAGCGCGATCGGCACCAGCGTCGGGGCGTAGCGGTTGGCGATTCCCTCGGCCCCGCCCCCGCCCCACCGGGCCACCAGACGCGTCGTGAGGACGTAGAGACCGGCGAGCACCGCGATGCACAGGACGAGGAAGAGCGTGTTGACCGCCGCGCGCGGCCAGCTCGCCATGCCGTTCACCATGTCCGAATACCAGGCGCTCCGTGACATGCCGTCGAACGTGGTTCCGCCGAGAACGGTGAGGACGCCCGCCGCGATCCCCCGTCGTTGGTCGACGGTGGTCAGCCCGACGAACGGCCAGCGCAGGCGCAGTTCACCCTCACTGTCCCGGCCGATCGGCGCGATCGCCGCGACAAGGCGGCAGAGGACGGTGATGGCCTCCCCGGTCTGGATCCAGACCCGCCCGTACCGCGCGGCACAGCCCAGCACGATGATCGTGTAGGCGGAGATCGCGATGGCGACGTTCTGGGGTTTCCCGGGCTCCGGATGCGCCAGCTCGAACCACTGGAACATGAAGAGTCCGGCGGCGGCGGGCCAATAGGAGAAACGCAGCGAACGATCGGCCGCATCCGGCTCCGGCGCCCCGCCGACACGTCCGCTTCCGATCATCGCCAGCGTGTCCCACGGATTGAGCATCCGCCAGATGTCGCCCAAGAGGCCGGACAGCCAGACGACGCCGATCCAGAGCACGACGAAGAGCAGGACCGGAGCGATGTTGGCGTCGATGTTCTGGTCGCCGCCGAATCCCGCGGCGATGGTCACGCCGAGGGCCAGAAGGCCGATCGCGCGGAGGAACGGCGAGATCAGCGTCCGTACGATGACGGTCCAGTGCCCGACCCGGTACCCGATGTCGTCCGCGTCGGACGGGGTCGCCGTCCGCTTCATCGCCGCGATGAGGAAGGACAGGACGACGGCGAGAGCCGCCGCCCAGATGAAGAACGTCTTCGGCAGCGGGAGGTCTCCCCGCTCGCCGATTCCGTGCGCGGATGCGGAGCTCGCGCCCACGAGGAGCGCAACGGCCCCGATCGCCGCGATGCGGGTGCGTCGCGTCACGTGACGGTGAGCGTCAGCAGCCGTGTGGAGTGGTGATGGAGCTCCAGCGAGTACTTGCCGGGCAGGTCCGCCGTGAACGCGAAGGTGACCGTCTCACCCGCCGCGATCTCCTTCTCGATGTCGTAGCCGTGCAGGTGCGCCTCGTCGGCGACGTCGGAGGTCACACGGATCTCGACGGCCGTTCCCCGGGGAACGGATGGTTCGGTGTCACCCGTGACCTTTCCCTTCTGGAACGTCGCGGCGAAGGTCGCGACGTCGGGCGCGGTTTCGGTTGCGGCCGTCGTCGTGGCCGTCGTGGTGACGGTGGTGTCCGTCGACGTTCCGGTGGACGTGGACGACGTCGATCCGCCGCAGCCCGTGAGAAGCGCGGCCGCCGCGACCGGGCAGAACCAGAGAAGCATCCGAGAGCGTGTCATGGCGCCATGCTAGTCCGAGATCCCAGGGAATCCGGTGGGCCGTCTGTCACGAGAACGGCGGCGTCTCGGCACGCGTGGGGTGGTCGACGCTCGCCGGCCACCCCACGGTCACACGTCTATCCGAGCGCCGTCGTGACCGGCCCTTCGCGCTCGCGATCGGCCTCGTAGCGGTCGATGTCATCGACCTTCGACAGCGTGATGCCGATGTCGTCGAGACCGTTCAGCAGGCGGTGCTTGATGGACGGGTCGATGTCGAAGCCGTACTCGGTGCCGTCCGGGCCGACGACGACCTGACGCTCCAGGTCCACGGTTCCGGTGGTCCCCGGATTCGCGAGCGCGGCGTCGATCAGCGCCTGCACGTCCTCCTCCGGGAGGATGACCGGGAGGATGCCGACCTTGGTGCAGTTGGAGCGGAAGATGTCGGCGAACGACGGCGCGATGATGGCGCGGTAGCCGAAGTCCTCCAGCGCCCAGGGCGCGTGCTCACGCGACGAGCCGCAGCCGAAGTTACGCCCGGTCACGAGGATCGGGGCGTCGCGGTAGGCCGGCTCCTCCAGGAGGAAGCCCTCCGTGCCGCGCCAGTCGCAGAAGAGGAACTCCCCGAATCCGGTGCGCTCGATGCGCTTCAGGAACTGCTTCGGGATGATCTGGTCCGTGTCGACGTCGGCACGGTCCAGCGGGGCCAGCGCCCCGGTGATGACGGTGATCGGGTTCATGCGCCCACCCCTGCGAGCTCGACGTCCATCGACCGCACGTCGACCAGGTGTCCCGTGATCGCCGCGGCGGCCGCCATCTGCGGGCTCACCAGGTGGGTGCGCCCGTCCTTGCCCTGCCGTCCCTCGAAGTTGCGGTTGGAGGTGGATGCGCAGCGCTCACCCGGGGTGAGGATGTCCGGGTTCATGCCCAGGCACATCGAGCATCCCGCGTCACGCCACTCGAAACCGGCCTCCGAGAAGATGCGGTCCAGGCCCTCCTTCTCGGCCTGCACCTTCACCTGCATGGAGCCGGGCACGACCATGGCGCGGACGCTTCCGGCGACCTTCTGCCCCTCCACGACCTTGGCGGCCGCGCGGAGGTCCTCGATGCGGCCGTTGGTGCATGAGCCCAGGAAGACGACGTCGACGTTGATGTCCTCGATCGCCTCGCCGCCCTTCAGGCCCATGTAGTCCAGGGCGCGGCGGGCGCTGTCGGGGTCTCCCCACTCGTCCGGCGTGGGCACGCGGCCCGTGACCGGGACGACCATCTCCGGGGTGGTGCCCCAGGTGACCTGCGGCGCCAGCGTGGCGGCGTCGATGTGCACCTCGGTGTCGAACTCCGCACCCTCGTCGGTCGGCAGCTGACGCCATGCCTCGACGGCGGCGGCGAAGTCCTTCGGCGCGGCGATCCGCCCCTCCAGATATTCGAAGGTGGTGTCGTCCGGCGCGATCATGCCCGCGCGGCCGCCGCCCTCGATCGTCATGTTGCAGACGGTCATGCGGCCCTCCATCGTGAGGGCGCGGATGGCGTCACCCGCGTACTCGATGACGTGGCCGACACCGCCGGCGACGCCGATGTGCCCGATGGTGCCCAGGATGAGGTCCTTGGCGACGACGCCCAGGCCGGGCATGCCGTCGATGGTGACCCGCATCGTCTTCGGCTTGGGCTGCGACAGGGTCTGCGTGGCGAGGACGTGCTCGACCTCGCTGGTGCCGATGCCGAACGCGAGCGCGCCGAACGCGCCGTGGGTGGCCGTGTGGCTGTCACCGCAGACGATGGTCATGCCCGGCTGGGTCACGCCGAGCTCCGGGCCGATGACGTGGACGATGCCCTGGCGAGGGCTCCTGATCGAGTAGAGCGGCACGCCGAACTCGGCGCAGTTCTTCTCGAGCGTCTCCACCTGCTGGCGTGACAGCAAGTCGGCGATCGGCTTGTCGCGCCCGACGGTGGGCACGTTGTGGTCGACGGTGGCCAGCGTCCGGTCCGGACGACGCACGGGGCGCCCGGCGAGGCGCAGTCCGTCGAAGGCCTGGGGCGACGTCACCTCGTGGACGAGGTGGAGATCGATGTAGATGATGGGCGGCCCTTCGGCATCGCCCTCGCGCACCAGGTGCGCGTCCCACACCTTCTCGAAGAGGGTTTTCGGCATTTGATCACTCCTGCGGCAGTACGAAGTCGTCCAAGACTACGACCGTCGTCTCACGCTGGCAAACTATGTCTTCCATGGATCCATTGACGACCAACGTTGACTGGCTCTCGGATGCGGCGCGTCTTCGCGCATTCGTCGCGGTCATCGAACAGGGCGGGTTCAC
>CAYOSM010000114.1:0-6586 GCA_964406645.1 uncultured Bifidobacteriaceae bacterium | reverse complement strand
GGCTCAGGGCACTAACATTGACGGGTGTCCACCGCACCCGCCGCACGACCGGCCGAGGGGCTCGCCATCGTGCCCGCCCTCTTCGGCCTCGTGAAGTTCGCCCATACGGTCTTCGCACTCCCGTTCGCGCTGGCCGGTGCGTTCCTCGCGCAGATGGCGTTCCCATCGTGGGCCGTCATCGGGTGGATCGTCCTCGCGATGGTCGGCGCCCGTTCGCTCGCCATGGCGCTCAACCGGCTGATCGACGCGCGCATCGACGCGGCCAACCCGCGCACCGCGACGCGGGAGATCCCGAGCGGCCGGCTGTCACGGCGCCAGGTGCTCGCGTTCTGCATCGCGTCGCTCGCCGCACTCCTCGTCGCGGTCAGCCAGCTGCCGCGGCTCACGTGGTACCTCTGGCCGATCCCCGTGGCGCTCTTCGTCATCTACCCGTACGTCAAGCGCGTCAGCTGGGCCTGTCACCTCGTGCTCGGCCTCTCCATCGGCATCGCACCGATCGGCGGATGGATCGCCGTCACCGGTGAGGTCGCCGTCGCGCCGTTCGTCCTGTGGGTGAGCGTGGCCGCCTGGGTCGCCGGATTCGACATGCTCTACGCGCTCCTCGACCTCGACTTCGACCGCGAGGCGGGCATCCGGAGCGTCCCGGTGCGCTTCGGTCTCCACGGTGCCCTCGTCTGGTGCCGGGTGCTCCATCTGATCGCATCCGCCGGTCTTGTGGTCGTCGGTGCCCTCGTCGATGCGAGCGCGGTCTACTTCGTCGGCATCGCCCTCTGCATCGGGGTGCTCCTATGGGAGAACATCTCCGTGCGCTCGGGCGAGCTGCGGAAGGTGGCATTCGCGTTCGGGGTCATGAACGGTGTCGTCTCGCTCCTCTTCTTCGCCGTCGTCTGCCTCGAGGTGGCGGTCCGCTGATCTCCGGGCACGATCTCGTGAAGGCCTTCGGGCACCGACGCGCGCTCGACGGTGTCGACATCGAGCTTGCCGCGGGCGAGCGGCTGGCGCTCGCCGGCCCGAACGGCGCCGGCAAGACGACGCTCCTGCGGATGCTCGCCACGCTCCACCGGCCGGACTCGGGCGAGCTCACCGTGCTGGGCGAACCCGTGCCAGACCGGGCGGACCGCGTGCGTGCGCACATCGGCTACCTGGGCCACGACCCCGGCGTCTACCTGGACCTGACCCCGCACCAGAACCTCGAGCTCTTCGCGGACCTCTACGGCATCGCCGACCGCGACACGCGCATCGAGGAGCTGCTCGACTTCGTCGGGCTCATCCACCGCGCCCACGACGCCACCCGCACCTTCAGCCGCGGCATGGTGCAGCGCCTCGGCCTGGCACGGCTCCTCCTGCACGATCCCGTGCTCCTGCTCCTCGACGAGCCCTATTCGGGGCTCGACGCGCTCGGCGCGGACCTCCTCGACGGAATCCTGGCGGGCGACCGGTCCGCGGTCATCGTCACGCACGACCTGGACCGCGTCGTGGACTGGGCCGGCCGCGTCACGGTGCTCAACCGGGGGCGCCACGCGGGCGACATCCTCACCGCGGGATCCGACGGCCCGACCATCCGTGCGCGCTACCGGGAGATGGTGGCATGAAGTCGTCGCGCCTCCGCCAGTACCGCGCCCTGGTCCTGAAGGACCTGCGCCTCGAGATGCGCACCCGCGACACACTCATCGTGATGGCGCTCTTCGTCGTGATCGCGATGGTCATCCTGCAGTTCGGCTTCGGGGTGCGCGAGCGCGACCTCGCGCGCTTCATCGGCGGGATGCTCTGGGTCCCCCTCGCGTTCGCCGCCGTCCTCGGCGTCGGGCGGAGCTACGTCCCGGAACGCGAGCAGCGCGTCCTCGACGTCCTCCTCGTGTCACCGACGTCGCGCTTCGTCATGCTCCTCGCCCGGGCGACCTCCATCGTCGGGTACCTCCTCGTCGTGCAGATCATGGCCGTGCCGCTCGCCGGGATCTTCTTCGTCCGGGAGGGGTACTGGTCGGAGGTCGGCTGGATCCTGCTGGCCGCGTTCGTCGCCGACATCGGCATCGGCATCCTCGGGACATTGGTCTCCGCGATGGCGGTCTTCACGCGCGCTCGGGAGCTCGTGATGCCGGTGATCTTCCTCCCGCTCCTCGTTCCGATCGTGATTTCCGGGGCCGGGGCCACGTACTCGGTGGTGGTGTCGAACGACATGGCCCAGTACTGGAACTTCGTGCTGTTCCTCGGCGGCTTTGCGGTACTCTTCGCCCTCGTGGCCTACGCAACGTTCGATGCCGTCTTCGATGACTAGTCGCAGTGAGGTTGCCCCCGAGAAGGTGGGCTCCGGGGCCGCGATCTGGGCTCTCGCCGCCGCCGTGCTCATGGCGGGTGGTATCGCCGGTGCCTTCTGGATCGCTCCCGACGACGTCGAGGGCGACATCCAGAAGCTGCTGTACCTGCACGTTCCGCTGGCGCTCGTGTCGCTCCTCGCGTTCGGCGTGGCGTGCGTGGCGGGCATCGTCCACCTGAAGACGCGCAGGGAACGCTACGACGACGTGGTGGTGATCTCCATCGCGCTCGGCCTGCTCTTCGTGGTCCTCACGATCATCTCCGGCTCCATCTGGGCCCAGGGCTTCTGGGGCACGTGGTGGCGGTGGGAGGACCCGCGCCTCGTGACCTACCTGATCATCGGGCTCATCTACGGCGCCTTCTTCGTGCTGCGGTCGTCCACCGAGGACGCCCAGCGCGCACGCTTCTCGGCGATCTACGCGACGGTGGCGTTCGTGGCCGTCCCGCTGTCCTTCTACGCCGTGAGACAGGCCCAGGACACGGTGCATCCCGTGGCCATCAGCTCCGACGGCCTCCACATCGACGGGGGGATCGCCGTCTGGCTGGGCGTGTGCCTCGTCGCCGTCTCGGTCCTCTTCGTGGCGCTCCTCAAGCTCGAGCTCATCCAGAGAGATACAGAACGACGCCTCCAGACGCTGCGCGCGGCGCTGGAAGAGGCGTCCTGACCCGCAGCACCAGGAGAATCAACCCGTGAACGACTACGTTGTCGCAACCTTCGTCGTGGTGTGGTTCGTGCTGCTGATCTATGTCGCGGCGCTCGCGATGCGCTCCGCCCGCATGGGCCGCGAGGTCCAGCTTCTCACGCGTCTGGTGGAGCGACGCGCCGAGGCCTCGTCGGACGAGTCCGACCGCCCCTGACGGTCGGCCCTTGTCGTCCGTCACGGTGGTGAATGCCCTGCTGAGGCGGAGTAGAGTCTGAGCCCGGTGGATTCGAGACACAACATGAATCTGGTCGTCGTCGGTCTCTCATACCGGACGGCGCCCATCGAGCAGCGCGAGAAGGCATCGCTCACTGATACCGCGGCGCGCAACGTCATGCGGGCACTGGCGTCCGAGCCGTCCGTCCAGGAGACGGTCGCCATCTCCACCTGCAACCGCACCGAGATCTACGCGCGCATCGACGACGGCGCGGCGGCCGAGGCCGCCATCAGCAGCGCCCTCGTGGAGGTCACGGGCATCTCGCACGGCGAGCTGGACTGCGCCCGGTACACGTACCGCGACCGTCGCGTGGTCACCCATCTCCTTCGCGTCATCGCCAGTCTCGACGCCATGGTCATCGGCGAGAGCGAGATCCAGGGGCAGGTCAGGGAGGCCTTCGAGCGCGCCCGTGAGGAGTCGTCTGTCGGACCCGTCCTCGACCAGCTCTTCCGGCACGCCATCGCCACGGGACGTCGTGTGCGCACCGAGACCGCCATCGGGGCGGGGAGCGTCTCCGTCGCGTCCGTCGCCGTCGACCTCGCGATGGCCGACAGCGAGGGCGTGCTCGGCGACCGCCACGCGCTTCTGATCGGCGCCGGCGAGATGGGCGCCGCAACCGCCGCCGCACTCGTCGAGGCCGGTGTCGGACGGCTCACCGTCTGCAACCGGACCGTGTCCACGGCGCGCGCCCTCGCAACGGAGATCGGCGGCGCGGGAATCTCCTTCGACGACCTCGACGCCGCGCTCGCCGACGCGGACATCGTCATCTCGTCGACCGACGCACCGCATCCCGTGCTGGGCCACGCCGACGTCGAGCGCGCCATGCGCGTCCGCCCGGGGCGTTCCATGGTCCTCATCGACATCGCCGTGCCCCGTGACCTCAGTCCGGACATCGCCCAGGTTCCGGGCGTCACGCTCTACGACATCGACGATCTCGAGCGCGTCGTCGAGGTCAATCGGACGGAGCGCATGCGCGAGGCCCTTCGTGCGGAGGACATCGTGCTCGGCGAGGTCGAACGCTTCCAGAACTGGCAGAAGGGACTCACCGTGACGCCGACCATCGCCTCGCTGCGCACCCACGCCGAGGAGATCCGCAGCGGTGAGATCAAGCGGATGAACGGGTGGTGGGAGTCGCTGTCCCAGGACGATCGGGCACGCGTCGAGCAGCTGACGGCCTCCATCGTCAACAAGCTCCTCCACGAGCCCACCGTGCGACTGCGCGACGCCGCCGTCGACGGGGACGCCGTCGATCACGTCGAGACGCTGCGCCACCTCTTCGGCCTGGAGACGATCCCGACCAAATGAGCCGTGCGGATGCTCACGGCCGGACGGTCGTGATCGCAACCCGTCGGTCTCCATTGGCACGGACCCAGACGGACTGGGTGGCCGAGCGGCTTCGTTGCGCGGGTTTCACCGTCGAGATACTGGAACTCGTCACCACGGGCGATCGCTGGAGCGCCAGTGGCGCCGGCGACGCAACGCGCGGTCTCTTCGTCAAGGAACTGGAGGAGGCGCTCCTCGACGGCCGGGCCGATCTCGCCGTGCACTCCGCGAAGGACCTTCCCGTGGATCTGCCGGACGGCCTGGGTGTCGTCGCCGTCCCCGAGCGTGAGGATGCCCGTGACGTGCTGGTCGGCGTCGACGGCGGACTCGCCGCGGTGCTGCCCGGCGGCGTCATCGGCACTGGATCCGCACGCCGGGCGGCCCAGGTCCGCGGTGTCCGTCCCGATGTCGAGTGCGTCGAGATCCGCGGGAACGTCGGCACGCGGCTCGAGAAGCTGGCGCGAGGCGACGCCGACGCCCTGGTGCTCGCCGCGGCCGGTCTCAACCGCCTCGGCCTCGACGCCGGTGATGTCGTCCCGCTTTCGGTCGAGGAGTGCGTGCCGGCCGCGGGCCAGGGTGCCCTCGCCATCGAAGGGCGAGAGGACGATCCCGTCGGCCGGGCCGTCGCCGCGGCCATCGACGACCCGGTGACCCGGCGGTGTCTCGACATCGAACGACGGATCCTCCGTGGGCTGGGTGGCGGGTGCCGCGAGCCGATCGGCGTGCACGCCAGGTTGGACGGTGACGACATCGACATCCGGGTGTTCGCCGCGTGTGAGGACCTGACCGTGGCGACCCGGGACGGCATGCGGGTTCCGTCCGATGACGACGATGCGGACGCCGTCGATGGCCTCGTCGCCCGGGTGATCGCCTCCCTGTCATGACGACGGGGCGTCACGGGATCCGCGTCGCGGTTACGCGCCCCCGCCTGCAGTCGGTCGAACTCACCGCGCTCCTCGCCGAGAGCGGGTACGAGCCGATCGAGATCCCGCTCCTCGACATCCAGGCCCTGCCGGTCGCGGATGAGTCCTGGGAGGCACTCGAGCGCTCCGACGCGGTGGTCGTCACGAGCCCGTCCGGTGCGCACCATCTCGTCGAGGCGCTCCGTGAGACGGGGCGTCGCATCCCCGAGACCGTGACGGTGGCCGCCGTCGGCAGGATCACCGAGGCCGCCCTGCTGTCCGCCGGCATCCGGGTAACGCTCACACCCGAACGCGCGACCGGAGCCGCGCTTGCGGATGCGCTCGCCGAGCGCGGAGTGGAGGGTGCGCGCGTCGTCCTCGCCCGTGCGCTCGAGGGACGTGTGGAGCTGTCAGACGGTCTGCGGGCGAGTGGTGCCGAGGTGACCGAGCTCCCGCTCTATCGAGCCGTCACCGTCACGCCGGATGTCGGAGACGTCGAGCGCGCACGATCCGCCCACGTCTGGACCCTCACCTCGCCGAAGATCGTCGATGCCGCGGTCGCCGCCGTCGGTTCGGACACCCTCGCGGCGGCCGCGCTGGTGTCGATCGGTCCGACGACCACCGCGCACGTGCGCAGGCGGGGTCTTCAGGTCGCGGCGGAGGCTGCGGAGCAGTCGGCCCCCGGCCTGGTCGCCGCGGTCGCCGAGGCCATGTCGGCGTGAGCGCGGGGCGCTAGAGCCGCGCGAGCGCCGTGTCCAGCGCGTGGACACGCTGGTAGACGTCGATCACGAACAGGAAGGTCTGGAACTGGGTCGTCGAATCCCCGTTCTCCCGGAGGAGATCGTGGAGGTCGTCACGCAGACTGCCGATCTTCTGGCGGGCGGAGGAGATCCGACCGTCCTCGATGTCGGCCGCGAGGGCTGTCAGCGTGGAGCGGCCGTGGTAGTAGATGCTCCGGCGGTCCCGGCCCGAGAAGATCCGCGAGTCGCGGTTTCCGGTCCAGAGCTGTGTGATCTGGTCGACGCGGGCGAGGCAGGCTGCGACATCCGCGGGGATCTCGTCGCCGGGGTCTCCACCGTTGTCGCCGCCGGTGTTGCCGCCGGTGTCTCCACCGTTGTCGCCGCCGGTGT
>CAYOSM010000113.1:5362-6850 GCA_964406645.1 uncultured Bifidobacteriaceae bacterium | reverse complement strand
ATCGCGCGTCTCCTCTCGCGGTTCCCCGAGGGGATCGAGCGCGACGAGGCGCTCCGCATCACGGCCAGCCGTCTCGAGGTCTCGGCGTCCAACACCCAGTCCATGCTCGAGCGTCTCGCGCGCGAGGCCGGGCGGCTCGCGGCGTCCGACGATACGTCGAAGCCCCCGGAACCCTCTGCCCAGCTGATGGAGCGCCTCGCGGTGGACGAGATCCGCGAGCGTCGCTGGCTGGCGATCGCCGTGGCCCTCGGTCCGGACGTCGCCCTCCCGTTCGCCTCGGAGCTGGCCGTCGAGGCCTTCGAACGGCCGGATCATCGGGCGGCCTTCCAGGAGATCGCGGCGGGGCACGCGGCCGACGCGTGGCCGCCCGACCTCGGGTCGCTCATCGTCGACCTCCGGGCTGGGCTCACGTCCGAGCCCACGGAGGGGGAGTTGCGGGAGGTGACCTACCGTCTGCAGGAACGGGTGCTGGAGCGGCGTGCCGCCAGCGCCCGCGAGGATGGCGACGACGCGGAGTTCCTCAGGCTTCGTGGCCTGCTCTCGCGCGTGCGCGCCGCCATCCGCGACACGGAGATCTAGGCCCCCGCGTCAGACGTCCCTCTGCGGCGTGGCGGCGGGGCACCTCGCCCAGGATCAGGTCACGGCGTGTTCGACGTCCCCGTACGGAGGCGCCGGCCTCGCCGGCACCCCATGTCCCCGATACCGAAACTCCGTTTCCCCATACCGGCGGCGTCCCACATGCCGCATCGACGGAGAAACGACCCCACTCAGCGACTCAGGCGGCGGGCGGCTTGTCGTCCGGCGGGAGCTCCGTGAACTCGAACTCATCGCCCTGACGGCGCTTCTTGGCGATCCAGTAGATGGCACCGGTGATGCCGAGTGCCGCGATCAACTTCTTGAACATGCGTCCTCCAGACGTGCGCTTCCCGAGGATCATAGCCCGGCCCGACCGGAGTCGCGTCGGGATCGTCCGACCCATCCCGGAGTGGGCCCCAGGACGGGGATGCCGGCCTGGTCACATCGGTGGGGATGCGGGCCGGAACGTCCCGTACACGCGGCCATGGAGGCGGTGGAAGGGCGCCGACGCTTGTGAGTGAGTGCTCACTCATCTACTCTGCGTGATGTGTCGCCCCGCGCCCCCGCCATGTCACCGGACGATCGCCGCGCCTCTCTGATCGACGCCACCGTCCCTCTCATCCGCCGCTACGGCAGGTCCGTGACCACGCGCCAGATCGCGTCGGCCGCGGGTGTGGCCGAGGGCACGATCTTCCGCGTCTTCGACACGAAGGACGACCTGCTGGACGCGGCGCTGCGGGCGGCGCTCGATCCCGCGCCCCTCATCGCGGCCGTACGGGCGATCCCGCTTGACGATGACCTCCGGACCCGGCTCGTCGCCGTCGCGACCGTCACCCAGGACCGCTTCTTCGACGTGTTCGACCTCATGCGCACGATGGAGGTCATCGGGCCGCCTCCGGGTCGCGCCGATCC
>CAYOSM010000113.1:0-5262 GCA_964406645.1 uncultured Bifidobacteriaceae bacterium | reverse complement strand
CGAGAGACGGAGGGGCGCTGATGCTCGTCCGTCTCATCCGGGAGGGGCTTCGCCCGTACGCGGGCATCCTCCTCCTGATCCTGGTGCTGCAGCTCGCGGCCACGATCGCATCGCTCTACCTCCCGTCGCTCAACGGCCAGATCATCGACAAGGGCGTCGCGGTCGGCGACACCGGGTTCATCATGCGCGCGGGCGCGCTGATGCTCGGCATCTCGGTGATCCAGATCGCGGCCACGATCGCCGCGACGTACTACGCGTCCCGGTCCGCGTCCGGCATGGCGCGTGACCTGCGGCGCGGTGTGTTCACCCGCGTGGTCGACTTCAGCGCCCGCGAGGTCTCGGGTTTCGGTGCGCCGACGCTCATCTCCCGCAGCACCAACGACGTGCAGCAGGTCCAGACGGTCACCTACATGGGGCTGGCGATCATGGTCTCGGCGCCGATCATGATGGTCGGCGGGGTCGTCATGTCGCTCCGCGAGGACGTGGGGCTGTCGTGGCTCATCGCGGTTGCGGTTCCCGTGCTGGGCGCCGCCGTCTCGATCGTCATCGCCCGGATGATCCCCAACTTCCGCCTCATGCAGCAGTCGGTCGACAGTGTCAACCGCATCCTGCGCGAGCAGATCACGGGCATCCGCGTCGTGCGGGCCTTCGTCCGCGAGGACGCCGAACGCGAGCGGTTCGCGGAGGCGAACACGACCTACACCGGCTCGGCCCTCGCGGTGGGGCGTCTGATGGCGCTCGCGTTTCCCATCGTGATGATCGTGTTCAACGCGTCCACCGTCGCGGTGCTGTGGTTCGGCGCCAAGCGGATCGAGGCGGGGGACATGCAGATCGGTGCGCTCACGGCCTTCATGGCCTACCTCGTCCAGGTCCTCATGTCGGTGATGATGGCCACCTTCATGGCGATGATGATCCCGCGCGCGTCGGTCTCGGCCGGCCGCATCGCGGAGGTCCTCGACACGGACTCGAGCGTCGTCGATCCGAGCGACCCCGTGCCGCTCCCGTCCGGACCGGCGCCACTCCGGTTCGAGGACGTGACGTTCAGCTACCCGGGCGCCGAGGCCCCGGTGCTGAGGGGGATCTCGTTCACCGCGCAGCCCGGGACGACGACGGCGGTCATCGGCTCGACGGGAGCGGGGAAGACGACGCTCGTCAACCTCGTCCCGCGCCTCTTCGACGTGACGGAGGGAACGCTCCGAATCGGTGACGTGGACATCCGCGACGTCGCGCTCGAGGACCTGTGGGCGCACATCGGCCTCGTGCCGCAGCGGCCCTACCTCTTCACCGGGACGATCGCGTCGAATCTCCGCTACGGCAACCCGGACGCCTCCGACGAGGATCTCTGGCAGGCGCTCGAGGTCGCCCAGGCGGCCGACTTCGTCCGGCAGATGCCCGACGGGCTTGACTCCGCGGTGTCGCAGGGCGGCGGAAACCTCTCCGGTGGACAGCGCCAGAGGATCGCGATCGCGCGCGCCCTCGTCGCGCGGCCGGCGGTCTATCTCTTCGACGACTCCTTCTCCGCGCTCGACACCGCGACCGACGCGCGACTGCGCCGCGGCCTCGTTCGAGTGACGCGCGACGCGGTCGTGATCGTCGTGGCCCAGCGCGTCTCGACGATCGTGGACGCCGACCAGATCGTCGTCATCGACGACGGCGCCGTCGTCGGCATCGGGACGCACGATGAGCTCCTGCGGACCTGCCCGACCTATCAGGAGATCGTGACGAGCCAGGAGACGGGGAGGGAGGCCGCGTGAGCGACGTGCGCTCCGACGAGGAGAAGGCCGCCCAGTCACGCCGGGGACCGGGGCAGGTGCGCCAGGGCGGGCCGCCGCAGCTCTCGCTCGGCACCCCGGGCGAGAAGTCGCAGAACTTCGTCTCGTCCGCCAAACGGCTCCTCGCGCTCATGCGTCCGGAGCGGCTCATCCTCGTCGGCGTGGTGCTGCTCGCCGTCGTGTCCGTCATCCTCGGTGCCGCCGGACCGAAGATCCTCGGCCACGCGACCGACCTCGTGTTCGCCGGGGTGTTCAGCAAGCAGATCCCCTCCGACGTGACGCAGGCGGAGGCCGTCCAGGATCTCCGGGATCGGGGGCAGGACCGCATCGCCGACATGCTGGCGTCGATGGACCACGTCACACCGGGGCATGGCATCGACTTCACGGCCGTCGCGCGAGTGCTCGCCCTCGTCCTCCTTCTCTACCTGGCCTCGTCGGTCCTCTCCTGGATGCAGGGGTATCTGCTGACCGGGGCCGTCAACCGGACCGTCTTCTCCCTCCGCGCGACCGTGGAGGACAAGCTCAACCGGCTCCCGCTCCCGTACTTCGACAACCAGCCGCGCGGCGAGCTCCTCTCGCGCGTGACCAACGACATCGACAACGTCGCCCAGAGCCTGCAGCAGACGCTGTCCCAGCTGCTCACGTCGCTGCTCACACTCGTCGCGATGCTCGCGATGATGTTCGTGATCTCGCCGCTCCTGGCGCTGATCGCGCTGATCACGATCCCCGTGTCGATCCTCGTCACGCGCATCATCGGCAAGCGCTCGCAGCGCCACTTCGTCCAGCAGTGGGCGAGCACGGGCGAGGTGAACGGCATCGTGGAGGAGACGTTCACCGGGCACGGCCTCGTCAAGGTCTTCGGCCGGCAGCGCGAGGCCGCCGAGCGATTCGACGAGAGCAACGAGGACCTCTACTCGGCCAGTTTCGGCGCCCAGTTCGTGAGCGGCATCATCATGCCGGCGATGATGTTCATCGGGAACCTGAACTACGTCGTCATCGCCGTGCTGGGCGGCCTTCGCGTCGCCAACGGGACCATGTCGCTGGGTGACGTGCAGGCGTTCATCCAGTACTCGCGTCAGTTCACGCAGCCCCTGACCCAGGTCGCCTCGATGGCCAACCTCATGCAGTCCGGGGTCGCGTCGGCCGAGCGCGTGTTCGAGGTCCTCGACGCGGAGGACGAGCGGCCCGACACGGCCGACGTCCGTCCTGAGAAGAACCCGCGGGGACGCGTCGCGTTCGAGGACGTGAGCTTCTCGTACAGTCCCGACAAGCCGCTCATCGAGCATCTCGATCTCTGCGTGGAGCCCGGGCAGACGGTCGCCATCGTCGGGCCGACCGGGGCGGGGAAGACCACGCTGGTCAACCTCATCATGCGGTTCTACGAGCTGGACGGCGGACGGATCACCCTGGACGGCACCGACATCTCCCGGCTCGCGCGGCACGACCTGCGCGACCAGATCGGGATGGTGCTGCAGGACACCTGGCTCTTCGCCGGGACGATCCGCGACAACATCGCCTACGGCAAGCCGGGTGCGACCGACGAGGAGGTCCATGCCGCGGCCGAGGCCACGTACGTCGACCGCTTCGTGCACTCCCTTCCGGACGGCTACGACACCGTCCTGGACTCCGAGGCCGGCAACATCAGCGCCGGGGAGAAGCAGCTCCTGACGATCGCCCGTGCGTTCATCTCGGAGCCCGCGCTCCTCATCCTCGACGAGGCCACGAGCTCGGTCGACACCCGCACCGAGCTGCTCGTGCAGAAGGCGATGGCGGCCCTCCGTCGCGAGCGCACCAGCTTCGTCATCGCACACCGGCTCTCGACGATCCGCGACGCGGATCTCATCCTCGTCATGGAGGACGGGCGCATCGTCGAACAGGGCTCGCATGCGGAGCTTCTCGCCGCCGGTGGCGCCTTCGCCGCGCTCTACGCGGCGCAGTTCAGCGGTGCTGCGGCCGAGGAGGACGATGTCCCGGCGGGCGCCCCTCTCTCCGGGGCGAGCCCGTCGATCGGATGATCCGGCGGCGATGAGGCATGCGGCGCGCGGGCCGTCGCCCACACCCCGTCGTGGTCAGGGACGTGTCAGAAGGACGATTTTTCCCACGACCGTGTTCTCGGTGAGCGCCCGATGGGCGTCGGCGACCTGCGCGAGGGGAAGGACGCGGTCGATGACGGGGACGAGGCGTCCGTCGGCCAGCCGCGGCAGGCCCCAGTCGATGAACTCCGTGACCAGCGCCGCCTTCTCGGATGCCGGACGCGCCCGCAGCGTGGTCGCGATGACCGTGGCGTGCGCGGCGTAGAGGGGTGCGAGGTCGAGCTCGGTGCGGCGCCCGCCGACCATCCCGGTGAGCACCAGTCGTCCGAGCCGGGCCAGGCTGAGGACGTTGTCACGCCAGTAGGCGGCGCCGACGAGGTCGAGGATGACGTCGACGCCGTGTCCGCCCGTGATCTCGCGGACGGCGCCGGCGAACTCACCGTCGGTCACGACGATGCCGTGCGCGCCGGCGTCCGTGGCCGGAGTGAGGCGCTCGGCGCTGCGGGACGTCGCGATGACCTCGGCACCGGCCTCACGCGCGATCTGGACGCCGGCCGAACCGACCCCGCTCGACGCGGAGTGGACGAGCACCCGGTCTCCGGCGCTCGCACGCCCGAGCCGGACGATGCTGTGGAAGGCCGTCAGGAACACCTCGGGCGTGGCGGCGGCCTGCTCCCAGGTGAGGGCGTCGGGGACGGGGATCACCTGGTCGGCGGGGATCGTGACGTACTCGGCGTTGCCGCCGCCGGGCACGATCCCCATGACCCGCCGGCCGATGAGCGAAGTGGCGGTGTCCGGGCCGACGGACACGACCTCTCCGGCGAACTCGAGGCCGAGGATGTCGGTGACCCCGGCCGGCGGGGGATAGTGACCGAGCGCCTGGAGGGTGTCGGCGCGGTTCACGGCCGTCGCGGCGACATGGACGAGGACCTCGCCGGCGCCGGGCACCGGGACCGGGCGCTCCTCGACACGGAGCACCTCGGGACCGCCGTGGCCGTCCGTGACCACGGCAGGCATCGTCGCGGGAGTTCCCGCGGTGCTCACCGCGGGGTGCCCTCCATGAGGCGCTTCGTGATGGCCTGGCGCTCCTCGAACATGCGGGCGACGCGCCGATCGGCGATCCCGCCCCCCAGGCGTCCGAGGACGCCGAGCGGCGGAACGTATTGCACGCGGTCGATGAGGCGCGTGCGCATGGGGCCGATGCGCTCCATGCGGTGCTCGTGACGCCAGTACGGGAACGGTGACTCGAGGGTGACGTCGATGATCGCCTGGTCCGGTACGACGGCCTCGACGACGAAGCGCCAGGTCAGGACCTTCGGGGTGTACCGGGGCCGGAAGCGGATCGAGACGACGTGGCCGTCCTTCAGGGGGAACTCGCCGTCGATCGAGAGGAACTCGACGTCCGGCTGGACCTTCGGGATGTTCCGCGTGTCGCAGTGGAAGCGGAAGAGCCGGTC
>CAYOSM010000112.1:0-6994 GCA_964406645.1 uncultured Bifidobacteriaceae bacterium | reverse complement strand
AGGGCCAGTTCCACGCCACCCGCAACAAGGCGTACGGCACCAACGTCGTCGCCGGTGTGACCCCGGGCAAGGGCGGTCAGAGCATCGAGGGCATCCCGGTGTTCAACACGCTCCACCAGGCCGTCACCGAGACCCAGGCCAACACGGCCATGGTCTTCGTGCCGCCCCGTTTCGCGGCCGACGCCATCTACGAGGCCATCGAGAGCGGCGTCGAGCTGATCATCGCGGTCACCGAGGGCATCCCGGCCCACGACATGCTCAACATCTACACGCACCTGCGCCGTGGTGGCCAGACCCTCATCGGTCCGAACTGCCCGGGCGTCATCAGCCCCGGCAAGGCCACCGTCGGCATCATGCCGACCCAGGTGTTCAACCCGGGACGCGTGGGCCTCGTGAGCCGCAGCGGCACCCTGACCTACCAGATCTCGAAGGAGCTCGACCTCCTCGGCATCGGTCAGAGCACCGTCGTCGGAATCGGCGGCGACCCGATCGTCGGCAGCTCGTTCATCGACATCATCAGCCGCTTCGAGGAGGACGAGGACACGGATCTCGTCGTCATGGTCGGTGAGATCGGAGGAGACGAGGAGGAGAAGGCCGCGGAGTACATCGCCGCCAACATGAAGACACCCGTGGTCTCCTACATCGCCGGGTTCCAGGCTCCCCCCGGAAAGCAGATGGGCCACGCCGGCGCCATCATCACCGGCTCGTCCGGTACCGCCCAGGGCAAGAAGGAAGCCCTCGAGGCGAAGGGCATCCGCGTCGGGACCAACCCGACCGAGGTCGCCCAGCTGGCGAAGGACGCACTGGGCTAGAAACCCGCCGGCGACACCGGGCCCGCCCACGCGGCCGGGCCCGGTGTTCTTCGGAACCGCCGGAACCGATGGTTAGAATCGCGCGATGCGCATTCCCATGGTCCTCGCCTCCTCCGTCGTGCTCACCGCGACGGCGACCCTCCTGACCTCCGCGGCCACCGCACAGGAGGTCACGCCGAAGGGGCCGCTGCCGACGGCACCGTCGTTGAAGGACGGCTCGTGGACGGCCAGCATCGCCGCGCCCGTCGTCGCCCGCGCCCGTCCCGGCGCCGGTGCCCGTGTCCGGCTCCGCGGGCACACGCAGTGGACCCTCTCCCCGACCTCGTACATGGTCACCGGCGCGAAGGACGTCAAGAATGTCCGCTGGCTGCGCATTCAGCTGCCGCTCCGTCCCAACGGCCGTGTCGCATGGGTCCGCTCGGACCAGGCGGTCCTCCGCAGGACGCGCACGTTTATCAAGGTCTCGACGGCCGGCAAGCGCGTCGACGTCTTCGTGGGCGGCAAGCGCGCACGGTCGTTCGTGGCGTCCGTCGGAACCGGCGGTACGCCCACCCCGAAGGGCCTCTTCGCCATCTACGATCCGGTCCCCACGGGCGGCCAGCTCGGACCGTACATCCTCGTGCTGACCGCCCACAGCAACGTCCTCAAGACGTTCATGGGCGGCAACGGCATCGTGGGGATCCACGGGTGGCCCAGCACCGTCGGGCAGGCGGCCTCCCACGGGTGCGTCCGCCTTTCCAAGAGATCCGTCAGCGCACTCGCCCGCTACGCCAAGCCCGGCACCCCGGTCTTCATCGTCTGACACCGGGTCGGGGTACGCCCCGACCGATACCCCAGGGGTTCACCGGTACGACTACCGGTGACGTCGTCGAGCGCGTGGCATCGGGAGACCCGGACCGGCGTCTCCTGAAGAGGGACGTCACGACGGTCCCCCGATCCGTGGATCGCTCCGGGAAACCGGGCGAGAGTCCGTTCTTCGTCTGTTTGGGTTCCCTAACACGATGAGCGCGGACGGCCGATCTCTTTCTGAACGAATCAGTACGCCCGCCGACATCGTCGGCGCGGATCGCCGCATCGATCAGATGAGGCGCGTGATCCGTCCGGCCGTCACGAATGTGACGCCGACGGATCGACGAAGCGCGGTGGCTCCACGGGGGGTGGATCCGCTGCGGGACGTCACCGGTCACGACGGTGCCCTCCACTCCGAGGGCCCGTCCACCGCGTTCTCCGAGTACGGCGCCTCCATGGCTCCACTGACCACGGCGATCGAGCGGGCGGCGTCCGGTGACGGCGTCCAGGCCGGGCGATGACGATGGGTGGATCCGTCATTCACCACGGCCCCGCGGCACTCCTCGACGCCTATGCGCCGGGAGAGACGACACTGATCAGCTCGCCCGGCGGGGCGACGCTCGCCCACGGCGAGGGGATGCGGGTTCCTCCCGCGGCGGGCAGGGACCAGCTGCGATCGCTCGCGGTACGGGCACAGGAGACCCTGTCCGAAGCGGTGCACGAGGGCCTGCCGCCCGTCCTCGTCGGCGCGCTCCCCTTCCATCCCTCCGTCGCCCCCCACCTCGTGGTACCCCGGCATGTGACGAACGGTCCGCCTCTGCGCGCCTGGCCCGGGGAATCCGTCGCATCCGTACTCGAGGACCTACCGAGCCGCCATCCCGTGCCCGAGCCACGTGAGTTCGCGAACCGGGTGGCGCGGGCGGTGTCCATGCTCCGGGCGGGTGACGGGCTCGACAAGGTCGTCCTGGCACGCGCACTCGAACTGCGCGGCGCGGAGCCGGACATCCCCGCCCTCCTCGCGCGTCTGGCCGCAGCCGATCCCTCCGCCCACGTCTTCGCGATCGACCTGCCCACGACGTCGGACGCTCCGCGCACCCTCGTGGGCGCCAGCCCGGAGACCCTCCTGCGCCGGATGGGCGACACGGTCGAGTCGCTCCCCCTCGCTGGATCGGCCCGGCGTGCGGCCGACCCCGTCGAGGATGCCCGCCGTGGTGCCGCGCTCCTCTGCTCGGCGAAGGACCGCGAGGAGCACGCGGTGGTCACGCGGGCCATCGCGGATGCGCTCACGCCGCTCTGCTCCGCGCTGGACATCCCCGACTCCCCGGAGCTCGTCCGCACACGGGCGATGTGGCACCTGGCGACCCGGATCCGGGGCCGGCTCGCCGATCGCTCGATCACCTCGCTCGATCTGGCGACGGCCCTGCACCCGACGCCGGCGGTCTGCGGCACTCCCCGTGAGCGTGCGCGCCAGGCGATCACCGAGCTCGAGCCCATCGACCGCGGCTACTACGCGGGTGCCGTCGGCTGGCAGGAGATCACCGGCGACGGCGAATGGATCGTCGCGATCCGTTGCGGGGAGATCGAGGGTGACACCGTGCGCCTCTGGGCCGGCGCGGGGCTCGTGCAGGGATCCGACCCGGACGGCGAGCTTGCGGAGACCACGGCGAAGTTCGGGACGCTGCTCTCGGCCATCGGACTCGAGTCCGCACAGTGACCGACCCCGCGCTCGCACCGGTCGTCTCTCCCTGGCCGTCCGACTTCGCGGAGACGTATCGCGCCGCCGGGCTCTGGACCGGAGAGGACTTCGGCACGTTCCTGCGCGTGCGGGCGACCTGGTTCGCCGATCGGGTGGCCATCGTCGCCGCGACCGGGGAACGCCTCACCTATGCCGAGCTCGACGAACGCGTCGACGCCATCGCGGCGCGTCTCATCGACTCGGGCGTCCGCCCCGGACAACGGGTGCTCGTCCAGGTCCCCAACGTACTGGGCTACGTCCCGTCGGTCTTCGGGATCTGGCGCGCGGGTGCGCTCCCCGTGTTCACACTTCCCGCGCACCGGCGCACCGAACTGGAGGGGATCGCGCGACGGTCCGGTGCGGTCGCCATCGTCACCGTCGAGCGTCACGCCGGCTTCGCCCACGCCGATCTGGCACGCGAACTCGTCGACGTCGTCCCGCACCTCCGGGACGTCCACCTGGCCGAGGATCTCATGGGGTGTCCGCGGTCCGCGACCACGTCCTTCCCGGATGTGGATCCCTCGGCCGTCGCATTCCTCCAGCTCTCCGGCGGCACCACGGGTGAACCGAAGCTCATCCCGCGTACCGCCGACGACTACCTCTACTCCGTGCGCCGCAGCGCCGAGGTGTGCGGACTCGATCCGGGCACGGTGTACCTCTGCGCGCTGCCGGCCGCCCACAACTTCCCGATGAGTTCCCCCGGGATCCTCGGTGTGCTCCACGCCGGTGGACGCGTCGTCTTCGCTCCGGTACCGGATCCCGTCACCTGTTTCGGGTTGATCGAACGCGAACGCGTCACGATGACGGCATTGGTGCCGCCCCTGGCGCTGGCCTGGATGGACGCGGTCGGCGCCGAGACGCCCGATCTCTCGAGTCTTCGCCTCCTCCAGGTCGGTGGTGCACGGTTCGCGCCCGATGCCGCCCGTCGCGTGCCCGTGGAGCTGGGGTGCCGTCTGCAGCAGGTGTTCGGCATGGCCGAGGGACTCGTCTGTTACACCCGCCTCGACGACCCGGACGCGCTCATCGCCGAGACGCAGGGCCGTCCCATGACCGACCACGACATCGTCCGCGTCGTGGACGCCGACGGCGTCCCGGTGCCCGACGGCGAGCCGGGACGCCTCGAGACGCGGGGGCCGTACACCATCCGCGCCTACCACGGCGGGGTCGATCCGGACGCGTTCACCGACGACGGCTTCTATCGCACGGGCGACGTGGTCCGCCGCCTGCCCACCGGGCATCTCGTGGTCGAGGGGCGCGTCAAGGACCAGATCAACCGCGGCGGCGAGAAGATCTCGCCCGACGAGGTCGAGGATCACCTGATCGCCCATCCGGACGTGCACGACGCCGTGCTCGTGGCCCTCCCCGACGACCGGCTGGGTGAGCGGAGCTGCGCCGTCGTCGTCCCCGCGGGCGACGTACCGCTGACGGCCGCCGACCTCCGCCGCCACCTGCGCGGCCGCGGCCTCGCCGCCTTCAAGATGCCCGACCGCTTCGAGCTGGTGGAGGCCCTGCCGCTCACCGGCGTGGGGAAGATCAGCCGCCGCGATCTGCGCACCGCGCTCGCCGATCGCCTCACCGCACCGACCGGAGGTTCCGTCTAGATGGGTCTGCCCCGCATCGCCCCCTACCCCATGCCCGACCCGGCCGCGCTCCCGGACCCGAAGGTCTCATGGATCGTCGACCCCGCCCGCGCCGCGCTCCTGGTGCACGACATGCAGGCGCACTTCCTGGCGGCGTTCGACGTGGAGCGCGAGCCGATCCCCGAACTCGTGGCCAACATCCGCGCGCTCATCGACGCCTGCCGGTCCGCCGGCGTCCCGGTCCTCTACTCGGCGCAGCCCGCCGGGCAGACCCCCGATCAGCGCGGCCTGCTGGGCCCCGTGTGGGGTGAGGGCATCCCCGGCGGCACGGGTGGCGAAGAGATCCTTCCGGCGCTCGCACCGGAGACCGGCGACGAGGTCGTCACGAAGTGGCGGTACTCCGCCCTGGTGCGCACGGACCTCCTCGAGCGGCTCCGCGCCCGCGGTCGCGACCAGCTCGTGGTCTGCGGCATCTACACGCACATCGGCATCGCCATGACCGCCGCCCACGCCTTCATGGAGGACGTGCAGTCGGTGATCGCCGCGGACGGCGTCGCGGACTTCTCGGCGCAGGAGCAGCTCACCACCCTCGCCTGGGCGGGATCCTGCTGCGCCGGCGTGGCCGCCACCTCGGTGCTCGTCGAGCAGATCACGGGCACGGCCTCCGCGGTCACAATCGACCTGGAGCGGATGCGCGCCGACGTGCTCGCGACCCTTGAGGAACCCCCGGCGGAGCTCGCCGACCACGACAACCTGATGGATCTCGGACTGGACTCCCTGCGCCTCATGGCCCTCATCGGGCGGTGGCGCGAGGCGGGCCTGCCCCTCGCCACGGAGGACCTCATCGAGGAGGAGCCCACGCTGGCGGCCTGGTGGGACGCCGCACAGCGGGTCGCCGCTCGCTGATGCGCCGCCTTCCGCTGACCGCGGCGCAGCGTGGCATCTGGTTCGCCGACCGCCTCGCGGCCGATCCGGCCGCATTCGTCACCGCCGACATCGTGCGCCTCCCCGCACAGATGGACGCCGTCCGCCTCACGGCGGCGGTGCGCGCCGCGCTCTCGGAGATCCCCGGATTCCACGCGCGCATCGACGACGACGAGGGCGAGCCGTTCCAGGAGCTCCCGGACCATCCGGAGCCCGACGTGCCGATCGTCGAGATGCCCGACGCCGGGACCGCGCGTGCATGGGCCGAGGAGGACTCCCGGCGGGCGATGGACCCGGCGTCCGGTGTGCTCTGCCGGCAGGCCGTCATCCGCATCCCCGGCGAGGGCGTGTGGTGGTACCAGGCCGTGCACCACCTGGCGACCGACGGATACGCCACGTCCCTCCTCCTGCGGCGGGTGACCGAGATCCACGATGCCGCGGACGGGGTGCCGCCGTCACGACTGCGCGACATCGGAGTGCTGCTCGACCTCGACGCCGAGTACGAGACCTCTGAGCGCGCGGCCTCCGACCGGAATCACTGGACGCGCGTCCTCGCCGGTGCCGAGGGCGCGGTGGGCCCCGAGGGCGAGCGGGCGTTGCCCATGGCGCGCCCCCTGCGCGTACGCCGCACACTCGGCGCCGCGCCGGACGCGGCCACGGCCGCGGCGCTCATCGCCCTGTGGCTTCACCGGGTGACGGGCCGCGACGATCTGACACTCGGCCTCCTGTCGATGGGGCGCCTCGGTTCACCGGCCGCACGGGTGCCGGCCTGCTGGGTCAACGTGCTCCCGCTTCGCATGACGGTGGAGCCGTCCGACACCCTGGCGGCGCTGACGGCGCGTTCGACGGAGGTGCTCTCCGGCGCCTCGCGCCACGGTCGTCACCGCTACGAGGACCTGCGTCGCCTCTCGGGCACGCTCGGCGGCGGACGGCTGGTCGGCCCGCTCCTCAACATCAAGCCATTCCTGCGCGAGCTCGAGATCGGCGGCCACCGCGGAATCGTCGAGAACCTCTCCTCCGGCCCTGTCGACGACCTCGCCATCACGCTCGAGGGCGCCCACCTGCTCGTCGAGGGACACCCCGACCGCTACACGGAATCGACGCTCGCCGGTCACGCCGACCGCATCGCACTCACGCTCGAGCGCGGAATGGCG
>CAYOSM010000111.1:0-7157 GCA_964406645.1 uncultured Bifidobacteriaceae bacterium | reverse complement strand
CCGACGACCGGGACCCGGCTCACTCCGGCCGCCGCGAGGATGACCAGGGGCCGCTGGGCCCGCTTGACGCCCTTCACGTTGGTCGCCGTCACGGTCGCCCGGTTGACGACGCGACCGCGTACGGTGAGCGGGGCGCGGAACCGGACCCACACGGTCTTCGACTGTCCGGGCCGGAGCGATCCGACGTTCCACACGATGCGTCCGGACACGATGCGTCCTCCGGCGCTCCGGCTGCGGACCACGAGCCTGCTCGGGAAGACGTCCGTGATGACGACCTTCGTCGCCGTGGCCTTACCCGTGTTCTTCACCGTGATCCGCCAGGTGCCGTCCTTCCCGGCCCGGAGCCTGGCCGGCCCGCGCTTGACGATCGTGAGACTCGGCAGGGCCGGGTGCATGACCGTCGTGCGGACGACATTGCTCGGCGTCGATGCCTGATCGCTCGTGAAGGACGCGGAGTTCGTCACCGCCGTGAGGGACCGCGGGGCGTTCGACGGGATCAGGACGCGGAAGCCACGCGAGGCGCTCTGATCGATCCCGAGCGTCCCGAGATGCCAGCGCAGAGCCGTGACGTCGACGGGGTTCGCGGGCTCCACCGCCTGCCATGCCCCGCTGACGCGGAACTCGGCGGCACCGGTGGCGCTCCCCGCTGCGTAGACGGTCCCCGCGGGGATCTCGTCGGTCAGCACGGCGTTGGTCGCCTCCGTCGTACCGCTGTTCGTGGCGGTGACGAGGTAGGAGACCTCCTGGCCGGGCGACGCCTGCGTCAGCGTCAGCCCCTTGACAACGGCGACGTCCGGTGACGAACGGACCACCGTGGACACCTCGTTCGACCGGTCCGGACCGGTCTGGTCGGACGACAGGTCGGCGCGGTTCGGGATGACGGTGCCGTCCACGGTCGGGACGGGCACGGTGACCGCGAAGCCGAGCACGACCGGCGGCCGCGGCGTGGACACCGGGACGGTGTCCTGCGTCCGGACGACCGGCAGCGTCCAGCGGATGCGGGTGACGGTGCCGAGGTCCGCCGGGCACGACCCGAAGGTGTAACCGGGGGTGCCGGGATCGGTGGAGCAGGTCACGGCCGCTCCGCCATCCGCGATCGACGCGAGGGTCACGCCCGCGGGCACCGAGTCCTCGACGACGACGCCCGTCGCGTCGGCGTCACCGGTGTTCGCGAGACGGAGCGTGTAGGTCAGCAGGTTGGTGCCGCGGGTCAGCTGGATCGTCGTCTTGTCGACGGCCTTCTCGAGCGACAGGATCGGCGCGCTCCGCACGTTGTGCAGGACGGGGACGCTCGGATCGAACGGGTCGGGTCCGAACGTGGCGGGTGTCGGCGTCTGATCCGACGAGATGCTCGCCAGGTTCTCGATCACCGTGCCGTCGGGAAGCGGCTGGTGGACGCGGACCCGGAAGGTCTGCGTTCCGCCGGTTCCGGCGTTCACGGTGGGGACGGTCCAACGGACGGCCTCCACCTGCGTCGGATCCCCGGGCTCGGTCGGCTGGTAGACGCCGCCGACGCGGTAGGTGACCGTGGCCGAGTCGTTCGTGGACGTGGTTCCGGCGACGTACGTGGTGTTCGCCGGGATCTCATCCGTGAGGACGACGTCGGTCGCGTTCGCGTTCCCGGAGTTGAAGTAGGTGATGCTGTAGGTGATCTGGGACGCCGGGGCCACCGTCGAGCCCGTCACCGGGGTCGATCCCTTGATGGTGGTGTCCCCCGGGCCGAACCACACGGGCGTGGATCCGACGGTGACGCTGCCGGTGTCCGTGATGACGGTGTTCGGGGAGATCTCGTCCGCGGTCAGCCGGGCGGTGTTCGTGAGAACGGTGCCGTTGACCATCGGGCTTCCCACGTTCACCGTGTAGTTGATGCGGAATGCCTGTCCCGCCGGGATCGTGCCGAGGGCGAATCGGACCGTCTGACCGGTGACCGTGGCGGGCACGCCTCCGGGGACGACGGTGCAGACCGGGCCCGGTGTGCACGACTCCAGCTGCACGCTGGCCGGGTTGAACGTCAGACCGGCGGGAAGCACGTCCGTGACGGCGGCGTTGCGGAGGTCGACGGATCCGGTGAAGTTGGACGCCAGGATCGAGTACGGCACGCCGGTCTGGCCGGCCGTGACCGAACCCGAGTCGGGCACCTTGCTGATCGCGGGCTGCGGCAGCACGATCGTCGCAGTCGCCGTGTCGGGGCCGCTGGTGTAGGGACCGTCGAGGTTGCCGGTGTTCCCCATTCCGTCCTCGACCCTCGCCGTGGCCGTGTTGGTGTAGACCAGCGGCGGCGGGTCGTCCAGGACGGCCGGGAGCGGCCGGGCCTGGAAGACGACGGTCATGGTGCGTCCGGGCGCGAGGTCGTGCCCGGTGTCCCAGTCGATGTCCCGCCCCGTCACCGTCGGTGTCGTCGACAGGCCGGTCACCGGGGTCGTGTCGACCGTGATGGTCGTCGATCCGGTGACGAACTCCCAGTTCGCGGGGAGCTCGTCGAAGACGCGGACGTCGTTCGCCGTGGTGCTCGAGTCGTTCCGGACGGTGATACGCCACGTGAACGGCTGGTTGACCTCGGCATCGCCGTTCTCGGTCCCGGCGCCCGTGGTCTTCGCGACCGTGGCGTTCGGGAAGAGTGCGGTCAGGGTGACGATGTCGGACCCGCCATCGGTGTAGGTCGGGAACGCTCCGGCCGGGGCCGCGTCACGGTCGGCCTGGTTGGCGCCGTAGTAGGACGGGACGGCGGCGGTGTTCACCGCGGTCGCCGTGGTCGGAAGGAGGGTCGAGTCGCGCCAGCGTGCCGTGTAGGTGATCGTCACGGTGGTGTTGACCGGGATCTCCGCGATCCTCCACTGGAGGTTCGGCGGCGTTCCGGCGACGGTGGTGACACCGGGCTCGAGGGTGCCGATGGTCACGTCCGTGAGGGTCGCCGGGATCACGTCCGTCACGGTGACGTCGTGGGCCGGCGAGGTGCCGGTGTTGCGAACCGTGATGGTGTAGGTGAACGGCGTGGTGGTGACGGCCGTCGAGCACGCGTCGGTGTCACCGCCCGGCGGACCGGGGTCGGCTCCGTCGCAGCTGACGTGCTTGTTCATGATCACCTGCGGCCGGATGACGCTCACCGGCGCGTTGACGACGGGACTCGTGGTGGGCCCGTCCGCCTGCGGCGCGGGCGGCGCGGCGGGCGGCGTGTTCGTCTGATCCGTCGCGCTCCACTGGAGCTGGGCGGCGTTGGTGAGGATCGCACCGCCGTCGACGGGCGTGCCGGCGGGCGGTGACCCGGTGCCTGTGTACGTCGTGTCGATCCGGGTGGTGTAGGTCAGACGTGCGGTCCGCGCGACGGTCGACGACGGGACGTCGTTGATCCACCAGCCGACGAGCACGCTGCCGTCGCCCTGTGGCGACTGGGTGATCGGGGTGATGGTCGTGAGCGGATCGCCGACGGTGCATCCGCTGACGCAGGTGGCCGAGTCGTAGGAGACGAGGCTCATGCCGTCGGGCAGGCGGTCGGTGACGAGGGAGTCGTAGACCCGCACGCCCGGCGGGATCACGACGTCGACGGTGTACTGCACCGTGCCGCCGACGACCTGCGTCGGGCGCGACACGGACTTCGTGACGGTCGGCTCGCTCCACGTGAGGGTGTGGGACGTCCCCATGTCCACGACGAGCTGATCCGGGTTGTTGCCGGGGTGGCTGTCGCCCTGGCCGGTCACGGTGTTCGTGAGCGTCTGGTGGGCGAGCTCGTCCACAGGGACCTTGACGCGGTAGTGCAGGAGCACGGTCGCGCCCGGCTCGATGACCGGGATGGTCCAGCGCAGCGCGCGCGGAGACAGGGCCGTCTGCGTCGCCGGGTTCGCGCCGGTCACCGGCGAGCACGTCGGCGCAGGCGCACTGGTGGTCGGGTTCGGGGTGACCGGGCACGGAACCGTCAGGCCGACGGTCGCCGCGATCGGGGTGTTCGCCGTGTCGACGGGGATCATCCCGGGCGGCAGGACGTCGTTCACGACCACGTCATGGGCGCGCGAGCGGTTGGCCGCGGCGGTGTTCGTGACGGCGAGCGTGTAGGTGACGTACCCGTCCGGCGTCGGACTGGCGGATCCCAGATCGGTGGACTTGACGACCGTGAGGGCCGGTCGCTTGATGGTGGTCGAGATCGTCTGGGACGGGACCGTCCGGTCCCCGGTGCCCGGGACGTTCCAGGTGACGTTCGCCTGGTTGGTGACCGTGTTGCCCGCGGTGTTGAGGACGACCGCGTCGAAGTTGAGCACGACGATCCGAGGACCGGCCCCGTCCGGGACGAGGAGCGGCGTGGGCGCCGTGATCTGCAGCGTCGACGTGTTGATGGTCCAGCCGGCGGTCGGGATCGTCGCCCCGTTCACGGTGGCGACGACGGAGCTCGGCACGATGCGCTGGTTGGGTCCGAGCGACTCGGTGATGCGACCGCTGGTGACGGTCACCCCGTCGGGGATCGTCACCGTCACCCGGTAGCTGATGGTCTCACCGGGTACGGCCTCCGTGGCGGAGTTCCCGTTCTCGGTCAGGGACGTCCCCGTGCGCTCCTTGGTGATGCCCACGTCACGGATGGTGATGGTGGCCGTGGCGCGCGCCGGACCCGTGACGCCGCGGTTGATGCGGTCCCCGGCCGGGATGTCGGACGGGTTCGCGGGCTGCGTGGGGTCGATGTTGTTCTGCGGGATGTAGGTGTAGTTCGTCCCGCGGTTCGTCGTCGCCTGGAACTGGCGCACTCCGGCCGTGTTGGTGAGCGTCTGGTTCGGCGCGTAGGTGTCCGGGAGCCGCACCGTGTAGGTCAGGTTCACGCCTCCGGGTGCGGTGTTCGCGGGAAGCGACACACCGGTCCACACGATCCGGGCCTGTCCGGCCACTGTCACGCACGACACGGCGCCCGGAGAGGGCGTCGGGAGTGAGATCACGTTGGCGCAGGCGATCCCCGGCGGGAGGTTGTCCCAGATCTCGGTGTTCAGAACGGGGACGGAACTCTGGTTGGACGGCTGCAGGCGGTAGACGACCTGGTCCCCGCCCTGTGCGGTCGTGGTCCCGGTGACGCCGTTGATGCTCACCACGGACTTCGCGAGCGCGACGTTCGGCTCCGTCTGGACGAAGTTCGCGTCGTCGCGCAGCGGGAACGTCTGCCCGTCCGAGTTCGTGCTGCGCAGCTTCATCAGGTTGCCCGCGATCTGTCCGGGCACGATCTGGATCGGGTCGGTGACGATCGCCGACAGCTGCACGGAGAACACCTGACCGCCGTCCGGAATGGTGCTCGAACGGGTCCAGATGATGACCCCGGGCTGAGTGGTGTCGGCCGTCCAGGTGCCGGAGTTGTGGTCGAACCGGGTGGTCCAGTTCTCGACGACCAGTCCCGGCGGCAGGAAGTCCGAGATCCGGACGTCACCGGTGAACGCCTGGGACGGGAAGGTCGCGCGGAGCCGGAAGCAGACACGGTCGCCCGGCCGGAACGCACCGCTCGCGGTGCCGTCGACGTAGGTGGCGCCGTTACAGCTGCTGGGCATGGACGACTGCTGATTGGCGACCGTCTTCTGGATCGACGGCGGCTGGATGACGATCTCGGCGGAGCTCTCGTCGGTGATGGGCACCGTCGTCGCCGATCCGGTCGGCGTCCCCGTCGCATCGCCGGTCAGGCGGATCGTGTTCGCGAGGGCGTCGTTCGCGAGGACCGGCTGGCTCGTGACGTTCGCGAACGACTGCTGGTAGTAGCGTCGAACACGAACCGGGTAGCTCACGGTGAGCGTGCCGTTGTGGGCGAGCGCCGGGATGTCCCAGCGGACGGAGAAGGTTCCGTCGACGTTCTCGGTGACCGATGTGTAGGGGCGGCTCGGCGTCTGGCCGCCGACCGGGTTGCACTCGGTGTTGGCGGCGGGCGGTGTGGTCTCGTGGTTGACCGAGCCGAGCGGACAGAGACCGTCGGGGATCGTGTCGACGACGGAGATCCCGGAGGCGTCCTGGTACTCGGTCACGTCGATCGTGTACGAGAACCGGACGATGTCGCCGTTCTGGACGCTGGCGACGCTCGTCGACTTGCGCATGCGGACGTCCTCGGCGGTCCGGATGAGCGTGGTGCTGTCGGAGGCCGCGATCGGGGCGCCCGTGGTCGGGTGGTACGTGCCCGCCGCCGTGGCCGGGCTGACGATCGGATCCTCGTCCGCGGTCACGGGCCCGTTGTTGTTGTCCAGGTTGGCGGCCTGCGGCCCGGTGGTCGCCGGAGCCGTGCCGCCGCTCCACGTGGTGGTGTTCTGCTGGAGCGGAACGCCCGCGCGGTAGCCGAAGGTGATGGTGTCGCCGGGGTTCATGGTGGCGAGCGCCGGGATCTGTGCGCTGGTCCAGCGCACATGCGTGTACAGCGCGGTCGGAAGCGGTCCCGGGCCGTCGGGGTCGACGACGACCGTCTCGACGAGGCCGGGCATGGTGCAGCTGGGCGCGGCCGGGACGGAGGTGAGACGCGGAGCGCCCGGATACTCGACGACGCCCGCGGTCGTGTTGTCGATGCCGCCGCATCCGAGGAACTCGAAGTTCGCCGGGAGGTAGTCGTCGACGACCACGCCCGTCACCGGATTGACGGAGTTGGCCCGGACGGTGACCAGCACGGGAGTCGAGTGGTCATGGAGTCCCCGGAGGATCTCCCCCTCCGGTGAGGGTTCCGACTTCGTGATCTCGAGGGCCGTGACCCGGGTCGAGTCGCCGCCGGACGCCTGATGCGTGTACGAACCGGCGACGGCCGCACCGGTCGATGCGTTCACCTGGGGGACGAGGCGCGCGTTGGTCTGGAGAAGTGCCTGGGCCGAGTTGGTGTAGGTCGAACCGACGTCGAGCGCTGTGCCGTGCGCCACGCGGTACCGGAGCGTGTACACGGAGGCCGGGGTGACGTCGGTCAGATTGGACCAGACGAGGACCGTGGTGCCGTCGCCGACGGCGATGATCTGGCTGGGAGCGGGGCTGGACGATCCCGGCACGTAGCTGACACCCGCCGGAAGGACGTCACGGATGGTGAGGTTGTAGAGCTCCGGATCGCCGGCCTGGCCGGTGACGGTGACGCTCACCTCACTGGTCTCACCGTGCAGAACGGTGTCCGGCGCATCCTTGGCGAGGGTGACGGCCGACGCCGACGCCGCGCCGCCGAGGAACACCGCGGCGACCAGCGC
>CAYOSM010000110.1:0-7312 GCA_964406645.1 uncultured Bifidobacteriaceae bacterium | reverse complement strand
TGCTCCTCACCGTCCAGGCCGTTGGGGACCTGACGGAAACGCGAGGTCGCGCTGGAGAAGGTCTCCGGGTCGAGGGCCGCACGGCAGACCAGATCGTGTCGGAGCAGCACCCACTCGTCGCGGTCGGTGCGAACGACCGGATTATCGGGACGCAGCCGGTCGGTGCAGGCGCGAAGATCGCGACCGGAGGACGAAAGACCATCGAGAACGTGGTCGGCCATGCGGTCAGTATCGCCCCCGGCCACCACGCCGATACCGACATTCGTCCGACACCTCGGCACGCCGTACGTGCTAGGTCCCCGAGCGGATCCCGGACCTCAGCCGAGCGCCTGGGCGAGTCCGATGAGAATGCCCTCGGGCCCGCGCACGTAGCAGAGCCGGTACGCGTCCTCGTACCGGACGACCTCACTGCTGACGAGTTCCGCACCGTGGTCGCGCAGACGGTCGAGCGCATCGTCGATGTCGTCCACCTCGAACATGACGCGCAGGTATCCCAGGGCGTTCACCGGTGCACCCCGGTGATCGGCCACGACGGACGGCTCGAGGAAGCGTGAGAGCTCCAGTCGGCCATAGCCGTCCGGCGTGCGCATCATCGCGATCTCGACGCGCTGGTCGCCCAGCCCCGTGACGCGTCCCGCCCACGCGCCCTCCACCACGAATCGCCCCTCGAGCTCGAGGCCGAGTTCGTGGAAGAACGCGATCGCGGCGGCGAGATCCTCGACGACGATTCCGACGTTGTCCATCCTCACCGTCATGCCGTCAGCCTAGGTGACCCGTGCCGATCGGAGTAGCAGGTGGGTCCTCGCCGGCGTTAAGAGCCCGGTGAGGCCCGGTCCCCCGCCCGTATCCTCCGCCGCATGAGCACGAACGCGATGGGCCGTGGCGGAACGCGCGGCGTGGACGAGGAGGCGCTGCGCCGGCTGAACGCCGAGGCGCCGGACATCCCGAACCTGGGGAAGCGGGCCCTCGGCCTCTTCGACCCCTACCGGGGCAGGATCGCCATCACGTGCGTGATCGTGGTCCTCTCCGCCGGGATCGGCGTGATCCCGCCGCTTCTCGTGCAGCGGGTCTTCGACGACGCGCTCTTCCCGGCCGACGGCGACCCGTCGATGTCGCTCCTGGGCTGGCTGGTCGGCGCCATGGCGGCCCTCTACCTCCTCTCCGCCGCTCTGAACGTGGTGCAGACGTGGCTGACGTCCACCATCGGCAACGCGGTGATGGGCGACCTTCGGGTCCGGCTGTTCGACCACCTGCAGGCGATGGACCTCGGCTTCTTCACGCGCACCAAGACCGGCGTCATCCAGTCGCGCCTGCAGAACGACGTCGGCGGCGTCTCCGGCGTGCTGACCTCCACGGTGACGTCGATCCTCGGCAACACGGTCACCGTGATCGCCTCGCTGGTGGCGATGATCCTCATCGACTGGCGCCTGACCCTCGTCGCGATCGTGATCATGCCGGTCCTCGTCCTGGTGCAGCGCCGGGTGGGGCGGGTCCGCGCACGGATCGCCGGGCAGACCCAGGAGTCCCTGTCGGAGCTGACGTCCATCACGCAGGAGACACTGAGCGTCTCCGGCATCCTGCTCGCGAAGTCCTTCAACCGGCAGGGCGCGGAGTCCGGTCGCTACCGGGCCGAGAACACCAACCAGGTCCACCTGCAGGTGAGGCGCGCCATGAGCGGCCAGGGCTTCTTCGCGGTCGTCCAGGTCCTCATGTCGTCGGTGCCGGCCGTCATCTACCTGGTCGCCGGATGGTTCATCGTCGGAGGGTCGGCGGACATCACGGCCGGAACGCTCGTGGCGTTCACCACCGTCCAGGCCCGTCTGCTGAACCCGCTGGTCGGACTGATGCGCGTGGCCCTCGACCTGCAGACGTCCCGGGCACTGTTCGCCCGCATCTTCGAGTACCTCGACCTGGTCCCCGCCATCCAGGACGCCCCCGACGCCGTCTCCGTGGCGGACGCCCCCGGTCCGCGCGGCGGCATCGCGTTCGACGACGTGACGTTCCGCTACCCGGACGCGGCGCCCGCCACCCGTCCTACGCTGGAGCGGGTCACCTTCACGGTCGAGCCCGGCCAGCACGTCGCCCTGGTGGGTCCCTCCGGATCCGGCAAGTCGACCATCCTGTACCTGGCGCCCCGGCTCTACGAGGCGTCCTCGGGCACCGTGCGGTTCGCCGGAGAGGACGTCCGCCGGCTGTCGGCCGCCTCCATCATCGACAACGTCGGCATCGTCTCGCAGGAGACCTACCTCTTCCACGCGACCATCGCGGAGAACCTGCGCTACGCGAAGCCGGACGCCACCGACGAGGAGCTCGTCGCGGCCTGCACGGCGGCCAACATCCACCACATCATCGCCGGGTTCGACGACGGCTACGACACCCTGGTGGGCGAGCGCGGCTACCGGCTGTCGGGCGGCGAGAAGCAGCGGATCGCCATCGCCCGGGTGCTGCTCAAGGATCCGCCCGTGCTCCTGCTGGACGAGGCCACGTCCGCCCTGGACACCGTGTCCGAACGCGTGGTGCAGGAGGCCATCGACGAGGTGGCCCACGGACGCACCACGATCACCGTGGCGCATCGGCTGTCGACCATCGTGGACTCCGACGTGATCTACGTGATCGACGCCGGCGTGATCGTGGAACGCGGCACACACGCGGACCTCATGGCACAGGGTGGCCTCTATGCCGAGCTCGCCGCGCAGCAGATCGCCGCCGCCCGGATCGAAGACGTCACCTCCGGCGACCGGGCTCCGCTCCCCGAGCGCCGCGCGGAGAGATGCCCCGATCCCGACCCACACGATCTGCCGGCCACGTTGCTCGGCACCGCGGCGATGCTGAGTGTGGAGGCGTCGTGGATGAACCCGCCGGCGCCGGCACCCGCGGGTGCCGCCGTGGAGTGGCCACCGGTGGTGCAGCGGCCGCCCGAGTAATGAATCGCCCGATGTCCGTGTGCATCGGCCCGGATCAGAGGTTCGCCCGTACCCCTCTGGAGGATTTGGAGTTGTCATCGCCGATCGTTACGATCGGGCGATGCGTCATCTCGTCAGTCGCATAGGCGTTGTCGTCGGTCTCGTCCTCGTGGCGCTCGCGGCGCCGTCGGCCGCCTCCGCCGTGGACCGGTGGCCGGGGTCGACGATCCGCTACCACTCGACACTCCCGCCGTCGTTCGACTGGTCGCTGAACGCCGCGACCCTGGCCTGGAACCGCGCCGGCATCCGGATGAGGTTCGTCCGTGTCACCAATCCCCGGAAGGCGCAGGTCACCATCCGGATGGGTCGCTCGTTCTCGGCCGCGCATGCCTCCGTCGGACGCCAGCGCGGCGCGTACATCGTGGTCAACGGACCGAAGAACCGGCGCCTTCCCATCGAGAACCGTGTGCGGATGGCGGCGCTTCTCACACACGAGCTCGGGCACGTCCTCGGATTGAACCACCCACGCTCAGTGGCGTGCACCATCATGCATCCCTCCCCCACCGAGTGTGACCGAGGCGCGCCGATGGGGTACTACTCCTGCCGGCTCGTGCGCCCCGCCGACCTCGCCGCCGCCCGCCGCCTCTACGGACGCCGGACGCCCACCGCCCCTCGGTACTGCCTGATCGATCCCTTCCCGCCTCCGGTCGGCCCCGTCACCGTGACCGGCGGGGGTCTCACGGGCGTTCCCGCGCAGCTCTCATGGCCACCGGTCCGGGGGCGACTGCCCGTCCGCACGACGGTGGCGGTGACCTATGGATACGCGGACAACTGCGCGAAGACGGGTCCCGTCCGCATTACCGGCGGGGCAGTCCTGGCGCCGACGGCGACCCGATGGACCTACCCCGGCGACCTCTCCTTCCCGCAGACACTCTGCTTCCAGGTGCGCGTGGAAAACGCGTCGGGCGCGGCCGCCCGCACATGGCGCCAGTCGATCGCGGTCGGTCCCGCACCTCCCGCGACACCCGTCATCGGTCCTGTCATCGCGGAGGGCGACGTCCACCGGGTGACGGTGAGCATCGCGAACTCGGCCTACCTGCAGGTGCAGCGCGGCCCCGCCGCACAGTGCCCGACCACACCGGACATGGGCGAGGGTGTCTGGGCCGATCCGGACGGCGGATCGTACCTCCTGTCGGGCATCCCACCCGGAACATGGTGCCTCGCGTTCTTCGCCACCGCGTACGACCAGACGAGTCCGCCCGCGACGACGCTCGTCACCGTGGCCGAACCCCCGCCGCTCTCGGAGGAGATGTCCGACTGAGGACCGCAGGACGCCGGCCGGACACGGCGCACCCGGCGAATGGACGCGTCCGTTCAGGGCAGCCGCCTGGACCGGGCACCACCGCCGAGTGAGTCCGCTGACCACGCGCCGGGAACGACAGCCCGCGGATCGTCCCCCGGCGGCCATCGTGTGGATAGAGCGATGGCAGGTCCCGCTCTACCTCGGTGCCCTCGGCCTGGGCGCGCTCATCGGCCTCGTCCTCCCCGACGATGCGGCCGGCATCGATGTCGCCATCACTCCGTCGCTCATGCTGCTCCTCTACGCGACGTTCCTGGCCGTCCCGTTCGCACGCATCCGTGAGTCCGTCCGGGACGTGCGCTTCCTTGGCGCCGCGCTCATCCTGAACTTCATCGTGGTACCCGTCGTCGTGTTCGGACTCAGTCGCTTCGTCTCCTCAGACGACGCGCTCCTCGTCGGGGTCCTCCTGGTCCTCCTCACACCGTGCATCGACTACGTCATGGTCTTCACCCGCATCGCGGACGGCGACGCCGCACGACTGCTGGCGGCGTCGCCGGTGCTCATGCTCGTTCAGATCCTGCTCCTGCCGGTGTTCCTCGTGGCCTTCGCCGACGACGCCGCTGTGGCGGCCATCGATTGGACGCCGTTCGCCGAGGCGTTCGTCCTGCTGATCGTCACCCCGCTGGGTCTGTCGATCGCAACTCAGGTGATGGCCGCTCGTCTGCGCGCCGCCGAGCGGCTCATGACGGTGATGGAGGCGCTCATGGTGCCGCTCATGATGGTGACCCTGTTCGTGGTCACGGCCTCGCAGATCGGCGAGGTGGTCGACGCCGCCGACCGTCTGGTCACCGTGATCCCGATCTACGTCGCGTTCCTGGTCGTCATGCCCGTCCTCGGAAGCATGGTCGGCCGCATCGGCCGCCAGGCGATCCCCGCTCGCCGCGCCCTCGCGTTCTCCGGGACCACCCGCAACTCGCTCGTCGTGCTGCCGCTCGCCCTCGCACTGCCCGCGTCATTGTCACTCGCCGCCGCTGTCGTCGTGACGCAAACACTGGTGGAGCTCGTGGGCATGGTCGCCCTCACCAGGATCGTTCCCCGCCTGATCCGGTGAGGCTCAGGACGCGCAGTACCCGAGCATGTCCGTGAGCGCACGCCGCTCACTCTCGTCGACCGCGAGACCCCACGCCTGCTTCACGCCGATCCAGCGGATCGCATAGTCGCACTGGTACGCCTTCTTCGGGCGCCAGGCGGCGGGATCGCCGTCCCGCTTGCTCGCGTTCGTCGGTCCGTCGACCGCGAGCAGCGCCGCGAGGTCGTTGGCAAAGGCACGCCGGCGGTCGTCCGTCCATTGCGCCGCACCGGACACCCACGCCTCGGCGAGCGGCACCACGTGATCGATCTGGACGCCCTGGGCCTGCGCCGGATCCTTGAGGTCGTCGAAGCGGAGATCACGCCCCGTGTACGGATCGATCCATCGTCCTGCCAGGACGTCGTGGTCACACCGTCCCTGGACGGCGACCCGCACGGTGCCCGGCACGGCATCACGCACGAGGACGTCGTCACGCTGATTGCACCCGTTACGGTCGGTGTCGATCCATGAGTCACCGAAGGCGCTCCTCGAATAGCCGGCCGCCGCGGGAGTGACACGCCTCGTCGTCGGCAGTGCAGCCAGGCCTGCCGTCGCAGTCTCCGCCGCGGGGGGCCGCACTCCCCCGGTCTCGGGTTCCGCCGTGCGGACCGGATGCGTCCCCGCCGTGGCCACCGTGGAAGCGGAGTCCGAGCCGGTCGATGATGCCCCGCATCCCACGACACCGAGCCCGAGGCCCACGCAGACCATCGCCCTCAGAGCTCGGGTTACCGTCACGCCGCCCCGCAGATCAAGCCGCCCCAGTCGATGTGAGCATCCCGAATGCACATGACCGCCGATTGTAGGGCGCGAGGCAGGCGTGGATCTCGCTACTGGCTTCCCGTCGTCCACGTGCGGAAGGGGACGTTGTCCGCGCTAGAACATCAAGCGAGACCCACGCCTCCCACGCCCATCCAATGGGACGGCGTGGCCAGACCGAGGTGCCGTCCGCCCGACCGGGCCGACTCGGTTCGCTCGAACGTCGTGAGCAATCCGCGCAACGACTCCGCTCCACGCCGGGCGACCTCTCCGGGCGGGAGTTCCCGGTACCGCGGGTTGAAGATCTCCAACGACACGACTCCGTCGAATCCGGCCTGGAACACGGCCCCGGCCATGCCTTGCGGCTCCAGGTCGCCCTCGCCCGGGAAGCACCGGTGGTTGCGGCTCCACTGAAGGAGATCCATGGAGAGGAGCGGAGCATCCGCCACCTGGACGAGACCCACGGCATCGATTGGAACGGCCTCGAGGTCCGCCACGCCGTCGCCCAGCGCGAGGTGGTGGAAGGTGTCGAGGACCAGGCTCTGCCGGCGATGGCCCGCACGATCTAGGACATCCCAGGCGTCGGCGACGCGGCTGATGTGGGTCCCCCATGACAGCGCCTCGAACATGATGCCCACGCCGTACTCCGCCGCGATCGCGCCGAGAGCCGCCACCTGTGCCGCCGAATGGTCTCGGTCCGCCACGGCGTCGGCGTCGGTGTTCGACACGATCACGATCGTGTCCGTTCCGAGATCGCGTGTGACGGTCAGCTCGTCCCTGAAGCGGGCGACAACGTCGGTGAACTCGTCGTCGGATACTCCCTCCGCGCGGCGGAACGGCTGGTACGACTCGATGTCCAGGCCTGCATCCCGGCATCGGAGGCCGATCTCAGCGGCGGAGAGGCCGGATCGGCGAACGTCCTCGTCGAACAGCTCGATCCCGCCGAATCCGGCCCGCGCGATCGCTTCGATCTTCTCCACGATGGTGCCGCCCAGAGAGATCGTTGCCATGCACTGCTTCATCGTCCGCTCCTTCCGCCGGGCACGATGTTCGCTCCGGCGATCCACCCGTCCGGGGGCTCAATATTAGGTCACCCTAACAATGGTCGGCGACGGGCGCCCTAGGTTGTGCCGCGGGATGAGGCCGGACGACGGACGAGCCTCTGGTCCGCCGTCGTCTCCGGTGCCCAACGGGACTCGGGTGCCAGGCACCCGGATCCCGTTG
>CAYOSM010000109.1:0-7512 GCA_964406645.1 uncultured Bifidobacteriaceae bacterium | reverse complement strand
CCCGTCTCGTCTCACTCCGACCGGGAGTCGAGGTCGGCATCGGAGACGACGCCGCCGTGCTCACGGGCGAGCCGCCCCTGCTCGTCGTGCACGACGTCGTCGTGGAGGGCACCCACTTCACGCGCCGCACGTCGAGCGCCGGCGACATCGGGCATCGCGCGCTGGCGGTGAACCTGTCGGACATCGCCGCCATGGGCGGCCGCCCCGTCGCCGCGGTGGTGGGAGCCGTGCTCCCGGAGGACGTCCCCGACAGCGACGTCGAGGCCCTCTACCGGTCGATGGAGTCGCTCGCGGCGCGCCATGGCGTGACCATCGCCGGCGGAGATCTCACGCGGGGTCCCGTCGTCACGATCGGCGTCACGATCATCGGGAGGATGGACGAGGGGATCGCACCCGTGCTCCGCTCGGGGGCCCGTCCCGGTGATCACATCGCGGTGACCGGCGCGCTCGGAGCCGCGGCCGCCGGGCTGGAGCTCCTGCGCGATCCCCGCCTCGACCCGGGCCCGACGCGCGACGGCCTTCTCATCGCACAGCGCCGGCCGACGGCACGCGTGGCCGAGGGCGCCGCATTCGCGGCGGCCGGAGTGCACGCGATGATGGACGTCTCGGACGGCCTCGCGCTCGACGCCACCCGCCTGGCCGCGGCCTCAGGCGTCGGACTCGTCATCGATCTCGCCCGCGTCCCCCGTGCCCCGGGGGTCGACACGGTCGCGCAGGCGCTCGGCCGTCCCCCCGACGCGTTCGCCGCGACCGGGGGTGAGGACTACGAGCTGCTTCTCACCGGCCCTCCCGACCTGATCGCGACCCTCGCCGCGAGGCCGGGGACGGCGCTCACGACGATCGGCGAGGTGACCGGCGGACCGCCGGGTCTACGTCTCGTCCGGGACGGGGTCGACGTCACGCTCGAGCGCCTCGGCTGGGAGATCTAGAGCCGGGTTCTCGTTCTCGTACGGGGATCCGTCGAAGGCCGCGGCCTGCGCGAGCCGGCGCGACTCCTCGAAACGGCGGAACGGACGTGAGACCCCGTCGCCGGTGTCGTCCACCGTCCCCGTGTCCGCACCGTCCTCCGCCATCGGGACGTCGGCACCGGTCTCGGCGACCTCCACCGTGATGGGCTCGACCGCGCGTCGGGGGGCGAAGCGCACCGTGACCGGACGCGGTCCGAGCAGATCGTTGATCTCCTCGCGGTCGAGGGCCTCGACGTCGAGCAGGAGTTCCGCCGCTCGATGGAGGAGGTCCTCGTTCGCCTGCAGGAGCTCGTACGCGGAACGGTAGGCGGATGCGAGGATCTCCTGGATCTCGCGTTCGACCCGCTCGGCGCCGGCGGGTGCCGACTGACCGCCCGCGAGCCCGACCGCGAGGCTCTCCTCGGTGGTGGGACGGGCCATGCCGAGATCCACGACCATCATGTGCGCGAGCGCCGTGGCCTTCTTGAGGTCGTCCGCCGCGCCGGAGGTCATCTCACCGAAGATGAGCTCCTCGGCCGCGCGTCCGCCCATGATCCGCGCGAGGCGATCGAGGTGCTCCTGGCGGGTGGCGAGGAAGCGGTCCTCGTCGGGAAGGGAGAACGTGACGCCCAGGGCCTGTCCCTGCGGTATCACCGTGACCCGCTCGACGGGCTCGCAGTTGGGGAGCATGTGACCGACGATCGCGTGACCCATCTCGTGGTACGCGACGAGGGTACGCTCCGCCTCGGTGAGCACCTGGGTCCGCTTCTCGGGTCCCGCGGCGAGGCGCATGAGCGCGCGCCGGAAGTCCTCGAGCTGGATGTCGGAGCGCCTCGCGCGCGTCGCCTCGAACGACGCCTCGTTGCAGAGTGAGGCGAGGTCGGCGCCCGCCATACCGGCCGTGAAGGCCGCGACCTGGGCCAGCTCGACACCCGGGGCGAGCGGACGGCGGCGCATGTGGACGCCGAGGATCCGTTCGCGGGCGGACCGGTCGGGAAGCCCGACGGCGATCTTCCGGTCGAAGCGCCCCGACCGCAGGAGTGCGGGATCGAGATGCTCGAGACGGTTGGTCGATGCGAGGACGACCACCGGCTTGGTGGGGTCGACGTCGAAGCCGTCCATCTCGGTGAGGAGCTGGTCGAGCGTCCCGGTGTGCTCCCGCTCTCCGGGGCCGCCGCTGCGCCGCTCGCCGATGGCGTCGATCTCGTCGATGTAGAGGAGCGCGGGGGCCGCCTTGCGCGCCGCCTCGAAGAGGTTGCGGATCCGCTTGGCACCGACGCCCACGTAGACCTCGATGAATTCCGCGCCGGACGCGCTGAAGAACGGGACGCCGGCCTCGCCGGCGACGGCCTTCGCGAGAAGGGTCTTGCCCGTGCCGGGCGCTCCGTAGAGGACGATGCCCTTGGGGAGGGTGGCACCGATCTCGCGGTAGCGGTCGGGGTTCTTCAGGTAGTCGGCGATCTCGAGGACCTCGTCGCGGATCTCGTCGATGCCGGCGACGTCGTCGAACTTGGTGCTGGACTCGGCCGGCGTCACCTTCGACGTGAACCGTGCGCCACCCATGTAGCGGAGCATGAAGGCGAGGATGAGGACGATGGCGAGGAACATCAGGAGCGGACCCCACGTCTGGATCCACGACGAGAGGCTGAAGTCGTCGGAGAAGTCGACCTGTGCCCGGCCGGGCGTGGGTGCGAGTTCGGTGAAGTCCACCCCTCCCTTGCGGGCCGCCGCAAGCACCTCGTCACCCGCACGGGTGGTCGCGACCACCGCCTGGCGGCGCTGACCGTTCGGGAGGACGAGGGTGAGGAGCGATGTCGCCGTCCCCGTCTGCAGCTGCAGGGTGGCCGACTTCGCGTTTCCGGTCTCGAGCGCGCTGAGAGCCGCCGTGAGCGAGATCTGCGGCGCGGGACTGGCCTCGTAGCCCGCTTCTCCGCCGGCGATCGCGCCTGCCGGCGCGGGGGTGGCATCCTGACCCGACGCTGTCTGCGCCCCAGCTGGGACGACGGCGACGAACGCCGCGACGATCAGTGCGATCGCGACGGCGATGCGACCTGTCCATGTCCTCTGCACGTACCCTCCTTGGTGCTTGTGGAAGCCGCTCATGTGATCCCGGATCTCCGATTCGGGTGCTTCGTCAAAGTCTACAGAAAGTTCGCATGACATCGAACCGCGACCGTTTCGAGGATCTCGTCCGCGACGCGATCGACGGAGTGCCCGAACCGTTCGCGAGCGCCCTCGCCGAAGTCCCGGTGATCGTGCGCGAGCGATCCGGCCCCGGGACGGCCCCTCTCTACGGGATGTACACGGGAATCCCGCTGGACGAACGCGGCGGAGCCATGCCGATCCTTCCCAGCACCATCGAGATCTTCATGCACCCGCTGGTCGACGACTTCCCGGATGAGGAGGCGCTGCGCAGCGAGGTCAGGATCACCGTGCTCCACGAACTCGGGCATCACCTGGGCATGACCGAGGATGATCTCGACCGTCTGGGCTATGCGTAGATGGAATCAGCCATCCAGCCCACCGTCCCGACGACCGAACCACCCAACGAGGAGTCCACGTGCCCGATCAGATGAGCCCGGCCGCCGCCGTCGAGGATGCGATCTACACCCGCCGCACCATCGGAAAGGTGAAGGAGACACCCGTCCCCGAGGATCTGATCCGGCGGCTCATTTCCCTCGCGATCCACGCGCCGAACCACAAGCAGACGATCCCCTGGCGGTTCATCGTCATCCGCGGCGACGCACGCCTCCGCGTCGGGACCGCCCACGCCGACGCGTACATGCGGGCCCATCCGGACGGGACAGCGGCCGATCGCAAGCGTGAGGAGCGCCGGCTGGAGCGCGCACCGGTCGTGATCGCGGTCGTCTCCCGACCGGGCGCCGACGACGCCGTCACACGCCGAGAGGATCGCGACGCCGCGTCAGCGGCGATCCAGAACATGCTCCTCGGCGCGCACGTGCACGGACTGGGGGCCATCTGGCGGACCGGCGCCTTCGTGGACGAGGGCGAGATCCGAGAGGTGCTCGACCTCGAGCCGAACGACGATCTCGTCGGGTTCGTCTACCTGGGTCTCCCCGACGCGCCCCCCACCCCCCGCACCCCGCCGGATCCCGAGACGCTCACGACCTGGCTCGACGCCTAGGAGTCTCACCGGATCACGCGGGGCGATCGCCGGTCCGGTGAGACAAGCGCGGCCGGTGTCCTCCCGGCGGATACGACGCGGTCCTCACCGGATCCGTTGCGTGTGAATCATCGGAACGGTGATGCGACCATCATCGCGCCGATGAAAAGCAGGGAGCGCCTCGCGGCACGTGACCCACGGTTGTCGACGATGAGGCGGTCGGATCGCTGAGACCCGCGATCCGTCCGACGCGCCGTCGTTGCCCTTCGCGGGCGTCTGTGGTTGTCTGGTGCGATGGACGATGCGATCCCGCCTCGGAATCGGGCCCGACGCCCACGGGATCTCCTTCGCAGCGCGCCGCACCGCCTCGGCCGGCTCGCACGGGCACGCACCGCCACCGTGCACCTCGGATCCCGGCGGTCAGGGGCCGGGCGATGACCGTTCTCGAGATCCCCCTGATCGAGACGAAGCTGCATGCCCCGCGACGCCGACCGGGGGTCGTGCCGCGGACCGGCCTGGACCGGCGTCTCGAGACGGAGCTTCCGGCGGTCGTGCTCGTGTCGGCCCCGGCGGGATTCGGGAAGACCACGCTTCTGACCGAGTGGTACACGGGATTCGAGCGCCGCGGATCACGGGTGGCGTGGGTCGCCCTCGATGCGGGAGACAGCGACCCGGCGGTTTTCTGGACGTACGTCCTCACCTCGCTGCAGCGAATCGACGCCGGGATCGGTGCCGACGCGCTGGCAAGGCTGGAGGCCGCACCGACCGCACTCGAGAGTGTGGTCGGCTCGCTGGTGAACGACCTCGCCGCCGCGGGGTCGGAGACGGTCCTCGTCCTGGACGACTACCACGCCATCGCGTCACCCGACGTCCATCGGTCCCTGCTCTTCCTGATCGACTACATACCCGCACACGTCCACCTCGTCCTGGCGAGTCGTTCGGATCCCCCCTGGCCGATGGGACGGATGCGGGTCCGCGGGGATCTCTACGAGGTGCGGGCCGCCGACCTGAGATTCAGCATCCAGGAGGCGGCCACGTATCTGAACGACGCGATGGGGCTCGCCCTCACCGAGGGTGACGTCGTCGCCCTGGAGACGCGGACCGAGGGGTGGATTGCGGCACTGCAGCTCGCGGCATTGTCGCTCCGCGGGCGCGAGGACGCGTCCGGCTTCATCGCCGGTTTCGCCGGTGACGACCGCTTCGTCGTCGACTACCTCATCGACGAGGTGCTCGACCGCCAGCCGGACGACATCCGGTCGTTCCTCCTCGACACGTCGATCCTCAGCCGGTTCACCGCGTCCCTCTGTGACGAGGTCACCGGTCGTAAGGACGCGCGTGCCGTGCTCGACGCCCTCGAACGGTCGAACCTGTTTCTCGTCGCCCTCGACGGCCGACGGGAGTGGTACCGCTATCACCACCTCTTCGCCGACGCGCTACGAACGCGCCCGACCGATCACCCGGATGCCGGGCGGATCACACTGCATCGAAGGGCCGGCGAATGGTGGGAGGCGAACGGCGACCGCGCGGAGGCGATCCGCCACGCCCTCGCTGCCGGGGACGCCGCGTGGGCGGCCGAGCTCATCGAACTCGCGGTGCCGAGCCTGCGCCGGACCCGTCAGGACTCCACCCTCCGGACCTGGATGGATGCCCTTCCGGAGGAGGTCTTCGCCGACCGCCCGGTCCTCGACCTCGGCCGTGTCGGATCCCGGATGGTCACCGGCGACATCGAGGGCGTCGGTGAGATCCTCGACCGGATCGAGGGCTGGCTGGGCCACGATCGTCCCACTGACACGATGGTCGTCCACGATCGCGACGAACTGGCCCGGTTGCCGGGACAGGCGGCGATGTACCGCGCCGGGCTCGCCCTGCTCACCGGTGACGTCGCGGCCACCGTCGCCCATGGTGAGCGCGCAACGATGCTCAGCGATCCTGGGGACCACCTCGGTCAGGGGGCCGCGGCTGCACTGATCGGCCTCGCTCAATGGACGTCGGGCGATCTCGGGTCGGCCGCCCGGCGGTATGAGGGCGCGATCAGTGCATTCATCGCGGGAGACCAGCTTCCGGCCGTCCTCGGTTGTTCCCTCGCCCTGGCCGATCTGCAGGTCGGTCAGGGACGACTGGACGCGGCCGAGCGCACCCTGACAACGGCGGTGGAACTCACGGCGCCACACGGACCACAGCGCGGCATCGCGGACATGCACATCGGCCTCGCCGAGGTGCACCTCGAACGCAACGACCTCGCCGAAGCGGCCGGCGAGCTTCGGATCAGCCGCCGGTTCGGCGAGCACCTGGCCCTGGCACAGCACGCCCACCGGTGGCGGATCGTCGACGCGCGACTCCGAGCGATCGAGGGCGATCTCACCGGCTCGCTCGCACTTCTCCGCGACGCGGAGCGGCACTACGACACCGACTACTCGCCGAAGGCGCGTCCGGTCGGCGCCCTGGCCGCCCGGATGGCCCTGATGGCGGGTGACGTCGCCTCAGCCGAGGAGTGGGCGCGCTCCACCGGCATCGCGGAGGACGACGAGCCGGACTACCTGCGCGAGTACGAGCACCTGACGTTCGCGCGAGTGCTGATCGCGGGTGGTCGTACCGGCGACGCGATCGCGCTCTCCGAACGCGTCCTGATGGCCGCGGAGATCGGTGGCAGGGAGAGTGCCGTCTTCGAGGCGCTCCTGCTCATCTCCCTCGCACACCACGCCGACGGCCGGCGAGGAGAGGCGATCGCGACCGTCGCCGACGCCCTCGACCGAGCCGGCGCGGAGGGCTTCGTGCGGCTCGTGCTGGATCTCGGGGCGCCCATGAGGGCGCTCCTCACGGCAGCCACGTTTCACGGACGCTCCGCGGATCGGGCCACGGCCGTCCTCGCCGCCGCGCGGTCGCGGGCTCCCATCCCGGATCCCCGCAGCCGGATCGATCCGCTCAGCCCGCGTGAGCTCGACGTCCTCGCGCGCCTGCGAACCGAGCTGTCGGGTCCGGAGATCGCAGCCGAGCTTTTCGTGTCGCTCAACACCGTCCGGAGCCACACGAAGAGCATCTACTCGAAGCTCGGCGTGACGAACCGGCGGGCGGCGGTGCGCAGGGCGGACGAACTCGGCCTGTAGCGGGCCGCCCCGCAAGATCACCACATCGGCTCACCACATGTGGTGAGGACAGCCCACCACATCGACTCGTACGTTCGCTCCATGCAGTACGAGATCGTCATCGAAGGACACCTCGGAGCCCACTGGGCCGCCTGGTTCGACGGGTTCACCGTCACGAACCGGGCCGACGGCACCGCCCTCCTGCGGGGAGTCGTCATCGACCAGGCCGCACTGCACGGCCTCCTGCAGCGGCTGCGCGACATCGGCATCCCGCTGATCTCGCTCACGGCCGTCGAGGACACATCCCACGGGCGCTCTGCGCCGAACCACGAAGGAGGCTGATCATGGCCAGCACACC
>CAYOSM010000108.1:0-7525 GCA_964406645.1 uncultured Bifidobacteriaceae bacterium | reverse complement strand
CCAGACCCGATACATGGAGCTCTCGGAGGATCCGGGAGAGGTGCTCGCCGCACTCCGCCGTTCGGCCGAGGGTGCGCGCGAGATCGCCGTGGCCACCATGTCCGATGTCCGCGACGTCCTGGGGCTCCTACCGCAGTGAGCCGCGTTTAGAGCCGGGTGCCAGACACTCGCGCTACCGGGATCGTCGAGACGCCCATGATGGCGGGCCTTGGGGTCCGAAGGGGCCCCTGCGGCCCTGCGTGTCCGGTGCCGAGAGCGGCATCGCTCCGGATGCGGCAACAAGAGTGGACGTGCAGGGTCGGATCGTCAGGCGACCTGCGGCACTCCCGCCAGCGCCTCCGTGAGTGCCTCCTCGGAGAGCGGGTCGTCCTCCAGCCGGCCGGCCAGGTAGGTCTCGTACGCGCCGAGCTCCATCAGCCCGTGTCCGGAGAGCCCGATCACGATGACCTTCTCCTCGCCGGTCTCCGCGCAGGCCAGGGCCTCGCGCCGCGCCTGGGCGAGGGCGTGGGAGGACTCCGGGGCGGGCACGATGCCCTGGGTCCGTGCGAATTCCACGGCGGTCTCGAAGCACTCGTTCTGGTGAAGTGCGGTCGCCTCCATGAGCCCCTCCGCCACGACGTGCGACACGAGCGGCGCCATTCCGTGGTAGCGCAGACCGCCCGCGTGGATGGGCGACGGCACGAAGTCATGGCCGAGGGTGTACATCTTCAGGAGCGGGGTCAGTCCGGCGGTGTCGCCGAAGTCGTAGCGGTAGTCGCCGCGCGTCAGGGTGGGGCACGAGGTCGGCTCCACCGCGATGACCCGGGGCGCCTGACGTCCGGCGAGCTTCTCCCCGAGGAACGGGAAGGCCAGACCCGCGAGGTTCGACCCGCCGCCCGCGCAGCCGATGACCAGGTCGGCCCCGGCCTCGCCGGCCTTGGCCAGCTGGAGGATCGTCTCCTGTCCGATCACGGTCTGGTGGAGGAGCACGTGGTTCAGCACCGACCCGAGCGCGTACTTGGTGTCGTCGGCCTGCGCCGCGACCTCGATGGCCTCGGAGATGGCGATGCCGAGCGAACCCGGGTGGTCCTCGGCGAACGCCGAGCCGGACCTGGTGAGGCGGCTGGGGGAGCGATGCACGGTCGCGCCGAAGACCTCCATCAGCGTGCGGCGCTGCGGCTTCGTGTCGAACGACGCGCCGACCTGCCACACCTCGCACTCGACGTCGAAGAGCGAGCAGGCATAGGCCAGGGCGGTCCCCCACTGGCCCGCTCCCGTCTCGGTGGTGAGACGGCGGATGCCGTGCAGGGCGTTGTAGTAGACCTGCGGAACCGAGGTGTTCACCTTGTGCGACCCGGCGGGCGACACACCCTCGTACTTGAAGTAGATGCGCGCCGGGGTCCCGATGCGCTTCTCCCACCGGTGGGCACGGAAGAGAGGGGAGGGCCGGTACTGGCCGTAGACCTCGCGCACGGCGTCGGGGATCTCGATCTCCCGCTCCGTCGACACCTCCTGCAGGATCAGCTCGATGGGGAAGAGCGGCGCCAGGTCGTCCGGGCCGACCGGCTCGCGCGTGCCGGGATGGAGCGGCGGCGGGGGTGGCGTCGGGAGATCCGCGAGGATGTTGTACCAGTGGGTGGGTGTCTCGGACGGTTCGAGGGTGAACATCACTCGGTCGTCGCTCATCACGTGCTCCTCGCGGTTTTCGCGGACGGTGGACTTGGACGCGCTTTGCGTCGCACGCACACGATAGTCACTCGCCGGGCCGTCCGAGGACCCGGCCCGGGGGCGGCGGGCCGCCGACGGATACGCCGCGACACCCGGCCGCCGGGAACGAGAGTCATCGCGAGTGTCGGTATCCTCCCTGCGTGACCGTCGCGCCACTGCAGCAGCCCGTCGAGCTCGACCTCTTCCAGGGGCCGTTCGACCTCCTCCTGACCCTCGTCATCCGCGAGGAGGTCGACCTGTTCGAACTCCCGCTCGCGGAGCTGATCCCGGCGGCGCTCGGCGAACGTGCGGGCGAGCGGTGGGACCCGCCGACCACGAGCGAGCTCGTCGTCGTGCTGGCCGCCGTCGCGGAGCTCAAGGTGCGACGCCTCCTCGGCGAGGCCGACGACCCGGAACCGGACCCCGACGCGCTCGAGGCGCGGGAGCGTCTCGCCGAGCGGCTCATCCAGTACGCCCCGTACCGGGAGGCGGCGCGATGGCTCGGGGACCGTGCCGGTGAGGCGTCGGTCCACCGGTACCGGTCCGTACCGCTCGCCCTCGGGGCGGCTCTGCCGCCGACGGTGGGCGATCCGCTCACGCTGCGCGAGGCGCTGCAGAACCTCCTCACGGCGCAGCCGGAGCCCAGTCTCACCCACATGGGGCCGGCCAGGATCAGCATGCCGGAGCTCCTGCAGCGACTCAGCCGGGCGCTCTCACGTGGACGGTCCGTGAGCTTCGAGGAGGTCGTGGACGGGCGCTCCACGCTCGAGGAGGCGCTCACCCTCCTCGCCGCGCTCGAGATGGCACGCCGCGGCGACGTGACGCTCAGCCAGGACGAGCCGTTCGGCGACATCACGATCACGCGCAGCTGATGGACGAGGCGAGCATCGATCCGCGCGCCGTCGAGGCGCTGCTCTTCCTCAGCCCCGATCCGCTGTCCGCGGAGGCACTGGCGGACATCCTCGAAGTGGATCGCGAGGATGTGTTCTCGGCGCTCGACGGTGTGGCCGCGCGCTTCGACGAGACCTCGGGCCTCGAGCTCGCGCAGGTCGCCGGGGGCTTCGCCCTCCGCACGCGCGCCGATCTGGAGCAGGTGTGCGACCGCCTCCGCCAGCGGCCGCCCGAGGATCGTCTGTCCCCGGCGGCGCTCGAGACACTCGCGGTCGTCGCCTATCTGGAACCCGTCAGCCGGCCGGACATCAGCCGGCTCCGCGGCGTCTCGGTCGACTCGACGGTCGCGAACCTCGTCGATCGCGGGCTGCTGGAGGAGGCCGGCCGCGATCAGAGTGCCAACGCCATGCGCTACCGCACCACCCGTGCGTTCCAGAAGCGCTTCGGTCTCGCCGATCGCCGCGACCTGCCGCCCATCGAGCGGTTCGAGCTCTCCGGCGGCCAGGCGGAGGATCTTCGGCGGACGCTCATCGACTCCGGCCACCTCGCGCCCGACACGGTCAGGATGAGCGAGGCGGAGGCGCCGGTCGACGGAGACGCGGAGGCGTCTGAGGTGGAGGAGCAAGTCGAGGGGGGATCCGCCGCCCCGAACCTCACGGTCGTCACGGAGGCCGAGGAGTCCGAGGACTCCGACGACGACGCGTCGGACGGCGCCGAGGCGATCGCGGATGCGGGAGACGATGACGGCGGGCCCGACGTCGCAGAGGACGAGCGCAACGACGATGTCGCGGATCGTCCGGATGACGACGGTGCGGAGCTCGGTGCCGTGACCGCGATGGACACGTCCCGCGCGGATGACGCCGCCGATCGCGACGGGCCGGACGGCCCCGATCCGGAAGCCGGTGGGGACGAATGAGGGTGCAGCGTGCCCTCGCGCTGGCGGGCGTGGCCAGCAGGCGTGCCGCCGAGGAACTCGTCCGTGAGGGGCGCGTCCAGATCAACGGCGAGGTGGCCACCGTCGGTCAGCCCGTCGAGGAGTCGGACGTCCTCATGGTCGACGGCAAGCGGGTCAGCACTGAGGAGCGCCGCACCTATCTCCTCAACAAGCCGGTCGGGCGCGTCTCGACGGCGAGCGACCCCGAGGGGCGCCCCACGGTCCTCGACGGGATGCCGACGGGGGTGCGCCTCTACCCGGTCGGGAGGCTCGACTACGCGAGCTCCGGGCTCCTCGTCATCACCAACGACGGCGAACTCGCCCACCGGCTGATGCATCCCAGCTACCGGGTGCCGAAGACCTACGAGGTCCTCGTCGAGGGGCGCGTGTCGGCGGCGGGCATCCGCCGGCTCCGGGACGGGATCCGCCTCGACGACGGACCGACCCAGCCGGCGCGGGTCGACAAGATGGAGCGCCTGCATCCCAAGGGCACGTGGCTGCGGATCGAGATCACCGAGGGACGCAACCGCCAGGTGCGGCGCATGTGCGAGGCCATCGGCCACCCCGTGCGGCGGCTCCACCGCTCGCGGTACGCGGGGATCTCCGGCGGGGGGCTCGCGAAGGGCGCGTTCCGTCCGCTCTCCGGCGAAGAGATCACGCGCCTCGCCCGTCTCGTAGGGTTGGAGCGATGAGAGACGGCGACATCCTCCGCGGGATCCGGGGTGCCACGACGGTCGACGTCGACACACCCGATGAGATCTACGCGGCCACGACCGAGCTGATGCAGGAGCTCATCGAGCGCAATGCCCTGGAGAGCCGGGACATCGTGTCGATCTTCTTCACGTGCACGCACGACCTCGTCTCGGCGTTCCCGGCGGTCGCCGCCCGCAGGCTCGGCCTCGACGACGTCCCGCTGATCTGCTCCCAGGAGATCCCCGTCCCGGGATCCCTCGGCATGTGCGTCCGCGTCCTCCTCCACGGCTACGTCCCGCGAGGACGCGTCGTCCGGCACATCTACCTCCGTGAGGCGCGCAGCCTGCGCACCGACCTCGTGGAGGACGGGGAGGCGCACGCCTCCACGTAGGGGTTCCCGCCGGCTCATTCCGGGGTGTCCGTTCGGCATGGTGCGACGGCCCGGTGTCAGGCACCAGGCCGTCGCACGAGAACGGGTGCTCGAGAATGTCCTGCTATTGGCGTGATCTTTCATTTCGGCGACATCCGGAGCGACGGCCAGGTGCCAGACACCGGGCCGTCGCTCGGGAACACGCGAGCCCCGGATCGGCATCGGTCAGCGCCGACATCGCGGGATCTCGGCCGCGACCGTGGTGCCCGGCCCGACCCCTGTCTCGAGCGGAGCGGTCAGCGCAGTAGACTTCTCTGTTCATGCCGCTGCGCACCTCACCCCGCCTGACGGACATCCCGACCTACGAGCCCGGCCTCACGATGGCCGAGGTCATGGCGAAGTACGGCCTCCAGTCGGTCATCAAGCTGGCCTCCAACGAGAACCCGTACCCGGCGCTGCCCGAGGTCGAGGAGATCATCCGGGAGGGGGCCGCCGGCGTGGCCCGTTATCCGGACGCCTACGCACGCGACCTGCGCGCGCTCCTTGCCGATCAGCACAACGTCGATGTGACGCAGATCGCGCTCGGCAACGGCTCCTGCGAACTCATCCTCCTGGCCGGGCAGGCGTTCCTCGACCCCGGTACGTCGATCGTCCACGCCGACCCCTCGTTCGCCATGTACCCGCATCTGGCGACCGCCGCCGGGGCACAGGCGCGCCCGGTCGCCCTGGCCGAGGACGACGGGCACGACCTCTGGGGGATGGCCGCCGCGATCGACGCGGAGACCCGGCTCGTCGTCATCTGCAACCCGAACAACCCCACGGGCGTGTATCGGAGCGCCGATGAGATCGAGGAGTTCCTCGACCAGATCCCCGAGGATCTGCCGGTCCTCGTGGACGAGGCGTACAACGACTTCGTGACCCTGCCCGACCGCGGCCGCGTTCTCTCGATGGCGCGCGAGCGTCCCAACCTCCTCGTGACCCGGACCTTCAGTAAGGCGTTCGGCCTGCCCGGTCTGCGCGTCGGATACGGCGTGGGGTCGCGTGAGTGGGTCGCGGCGCTCGACAAGGTCCGCCAGCCGTTCAACACGGGCGGCCTGGCGCAGGCCGCCGCCATGGCGGCGCTGCGGCGCCGGTCCGTGGTGGAGCGGCAGGTCGCCGAGCTCGTCTCAGAACGGGTGCGTCTCGAGGACACGCTGGGTCGCCTCGGAGTACCCTTTACGCCAAGTCAGGCAAACTTCGTGCTGATCGGCGTTGGTTCCTCGGGTGAGGCGGCGGGTCTCCACGAGGATCTCCTCAGGCAGGGGATCATCGTGAGGAACGGTGCTGCGCTCGGTGCACCGGGCCGGTTACGTGTGACGCTCGGCACGAAGGACGAGAACGACGCGTTCATCGACGCGCTCAGCCGGGCGGTGGGGAAAGGATCAATGGCGACGGTAGCGGAAGGGTTGAAACCATCATGATGATCGTGATGCAGCAGGGCGCGACGGAGGAGCAGGTACAGCACATCGTCGAGCGCATCGGAGAGGCCGGAGCGAAGGCTCACCTGTCGGCCGGCGAGTTCGTCACCGTCATCGGCGCCATCGGCGACGACCGGGAACTCGCGTCGGTCATGGCCCTCGAGGCCGAACCGGGCGTCGAGAAGATCGTCCCGATCCTCAAGCCGTACAAGCTCGTGTCGCGAGAGTTCCATGCCGCCGACCGGGTGCTGGAGATCGCGGGCCGCAAGGTGGGCGGAGAGAACTTCTGCCTCATCGCCGGTCCCTGCACCGTCGAGACCCGTGAGCAGACCATGTCGACCGCGCGGGTCTGCAAGGAGGTCGGCGCCACGATGCTCCGCGGCGGCGCGTTCAAGCCCCGCACGTCGCCCTACACCTTCCAGGGCCTCGGCAAGGTCGCCCTCGAGATCCTCGCGGAGGCGCGTGAGGAGACCGGCCTCCCGGTCGTCACCGAGTGCATGGACATCCGGCAGCTCGACGACGTCCTCGAGGTCGCCGACGTCATCCAGCTCGGCGCCCGGAACATGCAGAACTTCGACCTCCTCCAGGAGGTCGGCAAGAGCGGCCGCCCGGTGCTCCTGAAGCGCGGCCTGTCGAACACGATCGAGGAGTGGCTCCTCTCGGCCGAGTACATCGCGAAGGAGGGCAACGACCAGATCATGCTCTGCGAGCGTGGCATCCGGACGTTCGAGACGGCTACTCGGTCGACCCTCGACCTGTCCGCCGTACCGGTCGCCAAGAACGTCTCCAGCCTTCCGGTCATCGTCGATCCGTCGCACGCGGCGGGCAAGCGCGACCTGATCCTCCCGATGGCCCGCGCGGCCGTCGCGGCGGGGGCGGACGGCCTCATCGTCGAGGTCCACCCGTCGCCGGAGCACGCGCTCTGCGACGGTCCGCAGGCGCTTCGGTCCGATTCGTTCGGCGCCTGGGTCGCCGACGTCAAGCGGGTCGTCGATCTCATGGGCAAGGTGATCGCCGGGGGCGAGCCCGTCGCCGCCGGGGTCGCCGGCTAGGCAGTACCCGCCGGATGGCCGACCGCATCGCGGTCATCGGTGTCGGCGTGATGGGCGGGTCCCTGGGACTCGCCCTCCGCCGGCGTGCCGGGGTGGCCGAGGTCATCGGGTATGACCCGGACCCCGTCACGCGCAAGCGCGCCCTGGAGCGCGGCGCGGTGAGCGCCGTCGCCGACTCGCTCGCGGAGGCGGTCGCGGATGCGAGCGTCGTCTTCGTGGCCGCGCCTGTCAGCGCCACCGCCCGTGTCGCCCGCGAGGCCATGGGACTGAGCGGCCCGGAGTGCCTGGTCACCGACGTGGCCTCGTCGAAGGCCGGGATACTCGCGGCGCTGACGGAAACCGAGCGGGAACGCTTCATCGGCGGTCATCCCATCTGCGGGTCCGAGGGCGGCGGGGTGGAGCACGCCCGCGACGGGATGTTCGAGGGCGCCACGTACTTCCT
>CAYOSM010000107.1:0-7640 GCA_964406645.1 uncultured Bifidobacteriaceae bacterium | reverse complement strand
CCGACCTTCAGTCGCGCGTGGGTGGCGGCGGCGAGAAGATCGTCCGTCGTGAACCCGTCGACCCGGCCGTTCACGAGCATCTGGTGGGTCCCGGTCCACCGACCGGTCGGGTTGTATGCATAGGTGACGTCATAGGCCGGTGAGAGCCGCCACCGACCGTCGCGCCCCATGAGGAACGAGATGTTCTTGGTGTGGTCGTCCTGGTTGCGGGCGATCACGTTGAACACCATCCGCCGGTAGAGCTCCGCCCGGTCGTCGGGCGGGACGTCGATCCGGAGGGCGACGCGCATGACGTCCTCGTATCCGTGGACGCGGGCCATGTTGAAGTCGAAGTGGGCAAGGCCGTTCAGCGTCTGCATGTGGATCTTCCCCCCGTCGGAGGTCCGATCGAAGCGCTTGGCCATGAAGTGGCTTCGACCACCCTCGTGCAGAAGACGGGTCTCCGGCATCGCGATGCCCGCCTCGCGCGCCATCAGCGAGTAGGAGTACTCCACGCGGGTGTGACCGATCGGATCGGCCAGTTCGCGGTCGCGGTTCTCCGAGACGCCGTCGAACTTGAGTATCCAGTGCTCGAATCCCGGTACGTGAGGAGCCTGCCCTGAACGCATCTCACCGGTCGCCTCATTCCACATCACCACCGCCTTCGCCCGGGCACCGCCGGCCGACGATCCGACCGAGAGGATCCGCTGGAGCGCGTCGGTGCTCGTGGCGTCGACCGAGAACCCGGCCCGCTCGCGAAGGACACGGTCGGCGAGCGCCGCGAGCTCGCCGATGTCGAGCGGATCGGTGAGGGTGAGGTCCGGATCGTGGGCGGGCAGGTATTCGAGGGCCCCCATGCCCCGGGATCCCATGTAACACAGCGCCGTGACACCGGAGAGGTCGCCGATGTCGCCGCCGGTGCGCTCTGCCCAGGCACGGATGAGCGCGGTCCCGAAGCGGTCGGGGAGGCTGTCTGCCAGAAGCCCGGGCAATCCTCGATACGTGGTCGGCGAGAGATCCGGGAAGCTGTGGACTCCCGGCCCGAGTGGCATCGTGATGGGTGCGACCTGGATGCCCGATCGCAGGAAGTCGCGGTCGTACTCGAACGCCGCCACACCGTCGGCCCCATCGGAGACGTATCCGATGACGGTCCCCCAGAGGATGACGCGGGCGTTCATTTCTCGTCACCCCAACGCCATGGGCCCTCGTCGTCCTCGGGAGTGGTCTTCCGCACACGCACCCTTTCGCGGTGGCCGGCGAGCAGTGCGGCCTCCTCCGCGGGCGTCAGACCCTCGGCGGGGAAGATGCGCAGGAGGCTGTCCAGCAACCCCAGCTCGCGCAGCACTCGGACGAGCAGCGCCATCGAGACCGACAGCCCGGTCTCGATGCGGCTCACGGTGTTGGCCCCCACTCCCGCCCGGGCGGCCAGATCCGCCTGCCGCAGCCCGGCGTTCACCCGGGCACGACGCACACCCTGCCCGACGGCGGCGAGTGCAGCGGCGTCATCTGCGGATTGCGATCGCATATCAGTTCATAGTACACCGAATATGGTGAACTATCTCGTAGTTGATCGCTTACACACGAATATCGGTGATTAATAGCGGGCTCTGATTCGGATCTGGAGCAAAGCACCGCGAGGCCGTCTCTGATGGGTGCAAGCGTCTGGTCCATTCATCTCCACCCGGCCAAGCCCCATCCGACACACGGCATCGGCACCGAAGGAACAGGAGGCATCCGCACTCTGACTCACACTCGAGTCAAAGTAGTAGCTCTCTGTCACACAGTCTCGGCCTAGGGTCTTCGGATGGCCGATAAAGACGTCGGGAAGTTCATCCGGGAGCTCGAACGACAGGGCTGGCGCGTGGTGCACCGGCGTGGTGGTCACTACTTCGCCTATGCGCCGGACGGAGTGGGCACGCTAACCTTGGCGGCAAGTCCGAGCAGCCCATACTGGAAGCGGCTGGCATTGCGTCACGCACGTCAGCACGGATTCAAGGGGTGAACGCGTGATCTTCGATATCGACATCACCATGCCGTACCCAGGCCTGGCCTCCGATGACGCTCTGGACGCCGTCATGGAGGTCGTAACGGCGAACACGCATCTGATCGATCCCTGCGTACTCCGCACTCCGAACGAGCTGGCGCTCGCCGCCGCTGTCGACGCCACGACCGAAGCGGAGGCGGAGCGCCTGGCCTATGGCGCATTCGTCGCAGCCATCGCCACGGCGACTCACCCGACGGCCGCCTGAAGCGCGGCAGAGCTCTGCTTGCCGGCCCCGTCTGTGGACCGGACAAGGTCGTCCCGACGCGAACGGCCGGGACGACACGCTGAGTTTCAGCCGATCGCGATCATCCGCTCGATCGAGAGACGTGCCTTGTCGGCGATCTCCTCGGGCACCTTGACCTCGTACTTCCAGTCGCGCAGGGCGTCCCGGACCTTCTCGAGGGTGATCATCTTCATGTACTTGCAGATGTTCTTCTCGGAGATGGCCTCGAAGCGCTTCTCGGGGACGTCCTTCACCAGACGGTGCAGGATGCCGTTCTCGGTGGCGACGAGGAACTCCTTCGCCGATGACTCCTTCGAGTAGCTCACCATCTTCTCTGTGGAGAGGATGTGGGTCTTGTCGTCGGCGAACGCCATGCACTTGCTGGCGCATCCGCACTCGGGGTGCACCAGGAGCTCGGCCTCCGGGTGCGCGGCGCGGGCCTCCTCCACCTCGTCCGGGTGGATGGCGGCGTGCACGTGGCACTCACCGAGCCACTTGTTGAGCTTGCGTCCCGTGATCCGTTCCACCCAGAGTCCCAGGAACTGGTCGGGGAGGAACAGGATCTCCTTGTCCTCCGGGATGGCCTCGATGACGGCCTTGGCGTTGCCGCTGGTGCAGCAGTAGTCGCTCTCGGCCTTGACCTCGGCCGTGGTGTTGACGTAGCTGACGACGACCGCGCCGGGGTGCTGCGCCTTCCATACGCGAAGCTGGTCCGCGGTGATGGAGTCGGCGAGCGAGCAGCCCGCTCCCAGGTCCGGCAGCAGGACGGTCTTGTCGGGCGACAGGATGCTGGCGGTCTCCGCCATGAAGTGCACGCCGCAGAAGACGATCGCCTCGCTGTCGGTCGCCGCCGCCTGCCGGGAGAGCCCGAGCGAGTCACCGACGTAGTCGGCGACGTCCTGCACCTCGGGGAGCTGGTAGTTGTGGGCGATCAGGAGGGCGCCGCGCTCGCGCGCGAGGGCGCGCACCTCCTCCTGGATGAGGGTGATCTCCGCAGTCGTCATCGGTGTACCTCCAGTGAGACATCCAGCCAGGTGGCCGAGTGGGTGATCGCGCCGATCGAGATGACGTCGACTCCCGTCTCCGCCACCTCGCGCACGTTGTCGAGCGTGATTCCGCCGGAGGCTTCCACCTCGGCGCGTCCCGCCACCAGCGCCACGGCGTTCCGCATGCGCTCCGGTGACATGTTGTCCAGCATGATCCGTTCCGCTCCGCTGTCGATCGCCTCGCGGAGCTGATCGTCGCGTTCGACCTCGACCGTGAGATTGAGGTCGGGGTACGCGGCGCGTGCCGCCTCCACCGCCGCCGCGACGCCGCCCGCGATGTCGAGGTGGTTGTCCTTGATGAGGATGGCGTCGTGAAGACCGATCCGGTGATTGATGCCGCCGCCGCAGACGACCGCGTACTTGTCGAGCAGACGCAGCCCCGGAAGGGTCTTCCGCGTGTCGAGGATCCCGGCCCCGGTGCCCTCGACGGCATCGACGTAGCGCCGGGTGGCGGTGGCGACACCCGAGAGGTGCCCCAGGATGTTGAGCGACACGCGTTCGGCGGCGAGGACGCTGCGGGCCGATCCCTCGATGCGCGCGAGCGTGGTCGGGATCTCGGTGATGCGGTCACCGTCCTCGGCGACGAGCTCCACCCGGACGGTTGGGTCGACGCGGCGGAACACCTCGAGGACGACCGGGAGCCCGGCGACGACGCCCCGTTCCTTGGCGATGATGGTCGCCGTGCAGGTCATGTCCTCGGGGATGGTGGCGATGCTGGTCACGTCGCCGCTACCGAGGTCCTCCTCGAGGGCGAGGTCGACGATCGCGTAGTCGAGTGTTCCTGTGGTGGTCATACCCACTCCACGAATTCGGTGTCATGCCCGGCCCGCTGCACGATGTGACGGCGCAGGGCCTCATCCTCTGTGGGGAAGTCGCTGCGGTAGTGCACCCCGCGGCTCTCCTCACGCAGGAGCGCGGCCTCGGCGATGAGCCGCACGACGGTGTGCGGGCTGCCGGCGAGCTCGCGGAGGTGGTCGGCGGAGCGCACCAGGCCGGCGTCGCGCCAGAGCATCTCCTTCACCTCCTCCGGCGGGGGTGGCTCCGAGACGAACGGTGGCGCCGGGGCGCGCGGATCGGCGATCGGCTCCCGCTCGATGGCGTGGAGCGCGGCGCGCCGGCCGAAGACGAGGCACTCGAGGAGCGAGTTGGAGGCGAGGCGATTGGCCCCGTGGACTCCGGTGGTGGAGCACTCCCCGGCCGCGTAGAGACGGTCGACGGTGCTCTGTCCGTCGAGATCCGTGACGATCCCCCCGATGAAGTAGTGGGCGGCGGGCGACACGGGGATGGGCGTGGTGGCCGGATCGAGCCCCGACTCCTCCTGCACCTTCTCCATGAGGCCGTTGAAGCGACCGCGGTCGATGGCGCGCAGATCGAGCGTCACCGTGCCCGACTGATCGTTGATCGCGCGGGCGACCACGTCGCGTGGCGCGAGTTCCTCGGTGAAGCGCTCGCCGTTCTGGTCGAGCAGAGTCGCCCCGGCGCCGCGGAGGGCCTCCGACAGAAGAAGCGAAGTGCCGACGAGCGCCGTGGGGTGGAACTGCGTGAACTCCATGTCCGCGATCTCGGCGCCGGCGTGGTAGGCGGCCGCGATGCCGCCGCCCGTCGCGGTGGGCGCGTTGGTGGTGCGGCTCCACAGGCCGCCGGCGCCGCCCGTGGCGAGGATGGTCGCGTGCCCGGCGATGCCGCCGTCGGCGGTGAGCACCCCGACGCAGACCCCGTCCTCCATCCAGATGCCGCGCACGCGGGTGCCGGTCTGGATCTCGATCCGCGGCGTGGCGGTGACGGCCGCCGCGAGCACCCGGGATACGTGCGCACCGGTGGCAGCTCCACCGGCGTGCACGATGCGATTTCGTGAGTGTCCGCCCTCCAGCCCGAGGTCGTCCTCGAAGTCGGCGCCGAGATCGCGCAGGTCCCGGATCCGATCGGGCGCCTCACCCACGAGCATGTGCACCGCGCTGGCCCGGCAGAGGCCGCGGCCGGCGGTGTGGGTGTCGGCCTCGTGGAGCTCGGTGCTGTCGTCCGCGCCGATGGCGGCGGCGATGCCGCCCTGGGCGCGAGAGCTGTTGGAGTGGTCGACCGCGCCCGCGCTGATGAGCAGGACGTCGGCGTGCTCCGCCGCGGTCAGGGCGGCCTGAAGCCCGGCGATACCGGCCCCGACAACGATGACGGGGAGGTTGCCTTTGCGGGGCCCTGTCGCTAGTTTGCGACTTGCAGTCGAAAACATGAGGCGAAGTTTACCAGACATGCAATTCCCCGCCCCCTCACAGGTCACAACTGCTGCGATCTTCCAGGTACGCGACGGCATCCTCCAGGTGCTGGCGTGGCAGCGTGCCAAGCCGCCGGAGTCCGGCAAGTGGGCGCTTCCCGGTGGCTATCTGGCACCGGACGAGGATCTCGAGCGCTCCATCCGCCGGCATCTGGCCACCAAGGTCGACCTGCGGGAGGTCGCTCACATGGAGCAGCTCGGCACGTGGAGCGATCCGACCCGTCACCCGGGTGCGTGGGAGGTCATGACCGGGTACATGGGCGTGGTCGCCTCCGACCTCGACCCATCGCTGCCGGACGACACACGCTGGCATCCGGTGGACGGGCACCCCGACATGGCCTTCGACCACGCGGACATTGTCCTCACCGCCCGGGAGCGCCTGCGGGCGAAGCTGTCGTACACCAACATCGGCTTCGCGCTCTCCCCTCCCACCTTCACCATGAGCGAGCTGCGGGACATCTACAGGGCGGCGCTGGGGCATCCCGTTTCGGCGACAAACCTCCAGCGCGTACTCGTCCGACGCGGGGAGCTGGAGCCCACGGGCAACCGACGTCCCTCCGGCGCCGGCGGGGGCCGCCCGGCCGCGGAGTTCCGGTTCCGCTCACGTGAGCTGGAGATCACCGACCCGTTCGCCGTACTGCGCCCCCCGCGGGAGTAACCGACGAATCAGGCCCTTGAGGACGGCGAGGCCCGCGTCCCCACCGGAGCCCGCGCAATCCGATCCCCAGTCACGCGTGGCCGGCCGTTCACATTCCGGCGGTGGCGTTTATTACAATCGAGCTTTGGACTAAAAGCTTTGGGGAGGTTCTCATGACGGAGACGTTGGCCGAGGCGCTGGAGCAGGAGCACGTCGACATCGACGCCGGGATGGACGCGTTCACCACGGGGCTGGCCGCGGGTGATCCCCCGGTGGAGGAGATGCTGGCCGCGATGGCGGCGCTGCGACGGCACATCTATTTGGAGGAGGCCATCCTCTTCCCGCCGCTGCGGGATCAGGGCTTCTTCGGTCCGGTGATGGTGATGCTCATGGAGCACGGCCGGATGTGGCAGATCATGGACGAGCTCGAGCCGCTGGTGCGAGCCGGAGCCACCGACTCACGCATCGAGGGTCTCTGCATGGACCTGATGGCGCAGGTCGGCGCGCACAATCCGAAGGAGGAGCAGATCCTCTATCCGGAGGCCGACGCCACCCTGAACGGCCGGGCCTCCGCCGAACTCCGGGCGTTCCTCGACACCGGAGCCCTGCCGGACGGCTGGATCTGCCAGTACTCGAAGGCGCACGAGACCCACTGATTGGGAGCTGACTCCTAGGCCGGGCGGTGGGGACTGGCGTACACGGTGGAGCCCGATTGACGGGAGCCGCCCTCTGTTTTCATCATGATGACGTTCCGTATCAAGCGATGACGTTGAGCGCGCGCCACTTCTTCTCGCCCACGGGCCGCCATTCAACGCGCGTCGGAATCCGTTGGGCGTTAGGAGCAGGGACGATGAGCATTCGTTTGTTGGCCCGCACCTTCACCAGGCGTGCCTGACTGACCGCGCCGCCCTTTCGGACCCGCACGAGGATCGTGCGGTCCCACGGAAGGGCGCGAACGGGTACGAGTGCCGCCCGGTATCCACCGTGGTACCGCGCTCTGCCCGTTGGGAGCAGCACGTTGGTGCGCTTGACCGGTCGAACGTCAGAGTCCAACGGACAGCCGTTGTTGTTGCTTCCGCCGATTTGCGTCGGGCAGCGATCGATGTGGTCGGGCGTGCCGTCACGATCGGTGTCGAGCCATGGTGGCGTATACGTGACCGTGGTGTCGATGATGATCGATGCGAGGTTCGCAGGGTTCGTATTGCCCGCCGCGTCCTCGAGGCGAAGATCGAGCCGAAAGCGTCCATCGCGCGAGACCGCCGGTAGGGCCGCTGATACGCCCTGGATCTCCGTCTGGCCGCTCGCGACCCCACCGCCCCCGTCGATCGGCGTGAGTGCCCAGTGAAGACGGTTGATGGGTGACGCGGATGGTGGATTCGTCCAGGTGACTGTAAGCGGGGTGCCCGTGCTCCCCTGTGCGGACACGCCGGTCGGCGCGGCTGGAG
>CAYOSM010000106.1:0-7693 GCA_964406645.1 uncultured Bifidobacteriaceae bacterium | reverse complement strand
GTCGCCGCCGCGGGCAGGGCGACGGCGAGCGCCAGGGCGGCGAACAGGCCGCGCGCGCGCCGCCGACGTGCCGGGGCGTCGGGGGTTGAGGTGATCAGCCGCGTGGACGGCGAGCGCAAGAGAGTGGACACGTGGTTCGGACTCCTGTGGTGGGGGGTTACTTCGTGACGCCGCTGCGGATCACGCTCAGCGGGATGCCGCGGGACTTTCCGGTTGCCGGGGTGATGACGAGGACGCCCGCACGCAGAGCACGCGTGTTCACGACCTGCCGGCCGGCGGGTGTCAGGCGGAACGTGGCCGTGTGGCTTCTGCCGTCGGCCGGGATCTCGACACGCGTGGCCGAGACCAGTCGCACGACGCGCGTCTGCTTGCCGATCCGGACCTTCACGCGGGTGCGGAGGCCGACGGACGCGACGGTGTGGACCGTCACCGGCTGGAACCGGACCGTGAGCGTCCGGCCGTTGGTGCCCACGGTCCGGGAGGCCACCTTCGGGGCGGGGACCGGCAACCCGACTCCCCCTCCCGTCGGAGGCGGAGTGCCGCCCGTCGCGACCGGTTCGGTGCAATTGGTGGTGACGCGGAAGATCCCCGCCTGGCTGCGCGAGGACGCCTGCACGCCCCCCTGGTTGTAGGCCCAGGAGCCGGAGAGGAAGCGGAGGTGGTGCTCCTTCGCCGTATCGCAGAGGTTCGATGGGATCTTGTCGGCCGCGCCGCCCTTGGCCGTTGCGTGATCGGCGGGGTTCATGGAGACCTCGGCGCAGAGATCACCGTTGTTGTCGGGCTGGAACGGGCCGATGCCATAGGCCCCGAAGTCGTCGAACTTGATCATGAACTGCTGGCCGACCGATCCGCCGCCGGGGAGGTTCACCCGGTAGTTGCGGACGCAGAAACCGACCGTGCCCTGCTTCGGGACGTCCGGCTGGACGATCGCGACGGAACCGGGTGGCGTGCCCGGGGTGTCGTCGACGCCGCCGGGGGGGAGCCCGGCGGCCGTCGAGGCGGCGCCGGCGAATGCCGTGACCGCCACGACCGTCAGGGCGCGTCGTCCCCGCCTACGTGAGTCGGACGTCTTCACGGTCACCCCTTGGTGACGGTGAAGACGCGGCTCTTGATGCTGGTCGCCGGCTGGGCGGCGAGGAAGCGGAGCGTGTGGCGACCCGTCTTGACCCGCTTGGGAATCGTCACCAGGCCGCGGAACTGCTTGTTCCGGATCGGCAGGACGGCGATGATGTGCAGGTCATCGAGCTTGATCGTCACCTTCTGGCACTTGATCTTGACCTTTTCCCTGCAGGTGCGCGAGCCCTTGGCGTTCCAGTTCGTGCCCGTCACCAGGATCTTGTTGCCCTGTTTCACCGCCACGACCTTGGCCTTCGGGTTGCCGATGGTGATCTTCGCGCCCTGGGGTCGGTTGACGGCGCCCCCGGGCGGGATGGCGGTGGCCGGGACGGCAGCGGCGAGGCTGAGCCCGGCGGTGATCGCGAGAAGCCGCCGGCGCGGCAGAGGGCGGGCGGACGTGTTCGTGGGTGTCATCGGACACTTCCCTTTCGTCGAGGTGCGAGCGGTGCGTCCTGCCGGTGACTTGGACGCACGTGTGTCGTTAGGGTTGGCTAACTGTTAGGGTTGGCTAATCAGCGGGACCCAAGGTTAGGGTACCCTAACAAGCCGTCCGTCCCGTCGACCCGAGGATTGGTTTCGTGCACACGGCCGTTCGTGCGGCATCCGCCGCGCTGCTGGCGTTCGTACTCATGGTGTTCGCCGGTTGTGGCTCCGGCGGGAGCGCACAGGTGGAGGGCGAGACCCGCACCGTCACCGACGCCAAGGGCGCCGTGGTCGAGATACCCGCCCAGCCAAAACGGGTGATCGCCCTGAGCGAGCTGACGCTCGACAGTGCGCTGGCACTCGACGTCACTCCGATCGCGACCACCGCCGGTCGCGGCCAGGGAACGGTCGCGGCCTATCTCCACGATCGTGCCAAGGACATCGAGAGCGTCGGCATCCTCGCCCAGCCGAAGCTGGAGCGGGTAGCGACGCTGAAGCCCGATCTGATCCTCACCGACGGCACGGCCACCCTCGACGCATCCGTCATGGACAAGCTGCGGAGGATCGCCCCCACCGTCTACGTCAGTAAGACCGGTGCGGATTGGCGCGAGGCCTTCCAGTCGACGGCCGATGCGATGGGTCTCCACGACAGGGGCGTCGAGAAGCTGAAGGAGTTCGACGATCGCGTGGCGTCGGTCCGGTCGAAGCTGGGCGACAATGCCGACGCGGAGATCAGCATCGTCCGCTGGGGTGGCATCGGCCTGCCCGCGGTGATCATGAAGGAGCTGTCCGCTGGTCGTACCCTGACGGCGCTCGGGCTCCGTCGTCCGAAGTTCCAGGACCGGGAGGGCCCGGGACACTCGGAGCCGGTCAGCTACGAGAACATCGAGTTCCTCGACGGCGACTGGATGTTCTTCGGCGCCCTCGGCAACGGCGGTCCCGCGGCAGGCGTGTCCGAGACCCCCGCCGACGTCGCCGCCGCACAGGAGGCCATCGAGTGGGCGAAGGAGACGCCCGGTTTCACCAATCTGAAGGCGTATAAGGCGGGCCACGTGGTCGCTGTGGACGGGTCCGCCTGGACCAGCGCCGGCGGGTATCTCGCCCAGCAGGTCGTGCTCGACGACGTGGAGCGCGAGCTCACCGGCAGCGGGGGGTGAAGGTCGCCCAGGACGTGCCGGCCTCCGGGCCGGCCCTGTCGCGCGGGACCATCGTGCGGAGCACAGGGCTCTTCGTGGCCCTCGGCGCGCTCGCGCTCGCCGTCCTCCTGAGTCTGGCCGTGGGGTCGAAGATGATGACCCCGGCCGAGGTGTGGCACGAGCTCTGGCACGACCTGGGCCCCGACCAGACCAACACGGTCCGCGAATGGCGCATCCCCCGGACCCTGCTGGGTCTCGAGGTGGGGGCCGCGCTCGGAGTCGCCGGCGCGCTGATGCAGGCGCTGACGCGCAACCCGCTCGCTGACCCCGGCATCCTCGGCGTCAACGCCGGCGCCGCGTCCGCCGTGGTCATCGCCATGGCCACCCTCGGCGTCACCGAGCTCACCGAGTACGTGTGGTTCGCGTTGATCGGTGCGGCCGTCGTCTCGCTCGTCGTCTACGGACTCGGTTCACGTGCGCCCGGGGGTGCCAGCGCGGTTCGCCTGACCCTCGCCGGGACGGCCGTCACGGCAGCGCTCTCCGCCTTCGTCTCCGCCATGGTGATCCTCCAGCCGCAGACGTTCGAGCAGTTCCGCTTCTGGGAGCTCGGGACCCTCGCGGGCCGTCAGATGGACGTCGTCGTCCAGATCGCCGGCTTCGTCGTCGTCGGCCTGGTGGTCGCCATGCTCATGGGGCGCGCCCTGAACGTGCTGGCGCTGGGGGAGGAGACGGGGCGTGCCCTCGGCATGAATCCGGGGCGCACCCGCGCGATCGGGGCGCTCGCCATCGTGCTCCTGTGCGGCGCCGCGACGGCGGCGGTGGGTCCCATCGCGTTCGTCGGGCTCGTCGTGCCGCACATGGTGCGCGCCGTAACCGGCCCGGATCAGCGCTGGATCCTGCCGTACTGCCTGATCCTGGCCCCGGCCCTCCTCCTCGTCGCCGACACGATCGGGCGCATCATCGACTGGCCCGACGAGGTCCAGGTCTCGGTGGTGACGGCGTTCATCGGGGCGCCGGTCTTCATCTACCTCGTCCGCCGCCGTCGGATCGCGCAGCTGTGAGCGAGACGTCGCCCGCGAACCCGCTCCGGGTGGTTCGCCTCTCGCGTGACCGCCTTACGTTCCGTGTCCACGTGCGCAGCCTCATCGTCTGCATCGTGCTCGCGGTGGTGGCGCTGGCCGTCGCGATCGTCAGCGTCGGAAGCGGCGAGTACCCGCTGTCACCCATCGAGGTGGTCCAGACCCTGTTCGGCAGCGGGCCCGCCGGTGCGGACCTCATCGTGATGGACATCCGCCTGCCGCGCGTGCTCGACGCCCTCCTGGTCGGTGCGGCGCTCGGCATCGCGGGCGCCATCTTCCAGAGCCTCACCCGCAACCCGCTCGGCTCTCCGGACGTGATCGGCTTCACGCAGGGCGCCGCGGCCGGTGCGCTCCTCATGTTCGCGTTCGTCGGCGGCGGCAGTCTCGCGGTCGCGGCCGGTGCGGTCGTCGGGGGCCTCGTCACCGCCGCCCTCGTCTATGGCCTGGCGTTCCAGCGCGGTTCGCAGGGCTACCGGCTCGTCCTGGTGGGTATCGGCTTCAGCGCCTTCCTGGCGTCGACCACGGGATACCTCATCACCAAGGTGAGCCTCGGCACGGCGCAGAGCGCGCGCGTGTGGCTGGTGGGCAACCTCAACGGTCGCGGCTGGGAGCACGTGGAGCCCGTCGCGATCGCCCTGCTGGTCCTCACTCCGTGCATCGTCATCCTGTCCCGGCACCTCACCATGCTCGAGCTCGGCGACGAGGCCGCCGCGGCGCTCGGCATCCGCGTCGAGCGGTCCCGGCTCCTGCTCGTGGGGGTGGCCGTGCTCCTGACGGCCGTCGCCGTGGCGTCGGCGGGCCCCATCGCGTTCGTGGCCCTCGCGGCGCCGCAGGTGGCGCGCCGGCTCACGCGTGCGAGCGGTCCCGGTCTCGGGGCGTCCGCCGTCATGGGCGCGACGCTCCTCGCGCTGAGCGACCTGGCGGCGGAGCGGCTCTTCGGCAACACGCCGCTCCCGGTGGGTGTCGTGACCGGTGCCGTCGGCGGCGTTTACCTCGCCTGGCTCCTCTTCCACGGCTGGTCGGCCCAGGAACGATGATCCGTCGTCGCTGGCGGCCTGCCCTGGCCACGAGCGATGTTCTGGTGCCTGACACCGGGCCGTCGCTCGTGGCAGACGATATGAGAGAAAATGCCTTGCGTGCAGGTCTTTCTTCGCCCACGTCTTCAGTGCGACGTTCTGGTGCCTGACACCGGGCCGTCGCTCGTGGCAGACGGCACGAGAGAAGACGGCGGCGTTCACGTCGCCTGACACCTAACGTGAACGCCTGCAGTCAACCTCCGGCAGCGACCCGTCGCGCCGCGGGAGACGGTCCTACTTCGCGGTGAGGGCCACGCTCGCCTCCGCGGTGAACGGGAGGAACGTGAACGACTCCTGCAGGTAGAGCTGAATCGTCTCGGCGTCGTGTGACCAGTAGCCGATGGACAGGTCCTGGCCCAGCGTCAGCTGGTAATCGCCGCCGCGGGTCGAGATGAGCAGTCCGCCCTGGATGGCGGGTGCCCAGATGAGGTCCTCCTCGCCGACGAGGCGCGCCACGTGCCGCAGCACCGGGTACCCGTGTGCCGTGGTCTCCGCGAGCGCCGTGTAGGCGTCGGCGGAGAGGAGCACCTTGTAGGGGCCGGCCACACCGGCGAGCCGAAGCTCGGTGATCGCCTGGGCGACGACGTCCGGGTAGTCCGCGACGTCCTTCGGGAGCTTCAGCGGCGCGTTGGAACTCGTCGGGCGGATGCCCTCGATGTCCCCGACGGCGAGACCGTCGAAGATGGCGCGGTCCTCTGCATATGCGATCTGCTTGACGGCGTCCTTCACCGGCTGCCAGTCGGAGTCCTGGGCGCCGCGCTCGACGTCGTCGACGGCGTCGCGGGTGATCGTGAACGGTACACGGAGCTCGATGAGCGGCTGCACCTCACGACGCCGGACACGCACTCCCTCCGAGTGGGACTCGACCTCCGCGAGATGGCCGGTGCCGACTCCGGCGAGCGACGGACCGGACGGGCCGACCACGTCGACGACGCGACGGCCGGCGACGGTGCGGGTGAAGGTGCGGCGCGCCTCCTCCTCGATCTGTTCCCACGCCTCCGGTGTGATCGGCGCCAGGTCGCGGTGCAGGTTGTTCATTGGGTCTGTCCTTTCAGGCCGCCGATGCCCAGGGACCCGTCCCCGGGAGATGCGGCGGTCGATTCGCCGTCCGATTCGTGGGTTTCCGTGCCGCCTGCGTCCTCGACCGCATCCGGTGCGAGGGCGACGGTCTGGGGAGTGGGAGAGCCGCCAGCGTGGACGATCGCACGGTCGGCGCCGGCGAGTGCGACCTCTGTCGCCTGGGTCGCACCGGCGGGATCCTCCAGGAACGCGGCCGTCGGCACGAAGAAGAGGCAGCCGGTGATCGCCGTGGAGAAATCGAGGATCCGGTCGTGGTTTCCGGGCGGGTCTCCGATGAACATGTTCTCGAGCATCCGCTCGGTGATGGCCGGGTCGGCGGCGTACCCGATGAAGTAGGTGCCGAACTCGCCCGAGCCCGGGCGGCCGAACGGCATGTTGTCGCGGACGATGTCCAGTTCGTTGCCGTCGTCGTCCTCGATGACGTTCAGCGCCACGTGGGAGTTGGCGGGCTTGACGTCGTCCGCCATCTCGACGTCGCTCAGTTTGTAGCGCCCGATGGTCTTCTCCTGCTCTTCGGTGGAGAGGGCGTTCCACGCGGCCATGTCATGGATGTACTTCTGGACGATGACGTAGCTCCCGCCGGCGTATGCCGGTTCCTGCTCGTCAGTGATGTAGATGGCCGCCACGGCGTCGGCGCCCTCGGGATTCTCGGTGCCGTCGACGAACCCGAGCAGATCACGCGAGTCGAAGTAGCGGAAGCCGTGCACCTCGTCGACGACCTCGGCCATGCTGCCCAGGCGGTCGGTGACGAGAGTCGCGAGCTCGAAGCAGAGGTCCATGCGGCGCGCGCGGATGTGGAAGAGGACGTCGCCGGGCGTGGAGGGCGCCGAGTGCGTCTCACCGGAGAGCGCCTTGAAGGGATGGAGCTGCGACGGAGGCGGGACGTCGTAGAGACGCGGCCACAGCTCGGCGCCGATCCCGATGACCATGCTGAGGTCGTAGTGCGGTTCACGGAAGCCGACGGTCCGCACGAGACCGGCCGCATCGGCGAAGAGGCCGCGGATCATGCCCTCGCCGCCCTGGCGGATCCGGACCACGAGGAAGATCGCGGCCTCCGTCAGCGGCGTGAGCACGTTCTGGGACTGTGCGGGTTGGGTCATCCGATCTCCCTGTGATGCGAGTCGATCGGTCGGGGCCGGTCGAGCGTCTCATCTTGGCATGTGGCGGGATCCACTCCCCACGATAGCGGCCCGGATACGCTGCGATACCGGTGTCCGGACGCTCCGGTGCGCCGGCGTCGTCGACGCGATTCGCCGCGCCACTGGTCCGAATGCGTGCTGTGAACACCGCCTCGACGGTCGCGATCCGTCGGTGTCGACAGCGGTCGAAGGCGCCGACTCGACGAGCACCCGGCGGCAGACACCGGAACCCTGATGCGGTGGCGGACGACACCGCCTCGGCCTCTGCGGTCGCCGGTAGTGTCCGGAGCACACGCCTGACTACCCGCAATCCTCACAAAGGAGTGACGTCCATGCTGTTCGTCGCCGAACTCGGCTCCGGTGATCTCTTCTGGAGCATCATGTCCATCTTCTTCATCGTCATCTACCTGATGATGCTCTTCTCGGTCCTGACGGACGTGTTCCGCGATCACGAGCTCAGCGGATGGGCGAAGGCCATCTGGCTCGTCGCGCTCCTCATCTTCCCGCTCATCAGCATGCTCGTCTACGTCATCGTCCGGGGGCCGGGCATGGCCAAGCGCCAGAAGAAGGCCGCCGACGCGGCGGATGACGCCGCTCGCGCGTACATCCGCGAGGCCGCCGGCACGTCGCCCACCGATCAGATC
>CAYOSM010000105.1:0-7902 GCA_964406645.1 uncultured Bifidobacteriaceae bacterium | reverse complement strand
GTGCCCCCGCTGACGGGCGTCCGACAGGTCGCCGCGGGCGGCGACCACTCGTGTGCGCTCCGCACGGACGGCCAGGTCCTCTGCTGGGGCGACAACGTCCACGGCCAGCTCGGTGACGGGACCACCACCCGGCGGTCGACGCCGGCGCCGGTCTCCGGTCTGACGGATGCCGAGCAGATCGCCTCCGGCGACTACCACTCCTGCGCACTGCGCACGAACGGTGGCGTGGTCTGCTGGGGCCGTGACGATCAGGGACAGCGCGGGGACGGCGACACGGCGGGCCAATTGACGCCGACGGCCGTGGAGCTGCCGGAGGACGCCGAGCAGATCAGCGCCGGCCGGGACCACGCATGCGCGCTGCTCACGGACGGCGAGGTCTTCTGCTGGGGGAAGAACCTCTACGGGCAGGTCGGCGACGGAACGAGCATGAACAACCGCGCGGAGCCGGTGCAGGTCCCCGGACTGATCGCGACCGAGATCAGCGCCGGATATGAGCACACCTGTGCGCGCACCGGTGGAGACATCGTCTGCTGGGGTCGCAACAACAACGGTCAGCTCGGCAACGGCACGACCACCGATCTGCCGACCACGGCGCCGACGGCCGTGTCCGGACTGACCGACGCCAGCCAGATCAGCGCCGGTGGCGACTACTCGTGCGCGATCCACGGAACCGGGCAGGCCGTGTGCTGGGGTCTCAACGACCGTGGCCAGCTGGGCGACACCACCCAGATCAGCCGGCCGATACCGGCGCCGGTCTCCGGAGTGACCGACGCCATCCGGATCAGCGCCGGTGTCTACCACGCATGCGCGGTGCGGACCGGCGGCCAGGCCGTCTGCTGGGGCCGCAACGACCACGGCCAGGTGGGAGACGGCTCGACCACCGACACGCCGACTCCGGTGCCGGTGAGCGGGCTCCCGGACGCGACGGATGTCTCCGCCGGCGGCGGGCAGTCGTGCGCGGTGCGCGGGGACGGCCAGGCCGCCTGCTGGGGGCTGAACGCGTCCGGACAGCTGGGGGACGGCACGACCGACAACCGGTCGGTGCCGGCACCGGTCCTCGCCCCGTAGGAGACACCGAGGCGCATCGTCGGCCTGACGCGATGCGCCTCACCCGTGATGGGCCTCCGTGACCATCGGCCACGGAGGCCACCTCCTACGACGCGCGGCGGAAGGTGAGGATCCCCTCCTCGTCGGCGTCCACCTCGATGCGGTCGCCGTCGACGAAGTCGCCCTCCAGAAGACGCAGCGCGAGGGGGTTCTCGATACGCCTCTGGATGACCCGCTTCAGCGGACGCGCGCCGTACGCGGGGTCGTACCCCTCGTCCGCGAGCGCCGTCTTCGCCCGGTCCGTGAGCGTGATGACGATCTGGCGGTCTGCGAGCCTGCTGTCGACGCTCCGAAGCTGCAGGTCGACGATCTCGTCGATCTGCTCGCGTCCCAGCCGCTGGAAGACGACGATGTCGTCGATGCGGTTGAGGAACTCCGGCCGGAAGTGGTCGCGGAGCGCGCCCATCGCCCGCTCCTCCGCCACGCCGGCGTCGATGCCGTCCGTGAGGAAGTGGCTGCCGACGTTCGACGTCATGATGACGACCGTGTTGGTGAAGTCCACGTTGCGACCCTGACCGTCGGTCAGCCGGCCGTCGTCGAGCAGCTGGAGCAGGATGTTGAACACGTCCGGATGCGCCTTCTCGATCTCGTCGAGCAGCAGGACCGCGTACGGACGCCGGCGGACGGCCTCGGTGAGCTGACCGCCCTCCTCGTACCCGACGTATCCGGGGGGTGCGCCGATGAGCCGCGACACGGAGTGCTTCTCCATGTACTCGCTCATGTCGATGCGGACCATGGCCTTCTCGTCGTCGAACATGAACTCGGCGAGGGCACGCGCGAGCTCCGTCTTGCCGACTCCGGTGGGCCCGAGGAAGATGAACGAGCCGATCGGGCGGTTGGGATCCGACAGGCCGGCGCGTGAGCGGCGAAGGGCGTTGGCGACGGCGGTGACGGCCGCGTCCTGACCGATGACGCGGTCGTGGAGTCGCGCCTCCATCTGGACGAGCTTCTCGACCTCGCCCTCCATGAGCCGGGCGACGGGGACACCCGTCCATCCGGCGACCACCTCGGCGATGTCGTCCTCGGTGACCTCCTCGTTCAGCATCGGTGAGTCGCTCTGCTTCTGGAGGAGTTCCTCCTGCGCCTCGTCGAGCGACCGCTCGAGCTCCGGGATCGTCCCGAACTTGAGACGTGCGGCCCCCTCGAGGTCGGCCTCGCGCTCGGCACGCTCCAGCTCGACGCGCGCCTGCTCCAGATCCGTCTTGGCCTGCTGGATCCGGTTGATGTAGTCCTTCTCCTGATCCCAGTGGGCCCGCATGGCGTCCGCCTCCTCGCGCAGCGAAGCGAGCTCCTCCTGGACGGCGTCGCGGCGGGACACCGAGGTCGGGTCGACCTCCGGCTTGAGCGCCTGCTCCTCGATCTCGAGCTGGATGATGCGACGGTCGATCTGGTCGAGCTCCTCGGGGACCGAGTCGATCTCGATGCGCAGACGGCTGGCGGACTCGTCGACCAGGTCGATCGCCTTGTCCGGCAGGAAGCGTCCGGTGATGTAGCGGTGCGAGAGGCGAGCGGCAGCCACCAGCGCGGCGTCCTGGATGCGGACACCGTGGTGGACCTCGTAGCGCTCCTTCAGACCGCGGAGGATGGCGATGGTGTCCTCGACGGACGGCTCACCCACGAACACCGGCTGGAAGCGGCGCTCCAGCGCGGGGTCCTTCTCGATGTGGCTGCGGTACTCGTCGAGCGTGGTCGCGCCGACCGCGCGGAGTTCACCGCGGGCCAGCATCGGCTTGAGGAGGTTGGCGGCGTCCACCGCGCCCTCCGCCGCACCGGCGCCGACGATCGTGTGCAGCTCGTCGATGAAGAGGATGATCTCGCCCTCGGCGTCGGTGATCTCCTTGAGCACCGCCTTGAGACGGTCCTCGAACTCGCCCCGGTACTTGGAGCCGGCGATCAGCGAACCGATGTCGAGAGAGATGACCCGCTTGTCACGCAGGGTCTCCGGGATGTCGCCGGACACGATGCGCTGTGCCAGTCCCTCGACGATGGCCGTCTTGCCCACGCCGGGCTCGCCGATCAGGACCGGGTTGTTCTTCGTGCGACGGGCCAGGACCTGGATGACGCGACGGACCTCGTTGTCCCGGCCGATGACCGGGTCGAGCTTGCCCTGGCGCGCGGCGTCGGTGAGGTCGCGCCCGTACTGCTCGAGCGCCTGGAACTTGTCCTCGGGGTTGGGGTCGGTCACGCGGTGCGATCCGCGCACGGCCTGGAGCGCCTGGAGGAGTGAGTCCTTCGTGACACCCGACTGGCGGAGCGCCTGCTCGACCGATGAGGGGGTCTCGAAGAGACCGAGCACCAGATGCTCGGTGGAGATGTATTCGTCACCGAGACGCTCGGCCTCCTGCCCCGCGTGCTCGAGGACGCCGCGCAGGGACTGACTGAGGTGACGCTGACTCGCCCCGCGGACCACGGGGAGCCGGTCGACCTCACCCTGGATCTGGGTGCGCAGCGCGGCGGTGTCCGCGCCGGCGCGATCCAGGAGCGGACCGACGATCCCCTCCCGCGCCTCAAGCAGCGCCAGCGCGAGATGCGCCGGTTCGATGATCTGCTGGCCACGCTCCTCGGCGCTCCTCTGCGCCTGGGCGATGGCCTCCTGTGCCTTCTGTGTGTACTGCTCAACTGCCATAACGATTTCGCCTCTGAATAACGGGATGAATGATGAGTGCGGGATGTGCCGTCGGCCGGGCGCGGACGAGATCGGTCGACGGCGACCGTGTCATCTCGTCGCGCATGCCCTGCGCGGCGTTCGCCAGCTCGGCCTCAAGCTCCCGCAGTCGCGTGAGGGCTCGTTCGAGTTCGCGTTCGAGGTGGAGGATGCGATCGATTCCCACGAGGTTGAACCCCTGCTCCGACAGCTCCTGAATCTGCCGGAGCCGGGTCACGTCCTCGTAGCTGTAGAGACGCGTCCCGCCCGCCGAACGCGTCGGAGTGACAAGTCCCCGGCGCTCGTACATCCGGAGCGTCTGGGGGTGCATGCCGGCCAGCTCGGCCGCCACGCCGATCATGAAGAGCCGGGTGTCGTTCACCGGTCGAAGTCCTTGCGCGGCTCACTCGCATCGAGTGCGGCGTACGCCTCGAGCGCCTCGCGCTGATCGTCGTCGAGCGACCGTGGCACGACGATCCGGATCCGGGCGATGAGGTCGCCGTGACCTCCGCCCTTCACCTTGGGCGCGCCCTTGCCGCGGAGGCGCAGGGCCTTGCCGTCCGTGCTCCCGGGGGGCACGGTGACCGCCACCTTCCCGGAGAGGGTCGGGACCGTGACCTTGGCGCCGAGGACCGCCTCCGCGTAGGTGACCGGGACGTCGATCTCCAGGTCGTTCCCATTGCGCGTGTAGCGCTTGCTGGGCGTGACGTGGGTGACGATGAGCAGGTCCCCCGGTGTCCCGCCGTGAACGGCGTTCCCCTTGCCGCGCTTGCGGATCTTGGTGCCCGTCTTGACCCCGGCCGGGATGCTGACGTTCTCCGTCTTCCGGACATGACGCACCGCGCGCCCCTGGCACTTCGGGCACGGGGCGTCGTACACGGTCCCGAGTCCGTCGCACTCCGGGCAGGTCTGGGTCATGACCTCGAACCCGCCGAGATTGCGACCGATCGCACCGCGGCCGCGGCATTCCGGGCACAGTGACGACTTCGAGCCGGGGGCTCCCCCGGTCCCGTGGCACTCGTCGCACGCCTCGTCGACCTCGACGGTGACCGGGATGGTCGCGCCGTGCATCGCCTGCTCGAACGACAGGGTGACGTTGACCTCGATGTCGGCCCCCCGGGTCGGAGCGGGACCGGCGCCCGCACGACCCGCGCCGCCCGATCCGCCCGCGTCTCCCCGGCCGCGCTGATTGAACATGCCGCTGAACATGTCGCGCAGGTCGAAGTCGCCCATGTCGAAGCCGGCTCCGCCGGGCTGCCCCGATCCGGCGCCGTACATGGGACCGAGGTCGTACTGCTCGCGCTTCTCGGGATCGGAGAGCACGTCATGCGCGTGCGAGATCTCCTTGAAGCGCTCCTCCGCCTCGGCGTCACCGGCGTTGCGATCCGGATGGTATTTGCGTGCGAGCTTTCGGTATGCCTTCTTGATGTCGTCGGCGGACGCATCCTTCGAGACTCCGAGGACCTCGTAGAGGTCACGATCCATCGTCAGCCACCACCTCCCGGCGGCCGCGCGGCCACCACAACCTTCGCGGGCCGGATGACCACATCACCCATCCGGTACCCCTTCTCCACGACGTGCACGACCGCGCCGTCGTCATGTTCGACGCTCGGCACCTGTGTGACGGCGTCATGCACCTCCGGATCGAACGGCTGGCCCTCCGACGAGACGATCGGCTCGACACCGCGGCCCGCCAGTACCGATGCGAGCTGTCCGCGGACCATCTCCACGCCCTCCAGGATCTGCTGGATATGCGCCCCCGTGGAGGCGGCGAGCGCCCGCTCGAGGTTGTCGACGATCGGGAGCAGATCGCCGACGAGGCTCTGCACCCCGGCGACCTTAACCGTCTCCCGGTCGCGGTCGACCCGCTTGCGGTAGTTGTCGAACTCCGCCTTCAGCCGCTGCAGCGCATCGAGATACCGGTCGCGCTCGGCCTCCATCTCCGCCAGGGCGTCACCACCTTCCGGCGCAGCGGCCGGCTCGACGACGACGTCCTCCTCCACGCCGGAGGCGGGGGCCGTTTCGGGCCCCCGCTCCTCGGCGGGCGTCGGCTCGGGCGAGACGTTTCCCTCCATCGGATTCGGCGTCTCGCTCATCATCACGCCGACTTTCCGTCGGTGTCCGGCTCGTCCTCGTCGATGACCTCGAACTCGGCGTCCTCGACGGGCTCCTCCGCGGCGCCCTCGGCATCCCCGGCCTGGGCCTGTGAGGCCGCCTGGTAGAGCTGCTCGGAGAGCTTGTGCAGGAGTCCGGTGAGGGCCTCGGTCTTCTTCTCGATGTCGTCGGTGTCCTCACCCTCGGCGGCGGTCCGCGCGGCGGCCGCGGCCCCCTCGATGTCCCGCTTCAGCTCCGCGTCGACGGTGTCGGCGTGTTCCTTGAGCTGACGCTCGGCCTCGTGGGCACGGGCCTCGGCACCGTTGCGGGCGTCAGCGAGTGCGCGGAGGCGCTTGTCCTCGTCCGCGTGGGACTCGGCGTCCTTCACCATCTTCTGGATCTCGCTGTCGTCCAGACCGCTCGACGCCTCGATGGTGATCTTCTGCTCGTTGCCGCTGGCCAGGTCCTTCGCCGAGACGTTCACGATGCCGTTGGCGTCAATGTCGAACGTGACCTCGATCTGGGGCATGCCCTGCGGAGCCGGCGGGATGCCGGTGAGCTGGAACTTCCCGAGCGTCTTGTTGTAGCTGGCCATCTCGCGCTCACCCTGCAGCACGTGGATCTCGACCTGCGACTGGTTGTCCTCCGCGGTGGAGAACACCTGGCTCTTCTTGGTCGGGATGGTGGTGTTGCGGTCGATGAGACGCGTGAACACGCCGCCCTTGGTCTCGATGCCGAGCGACAGCGGGGTCACGTCGAGCAGCAGGACGTCCTTGACGTCGCCCGAGAGCACGCCACCCTGGATCGCGGCGCCGATGGCGACGACCTCGTCCGGGTTGACGCCCTTGTGGGGCTCCTTGCCGGTCAGCTTCTTGACGCGCTCCTGGACCGCCGGCATGCGGGTCATGCCGCCGACGAGGACGACGTGGTCGATCGCGCCCTCGGCGCCCGAGTCGGCGATGGCGGCCTTGGTCGGACCGTCCAGACGGTCGAGCAGATCCGCGACGAGCTCCTCGAGCTTGGCGCGCGAGAGCGTCATGTCGAGGTGCTTGGGACCGCTCGCGTCCGCCGTGATGAACGGAAGGTTGATCTGTGCCGTGGCCGTGGTGGACAGCTCGATCTTCGCCTTCTCCGCCGCCTCGTACAGGCGCTGGAGTGCCGACTTGTCGGCCGAGAGGTCGATGCCGTTGTCCTTCTTGAACTCGGCGACCATCCAGTCGACGACGGCCTTGTCGAAGTTGTCGCCACCGAGGTGGTTGTCACCGGAGGTGGCCTTCACCTCGAAGACGCCGTCGGCGATCTCGAGCACGGAGACGTCGAACGTACCGCCACCGAGGTCGAACACGAGGATCGTCTGATCCGTGTCCTTCTCGAGGCCGTAGGCGAGCGCCGCCGCCGTGGGCTCGGGGATGATGCGCTTGACGTCGAGGCCGGCGATCTTGCCGGCGTCGCGCGTGGCCTGACGCTGGGCGTCGTTGAAGTAGGCCGGGATGGTGATGACGGCGTCCGTGACCGGCTCACCGAGGAACGCCTCGGCGTCGGCCTTGAGCTTCTGCAGGATCATCGCGCTGATCTCCGGCGGCGAGTACTCCTTGTCCTCCACCTTGACGCGCACGTCACCGTTGGGTCCGCGGACGACGTCGTACGGAACGATCGTCATCTCCTCGTCCACCTCGGAGTACTTGCGGCCCATGAACCGCTTGATGCTGAAGATGGTGTTCTCGGGATTCGTGACCGCCTGCCGCTTGGCGATGGCGCCCACGAGTCGTTCGCCCGACTTGGTGAACGCGACCACCGACGGGGTGGTCCGGCCGCCCTCCGCGTTGGGGAGAACCTCGGGCTCACCGCCCGTCAATACCGCGACACACGAGTTGGTCGTCCCGAGGTCGATTCCGATGGTCTTTCCCATTGTCTGCCTGTGCCTCCTGAGTCGTGGCCGCGGGCCACACACTGAACTCGTTTCTCGAACTGAGTGCATGATCTGATATGAGTGCGGTCAAGTCAAGTCTGCGCGTGTTAAGCGTCGGTTGTCTCAATCGTCCGGTGCGGTTGAGTGG
>CAYOSM010000104.1:4719-7921 GCA_964406645.1 uncultured Bifidobacteriaceae bacterium | reverse complement strand
ACTTGACGAGGGCGATGTCGGGCTCGACGCCGGTGGTGTCGCAGTCCATCATGAAGCCGATGGTGCCGGTGGGGGCCAGGACGCTGGCCTGGGCGTTGCGGATGCCGTGCACGTCGATGCGCTCGACGACGTTGGTCCACGACTCCCTGGCCGCCGAGAGGAGCTTGGGATCGGGTACGAGCTCACCGCGGATGCCGTCAACGGCCTTCTGGTGCATCCGCATGACGCCCTGCATCGGCGCCGCGTTGACCGCGTATCCGTCGAACGGGCCCATCCGCTCGGCGAGGCGCGTGGACATCTCGTAGGCGCGACCGGTCATGAGTGCCGTGACGGCACCGGCGTAGGCACGTCCGCCGTCCGAGTCGTAGGCGAGGCCGTGCGACATGAGCAGCGCGCCGAGGTTGGCGTACCCGATGCCCAGCTGACGGAACTTGCGGGCGTTGTCCCCGATCTCCTGCGTGGGGTAACCGGAGCGCGACACGATGATGTCCATCGCGGCGATGGTGGTGTCGACGGCCTGCTCGAAGTCCTCCACGAGGAACGTGCCCTCGTCGTCGACGAACTTCATGAGGTTGAACGAGGCCAGGTTGCACGCCGAGTTGTCGAGGTGCATGTACTCGCTGCACGGGTTGGACGCGTTGATGCGGCCGCTCGACGGGCAGGTGTGCCAGCGGTTGATGGTGGAGTCGTACTGCATGCCGGGGTCACCGCAGACCCAGGCGGCCTCCGCGATGTCGCGCATGAGGTCGCGGGCCTTCATGGTGTCCATGACCTCGCCGGTGGTGACCGACTTGGTCGTCCAGTCCTCGCCGGCCTCGACGGCCAGCATGAACTCGTCGCTGACGCGCACCGAGTTGTTGGCGTTCTGGAACTGGATGGACTGCCAGGCCTCGCCGTTGAGGCCCATGTCGTAGCCCATCTCACCCAGGGCCCACGCCTTCTGCTCCTCCTTGGACTTGCAGTTGACGAAGTCCTTGATGTCCGGGTGGTCGGCGTTCAGGATCACCATCTTCGCCGCGCGGCGGGTGGTGCCACCCGACTTGATCGCACCGGCGCAGGAGTCGGCGCCGCGCATGAAGCTGACCGGGCCGGACGCCGTGCCACCACCAGAGAGCGCCTCGCGTGACGAGCGGATGCGCGACAGGTTGACGCCGGAGCCGGAGCCGCCCTTGAAGATGACGCCTTCCTTCCCGATCCAGCTGAGGATCGAGTCCATGGTGTCGTCCACGGAGAGGATGAAGCAGGCGCTCGACTGCGGGTTCTCGCGGGTGCCCATGTTGAACCAGACCGGCGAGTTGAACGCCAGCTTCTGGTTGACGAGCAGATGCGTGAGCTCGGCGGCGAACGTGTCGCCCTCCGCCTCGTCGGCGAAGTAGCCCTCCTCGTCGCCCCAGCGCCGCAGCGTGAGCACGACGCGGTCGATGAGCTGCTTCACGCTGTGCTCACGACGCGGTGAACCGAGCTGCCCGCGGAAGTACTTGGACGCGACCACGTTGGTGGCCAGCTGCGACCAGGACTCCGGGACCTCGATGTCGTCCTGCTCGAAGACCGCCTGACCACCCTCCGCCTGGATGCCGGCGGAGCGCTTCTCCCAGGCCACCTCGTCATAGGGATGGACGCCGGGTGTCGTGAAGTAACGACGGAGCGCCAGGCGGGCGCGCGAATCGCCGGTTGTCTGGGTGGCGGCGATCTGGGTGGCCATCAGTGCGAATCCTCCTGATCGGATGCATCGGGCGAGTTGGTGGGAGAGATGGACGTGGTTGCGAGACCGCCCGCCAACGCCCGAAGGCGACGCGCGGGTCGGCCGGAGGGATCTTCCATTGTATCGAACAGATGTTCGTCAAGGGAAGCCTGTCCGCGGGGAAGGGGGGGTTCGAGTTCAAGGCGCGCGAGTTCGTCCTCGAACTCCTCGACGTCGCTGAAGCGCCGGTACACCGAGGCGAACCGGACGTAGGCGACCTGGTCGATGTCCTTGAGGCGGCGGAGCGCGAGCTCACCGATGAGCTGGCTGGACGCCTCGTTGCGGAGGCGGTTGCGAAGCTCGGTCTCGATGTCGCGGACCGCCATCTCGAGAAGCTGGGTCGAGACCTGCCGCTTGTGGCAGGCACGCTGCAGACCGCTGAGGAGCTTCTGCGCGTCGAACGGCTGACGCTCGCCCGTCGACTTGACCACCATGACGGGCATCTCCTCGAAGCGCTCGTAGGTGGTGAACCGCTCCCCGCATGCCGCGCACTCGCGCCGCCGCCGGATGGCGTCCTTCGCGTCGGAGACGCGAGATTCGACGACCCGGTGGTCGGGGTGTTCGCAGAAGGGGCAGATCATGGAGGAGGCGCTATCCCTGGTGTGTGGGAATCGGACACACGCTATATTCAGCGCGTAGACGTCGCATCCTCCCACGAACGGTCCATAAGTCAAGCCGGGACGATGACGAAAGTCCCGCGTACTCCGTCCAATACCGCGGAGGACTCCGATCCGGACGGGACGGCTCGGGCGGGCTTCTCCAGACGTCGGGCCCGTCGGTGCTGGCGGTGCGGGCCACCGGTCGCCGGGTGTCTCAGATGTGCGCGGCGATCGTCGCTGAACGCGCTCCGCGACGTGGGGCGGTCACGCGCCGGCGCGGAAGGTGCCGATCCCGCGGGTCACGCGGGTGTCACTTCAGGAACGTGATGTGGCGGAGCGGCCAGTAGACGACCTCCGCCTGTCCGATCACCCGGTCGATCGGCACGAACGGGTCGCTCCACTGGTGTGAGTCGCACGAGTTGGGGCGGTTGTCGCCCATGACGAAGAGCTTCCCCTGGGGCACCTTCGTGGTGAGGGTGTAGAGGGTGTCGTCGTCGGAGGGGGTGAACGACTCGGAGATCATGTCCGCGTTGTTCTCCCGCGCGTCGGGAACCACGAACGGCGTGCCATTGACGAGGACCTCGTTGGAGTTCATGCGGATCGCGATGGTGTCCCCCGGGACTCCGATGACCCGCTTCACGAACGGCACGTTGCTGGTGCTGCCCGGCTCGCAGGTGTTGCGGGCCTCGTCCGTCGGCTGGAACACGACGATGTCGCCGCGCTCGATGTCGCGCACGTGGTAGATGACCCGGTTCGCGATCACCCGGTCGCCGGACATGATCGTCGGCTCCATCGAGGGTGTCGGGATCTCGTACGGCTTCGCGACGGCCGCCTGGATCAGGAACGCGAGCGCGATCGCGAC
>CAYOSM010000104.1:3507-4619 GCA_964406645.1 uncultured Bifidobacteriaceae bacterium | reverse complement strand
TTCGGTCTTGGTTGTCGCGTCACTCTGGCGTGTCATCACGCATCCGTCCATGGGCTTCGGCCGACTGACAACTCTAGTTGCGCTGGAGGCGACCGGGCCGGATTCCGGGCCTGAGAGGTTCCTGGGTGTCGCCCCGCGACCCGGTGGCGCGCCGTCCCGGCATGCCGGTGACACGTCACCGCGGCGATCCCCACCCGGTAGGTTCTCCGCGACGTGTTCGTCCGTGCGGTTCGGGCGTCGTGGCTCCGCGGGGCCGATCTCAGATGGATCGTCCGGACGTCGCCGCATCCCGGGCTCACGGCACCACGATGGAACGGCAGGCGCGAGGAGGGCGGCACGACGGCGCGACAGGGTGACTCCCCCTCGGTGAGGCACGAATCACCGTACGGCGGCCCGCCCCGGGACGGCGGGGTGGGCGGACGCCTGCACACGCTCGCGTGGGCGCTGATCGTCGCCGTGGCTGTCGGCTGGGTGCTCGTGGTCGTGCTCGACGGCGGGCTCGACGTCGGGAGGCCCGGCAACCGGGACGGTGCACTCGGACTCCTCCTCGCCGTCGTCGGATCGTCCGTGGCCGCCGTGCTCGCCCTCCTTCTCCGGCCCTCCCGGCCCACGCGTGTCGCGGGAGTGGCGATCGGGGCCATGGCGGGCCTCGTCGCCTGGTCGGCCCTCTCGATCACATGGGCGGCGGGCCCCGATCTCGCCTGGGTCAGCACCAACCGGTCCGTCGCCGCCCTCGCGGCCCTGCTCATCGGGTTCGGTCTGGCGCGGACGCTTCCGAACCCTGTCGCGACCTTCGCGACGGTGCTGGCGGCCGCGGCGGGCGTGGTGGTGGCGGGTGCGCTCCTCAGCCGGATCCTCCCCGGTCTCCTCGCGCCCGCCGTCGAGCGGCCGCGGCTCGCCTGGGGCATCGGTGCCCCCAATGCGCTCGCTCTCGTGGCCGTGATGGTCATCCCCGGTGCGGCCCTCGCCGCGTCCTCACGGCGGCGCGGCGTGCGTCCCGTCGCCCTTGCGGGGATGTCGTGCGCACTCCTGGTGGTCGCGATGACGCAGTCGCGCACCGGGCTCATCTCACTCGGGCTCATGGTGGTCCTCGTCGTGATGCTCCAGCCCCA
>CAYOSM010000104.1:0-3407 GCA_964406645.1 uncultured Bifidobacteriaceae bacterium | reverse complement strand
GCGGGAATCGTCGCGGTCGGCGTGCGCGAGCGGTCCGGCGACGGGGGTGCGGATCGCCTGGTCAGCCTCGACAGCAACAACCGCGCCGAGTGGTGGCGCCAGGCGTGGGAGGGGACGAAGGACGCTCCGATCCGCGGCCACGGCGCGGGGAGCTTTCCCCACGTCCTCCTGAAGGAGCGCACCGAGGACATCGACGCGCTCCAGGTGCGCGATCCCCATCAGATCGTCCTGGGAACGCTGGCCGAACTCGGGATCGTGGGTCTCGCCCTCGCCGCCCTCGGGATCGGCGCAACCGCCGTCGCGGCCCGCCGCCTCGGCACGGCGTCCGCGCCTGCCGCCTCAGTCGTCGCCGTCTTCCTCGTCCACTCCCAGCTGGACTACACGTGGTCGATCGCGGCGACCGCCATGGCCGCCCTCGCGGCGTCGGGGGTGATCATCGGTGCCGCGCGTCCACAGCCCGCCGTGCGGAACGCGTCACAACGACGCATCGTGATCGTGGCGGTGGGAGTGCCGGTCATCGCGGCCGCGTGCGTGAGCGCATTCGTGGTGTGGAGTGGCCTGGGACTGGTGCGGGAGTCCATCGATCTCGGTGACCGCGGTGTCCTGGCCGGGCTCTCCGGCGACGCCGCCGGGGCACGTCGCGAGTGGACCCGGTCGCTCGAGGTCGCCAGGGATGCGACCTCCCGCAACCCGCTCTCGGTCCAGGGGCTCCTCCAGGAGGCCCGCGCCCTGACCGCACTCGACGATCCGGCGGGGGCCGCCCGCGCGGCCGGACGGGCGGTGGACCGCCAGCCCCGGAGCGCCATCGCGTGGAGCTGTCGCGTCGCCACCACCACGGGCGACGTCCAGCAGGCCGCGGTGGCGGAACTCCTGCGTCTCAGCCCCTCGTGGAACGTGAGCCGGTTCGGCTGTCAGCCGGGGTGGTGAGAGGCTCGGCGCCGCGCTCGCGAGGGCAGGGACGACGTCGGGATACGTCCTCCACGGTGTCGGGCAGGGGGCCGCGGATCACTCGGCTCCGGATCTACCTGACCTGACGAGGCGGGGTACGCGACGACCGTCCGGACCGTCACGCACCGATCTCACTCCGGCTTCGTCGTCTTCCTCAGGCGTCGCAGCTGAGGCACGCGGATGGCGGCCTCCTTCACGATGCCGCCGCCCATCTTCGACTGTCCCCGCACCCGCTCGGTGAAGGTGATCGGGATTTCCCGCACGCGGAAGCCCGCGAGGATCGTCCGGTAGGTCATCTCGATCTGGAACACGTAGCCCGCCGCGGCCACATCGTCCAGCGGGAGCGTCTCGAGCACCTCGCGCCGGAAGCACTTGAAGCCGCCGGTGAGGTCGCGTGTCCGCAGGCCGAGCACGAGACGGGCGTACGCCGAGCCGGCGCGGCTGATGATGCGACGGAGCGGGCCCCAGCGGGTGACGCCCCCGCCCGTCACGTACCGAGAGCCCAGCACCAGGTCCGCGTGCTCGGCGGCCGCCACGAGACGGGGGACGTCCTTCGGGTCGTGCGAGAAGTCGGCGTCCATCTCGACGATGAGGGCCGCACCGCGGTCGAGCGCCAGGCGGAAGCCGGCGAGGTATGCGGGGCCGATCCCCTCCTTGGCCGAGCGCCGGAGCACCTCGATCCGGTCGTCCCGCTCACGGACGCCGTCGACGATGTCGGCGGTTCCGTCGGGCGAGCCGTCGTCCACGACGAGGATGCGCGCGTCGAGCGACTCCTCGTCGAAGACGCTGAGGAGTGCCACCGCCATCTCCGCGATGTTCTCGGCCTCGTTGTAGGTGGGGATGACCACCCACACCGGGCCGTGCGGCCATCCGGCCGTCATGCGGGAATCACGCTCGAGAAGACGATCGGCCCATCGATTTCGAGGCGGCGTGATCCGGAGTCGCGGCCGCGGGGAATGTGTGTCATCTCGACGGCAAGTACCGACGCATCCGGATTGAGTGCCGGCACCGCCTCGTAGGAGCACTGGCTCCATGATGCGTCGGCCGCTCCGTTGAGTGCCGTCAAGCGGTAGGTCGTGCCGACGTCGTCCCATGCGGTGATGTGAGCGCGACCGACCGCCGGCGTCGCTGTGGCCGCATCCTCGGGGCCGAGGGCCACCACGTTCGCGATCCATCGGTCGGCGTACCGCTCGACGGCCGTCAGGCAGAAGGCGGACCCCTCAACCAGACGCGCCTGACCCACGGGCAGGACGCCGTCGAAGAGCGCGCGGGCGCGTGCCGGTACGGCCTGGGGGTCGTCGGGATCCCGGCCGACGGCGGGGCGCTCCGGGGCGTCGCTGAGCGTGCGCGGCGGACGGAGGTCCACGTCGATGCTCCACGGCCCTTCGGAGAGCTCGCGCGCGACGCCACGCTCGCCGCGGGCCGGATTGACCCGCAGGACGCCGTCCACGTCGAGGTGAAGGGCGCGGGCCTCGGGCGGGACGGCCGGCGTGATCCACACCGTCGCCTCCACCTGGCCCAGGCCGCTGATGACCGAGAGCGGCGTGACGCCGTATGCGCCGCCCGCGTCGTCGGACACCGCGAGGCCCTCCGTGGGGTTCCATTCGACGAGCCCGGGGCTCGCGGTCAGGATGAGGATCGCGACGGCCGCTCCCTCCTGGTGATGCTCCACGCCGAGGCAGCTCACGATCGTCTCGCTGCTCTCACCCACGGCCCCGCCGGGCGTGAGGCCTCCGAAGCCTCCGCTGTGGCGTGGAACGGCCGTCGGGTCGACGGGTGGTGCGGTCGCGGTCACGGTCCTAAGATTGCCAGGTGGATAACGAACGTCCCACCCTTGTGCTTCTACATCCGTTCCCGGAGGACGCGTCCTTTTGGGACGCCCTGCGCGCGCGGCTGACGGTGGACGTCGACGTCATCGCCCCGCAGTTCCCGGGGTTCGGCGGGCGAGTCCTCGAACACGAGCCCTCCATCTCCGACGCGGCGGCCGAGGTCGCCGAGATCATCATGCGCGCCGACGCGGCCCCCGCCATCGTCTGCGGCCTCTCCATGGGCGGCTACGTCGCCCTCGCCCTGGTGGAGGAGCATCCGCACCTCGTCGGCGGCCTGATCCTGGCCAACACCCGCGCGGATGCGGACACGGAGGAGGGCCGAGCTGGACGGCACAGCGCCATCGCGACCATCCGGGGCGAGGGTTTCGCCGCGTTCCTGGACGGCTTCATGCCGCGCATGACCTCCGAGGCCGCCGATCCCGACGTCGTGGTCACCGCCCGGGCGATCGCGGAGATGCAGCGACCCGAGTCCGTCGTCGGTGCCCTCTTCGCCATGAGAGACCGCGCCGACCGCATCGCCGCCCTCGCGCGCATCTCCGTTCCGACCGCCGTGGTCCAGGGGGAGGAGGACCGGGTGACCCCGGCGGAGGCGATCGACCGGCTGGTGGCCGGGATCCCCGGCGCCGAGCG
>CAYOSM010000103.1:0-7957 GCA_964406645.1 uncultured Bifidobacteriaceae bacterium | reverse complement strand
CTAGCCAATCGATCCCTCCATCTGAAGCTCGATGAGTCGGTTGAGCTCGACCGCGTACTCCATGGGGAGTTCCTTCGCGATGGGCTCGATGAAGCCGCGGACGATCATCGCCATGGCCTCCTCCTCGGTGAGCCCACGGCTCATGAGGTAGAAGAGCTGGTCGTCGGCGACCTTGGACACCGTGGCCTCGTGGCCGATGGAGGTGTCCTCCTCCTGGATGTCCATGTAGGGGTACGTGTCCGAACGGCTGTCCTCGTCGAGAAGCAGCGCGTCGCACACGACGCTCGCCTTGACCCGGCGCGCGCCCGGCTCGACCTTGACGAGGCCGCGGTAGCTGGTGCGGCCGCCGCCCTTCGAGATCGACTTGCTGACGATGGTGGACGAGGTGTCGGGTGCGACGTGGACCATCTTCGCGCCGGCGTCCTGGTGCATGTCCTCGCTGGCGAACGCGACCGAGAGGACCTCGCCGCGGGCGCCGCGACCGGTCATCCAGACGGCCGGGTACTTCATGGTGAGCTTGCTGCCCAGGTTGCCGTCGACCCACTCCATGGTGGCGTTCTCGTGGCAGACCGCGCGCTTGGTCACCAGGTTGTAGACGTTGGTCGACCAGTTCTGGATCGTCGTGTACCGGCAGCGCGAGCCCTTCTTGCAGATGATCTCGACCACCGCGCTGTGCAGCGAGTCGCTGGAGTACACCGGCGCGGTGCAGCCCTCGACGTAGTGGACGAACGAGTCCTCCTCGCAGATGATGAGCGTGCGCTCGAACTGGCCCATGTTCTCCTGGTTGATCCGGAAGTACGCCTGGAGCGGGATCTCGACCCGGACCCCCGGCGGCACCCAGATGAACGATCCGCCGGACCACACGGCGCTGTTGAGCGCCGAGAACTTGTTGTCACCCGGCGGGATGACCGTGGCCCAGTGCTCGCGGAAGAGGTCCTCGTGCTCGCGGAGCGCAGTGTCGGTGTCGCAGAAGATGACCCCCTGCTTCGCCAGGTCCTCGCGGATGGAGTGGTAGACGACCTCGCTCTCGTACTGGGCGGACACGCCGGCAAGGAACTTGCGCTCGGCCTCCGGGATGCCCAGGCGGTCGAACGTGTTCTTGATGTCGTCCGGCACCTCGTCCCAGCTGCGACCCTGCTTGTCGCTGGCACGGATGTAGTAGTAGATGTCCTGGAAGTCGATCTCGTCCAGGGCGCCGCCCCAGGTGGGAAGCGGCTTGCGGTTGAAGATCTCGAGCGAACGGAGACGGAACTTCGTCATCCACTCCGGCTCACCCTTGAGCTGGGAGATCTCGCGCACAACGTCGGCGTTGAGGCCCTTCTTCGGGGTGAACACCGAGTGCGACGGATCGTGCCAGCCGAACTTGTACTGGTCGATTCCCTCGATTTCGGGGGGCGGGGGGATGGTGGACACGGCTCCTCCTGGAGGCTCGCTGTGTTCTATCAGCAATCTACGTTACCGGAAACGACGTTCACTGCGACCATGTGGGGTACCATTGGTCATTCCGCTGGAGGCACCGTGATGACGCACGAGATGGACCGCACCGAGCAGGAGATCGAACGCCTCGCGACCGCGCTGGGAGATGGAACCCGACGGCGGGTGTTCTTCGCTGTCCGCGAGGCCGCCGAACCGGTCACGCGCACGCAGATCGCGGGCGAGGTCGGCATCGACAGCCGCCTTGCCGGCTTCCATCTCGACAAGCTCGTCGAGATGGGCTTCCTGCAGTCCGAGTTCCGGCGCCGGTCCCAGGGTGGGCCGGGCGCAGGACGTCCGCCCAAGATCTACTCCCTGGCCGAGACGGAGGTCAACGTCGCGCTCCCGGCGCGCCACTACGACCTCCTGGCGCGGCTCCTCCTCGAGGCGATGACGGACGAGGGTTCCACGCCCGGCGAGCGCCTGGAGCACGTCGGCTTCGAGTTCGGCCGGTCGCTCGCCGAGGACCAGGTCGGGGACGAGTCGTTCACGCCGACCCAGGCCATCGCCGAGGTGGTGCGCCTGCTCACGCGGTACGGTTTCGCCGCCGAACTCGACGGGAGCTCGAAGACGGCCATCAAGGCGTGTTCGTGCCCGTTCGAGGAGATGGCGTTCCACGACCCGGAGCGCGTCTGCGGTCTCGACCGCTCCATCTGGAGGGGGATCCTCTCCGTCGTGGCTCCCGGGGCGAAGATCGCCTCCACCACGACCCGGGCGGAGGGCGCGGAGTCCTGCGTGGCCGAGGTCGTGAACGCCGGGATGGACGCGACGCCGGGGAGGCGTTAAGCCAGTTCGTGGCTCGCGCGCCGGACGGCACCGCTCCCGTAGAATCGGGGGAATGCCGACCGCAGCGCACCGTTCCGTCCCGCCGTTCGATGCGCTGATCGCGCATCGCGCACGCCGCACGAGCGCCAGCGCCATCCGCGAGATCCTGAAGATCACCGAGGATCCGCACGTCATCAGCTTCGCCGGCGGTCTTCCCGCCGCCGAGCTCTTCCCTCTGGACGAGGTGCGTGAGGCCACCGACCGGGTGCTGCGCGAGCAGGGCTCCGCGGCGCTCCAGTACAGCACCACCGAGGGCTACCGTCCGCTGCGCGAGTGGATCGCCGCACGCGACGGCATCGCCAGCGACAACGTCCAGATCGTGACGGGCAGTCAGCAGGGGCTCGACCTCCTGGCGCGCGTCCTCATCGACGAGGGCGACGTCGTCGTGGTCGAGACGCCGACGTACCTCGGGGCACTTCAGGCGTTCACGGCGTTCGGTCCGCGCTACGTGCAGGTGCCCACTGACGAGCACGGCATCGACGTCGACGCGCTGGACGTGATCCTCGCGGAGCACCCGGCCAAGCTCCTCTACACGGTCCCCAACTTCCAGAACCCCACGGGACGGACGATGTCCCTCGAGCGTCGTCGCCGGCTCGTCGAGGTGACCGCGCGGCACGGGGTCCTCGTCATCGAGGACGATCCGTACGGGGAGATCCGCTTCTCGGGCGAGACGCTGCCCAGCCTCTACTCGCTCGCGCTGGACCAGGCCGACGGGGATCCCGACCGCTGCAACGTCGTCTACGCGGGCTCCTTCAGCAAGACGCTGGCACCGGGACTCCGGGACGGATGGCTCCAGGCGCCCGAGACGGTGATGCGCAAGGTGATCGAGGCCAAGCAGGCCGCGGACCTCCACACCCCGACGCTCAACCAGATGATCATCGCCGACCTCGTGGACGACGTGCTGCCACGCCAGATCGTCCGGATCCGCTCGGTGTACGGGGAGCGCGCCGCTCACATGGTCGGCGCCATCGAACGCCTGCTTCCGGCCGACGTCCGTCACACGACGCCCGAGGGCGGCATGTTCCTGTGGCTCACGCTTCCGGACCACATCGACACCACCGCGATGCTCCCCGAGGCCGTCGCCCGTCACGTGGCGTACGTGCCCGGTCCGCCCTTCTACGCCCTCGGCGGCGGGGCGCACACGATGCGGCTCAGTTTCAGCTCCGCCGACGCCAGCCGGATCGATCTGGGTCTCGCCGCCCTCGGCGAGACGATCCGTGCGTGGTGCGACGCGCAGGGCGGTCGCCCGGCCTGACCGCGGGTGGCGTTCTCGTCGGGACGTCGCGAATAGGACGGCAGCGACTGGTCGCCCGGTGTCCGGAGGCGTACGTTTCGCCGCATGGGCTTTCTGGACGACTTCGCCGGCGACGTGCTCTCCAACCTCTTCACCGGAGGGCGTACCGACAAGAAGCTCTCACGGCTGATGGAGGAGGGCGAACTCGTGCCCGCCACGATCGACGCCATCCGGCTGGTCGTGAACGATGAAGTCACGGAGATGTCCTACGGGCTCGACCTGGTCCCCCTGACCGGCGGCCCGCTTCGGGTCACCGTACGTCAGCACATACCGAAAGAGCCGGAGCGGGCCCACCTCGGCGCGACCGTCATGGTGCGCCACCTCGCCGGGCAGGTGGCGATCGACTGGCCGGCGACACTGGAGGCGGCGGGCGCGCCCGACCCTGAAGCGACGAGCCTTCGCATCAAGCAGCTGCGCGAGCCGATCCCACCGGGCATCGACGACCGCGAGGTCAACCGCAAACGGCTGGAGCGGGGTGTGCGGGTCGAGGCCCGTCTCGAGTCCCTCGAACCCTCGATCGTCTTCGGCATGCCGACCGACGCGTACCGGGTCACGGCCACGCTGCTCGAGCCCACCGGTGATCGGGTCGTCGAGCTCGGGCGGCTTCGCGTGCCGTCGTACGCCCTCCATCTCTTCGTCGTCGGCGCGGTGCTCCCGGTCGCCGTGGACCCCGGTCGCCCGGACCGCATCACCGTGGACTGGCCGACCGCGGCGGAGCGCGCCGCCGCCTGACGGGACGACGCTGTGCGCAGAACGCACGGCGGCCACTCACCAGCCGGTCACCGGCGTGCCGACGTCGCGGTGCGGGCACACGGTGACCCACCGGCTGTTCACGGTCACGACCCCGATGGGTCTGGATGGATGACGCGCCGACGGCCGTTCACCGGTGCCGCACGATGTCCTCACGGGCAATCGTCGAATCCACATGAACACAGATGAGACAGCCCGGGTGACGGCGCAGCCAGTCCGTCCCCACTTCGCCACCCAGCGACTGCGCATCGGTTCGTAGCGTCCTGTCCACGCGGTCGGCCCCACACCTCGAGAGTCCGTGGCCGTCCGACGAACGAATCCGACAGAGAGGCGTGAACTCAGTGAACAAGCGCGTCAGCAGGATGGCCGGAGCGGCCGTCGCCACCCTCGCTCTGGCCGGTGCCGCAACGGCGGCAGCCGAGGTGAAGGGGTCCGGGGCGTCCTTCCCCCGCATCGCCTACCAGCTGTGGTGCCAGGACTCGGGCGGTGCGTGCAGCTACACGTCCAAGGGCTCCACCGGTGGCATCAACGACTTCATCAATGGAACCGTCGACTTCGGGGCGTCGGACGCGCCGCTCACCAGGGAGCAGCTCTCCGACCTCTCCACGAAGCGCGGCGGATCGGGCGTCCTGTACTTCCCGACGCTCCTCGGAGCGGTGACCGTTCCCACCAACATCCAGGGACAGCGCGGTGCCCTGCAGCTCCGCGGCAAGACCCTCGGTGAGATCTTCTCCGGTTCCATCACCCGCTGGAACGATGCGCGTATCGTCGCCGACAACAAGACGAACCCGCGCACCAAGGGCTTCAAGTTTCCCAACCAGCCGATCACCCTCTGCGTCCGGCAGGAGGGATCGGGAACCAGCTTCGCCTTCTCGTCGTACCTCGTCAAAGCCAGCGCCGACTTCAAGAAGAAGGTCGCGGCCGGGCAGATCCCGAACTGGGGCGGCAACCAGGTCAAGTCTCCTGGCAACGCAGGTGTGGCCTCCTGCGTCACGCAGAACTCCGGTTCGATCGGCTACGTGGACCTCGGGGACGCGCGCGCCGCCGGTCTCGGCCCCAAGCTCGCGGCGATCGGCAAGAGCGAGGTCATCCAGGTGACGCGCAAGGTGAAGGGCAAGAACCGCAAGGTCGCCGTCCGCCGAGTGGTGTACATGGCGCCGTCGGTGCCCGCGATCCTTCGCGCCGGAAACGTCGACCCGAAGAAGATCCCGTCCAACCTGGTCCTCGATCTGACGCAGAGCCCGGCCAAGACCGCCTACCCGATCGTCACCACGACCTGGATCCTGGCGTACACCGACTACCGCAAGGCCGGTAAGTCGGGCAGCCTCTCCGGCGTCAAGGGGATGCTGAACTACTTCTACTCCTCGAAGGAGCAGGCAAAGCTGTCCGGTCTCGGCTTCGCTCCGCTCCCGCCCGCCATCTTGACCAAGGCGAAGGCACAGCTGTCCAAGCTGCGGTAGTCACCGATTCTCCCTCGGACGACATCACCGCACCCGGTGGAGGGCGCTGCGGCGCCCCCCACCGGACTGACGCGTTCTCGCGCCGGCCGCTTTGCGGACGGCGCATACCTCGGCCTGACCGTCGCCGCCGCCCTCATCGGCGTGGCGGCGGTCGCATGGCTCGTCCTGAAGATGGCCGGTCTGACGGACGCGACCTGGGACCAGATCGGGGTCCGCGACTTCCTCACCGGCCGCGACTGGGTTCCCGCCATCGGCGAGTTCGGCGCCCTCCCGGCCATCTACGGGACCGTCGTGACCTCCGCCATCGCCATGATCATCGCCGTGCCGCTGGCCGTGGGCGTGGCGATCGGCACGGTCGTGATCCTGCCGAAGTGGATGCGGGGCCCCGTGGCCGTGCTCGTCGATCTCCTGGCGGCGATCCCGTCGGTGGTCTTCGGCCTCTGGGGGTTCCTGGTCCTGGTACCCGCGGTCAAGCCCGGACTCGAGTGGATCGCCGGCCACAATCTCGGCATCGGCGCCCTCGGCGGACCGGTGCTCGGCGGCTCGATACTCCTGGCGGGCCTGGTGCTCGCCGTGATGATCCTGCCCATCATGACCGCGGTGATCCGCGAGGTCATCGCCGGTGTACCCGACGACCAGACCGAGGCGGCGCTGGCGCTGGGCGCCACACGCTGGGAGATGGTCCGATCGGCAGTCCTCCCGATGGCGCGATCCGGAATCGTCGGCGCCGCCGCCCTGGGCCTCGGGCGCGCGGTGGGCGAGACCATCGCCGTGATGATGATCATCGGCGGTCAGCCCAACGTCTTCTCGTCGCTCCTGGGATCGGGTCAGTCGCTGGCGGGCACGATCGCGAGCGAATACAACTCCGCCGTGAGCTCGCTGCACACGTCCGCGCTCATCGCGATGGGCCTCGTGCTCTTCCTCATCGCTTTCGTCGTCAACGTCATCGCCCGCATCCTCGTGTCACGCACCGCCGGGGAGGGGCGCATCCGGAGGGTGCTGGGTGCGCTCCTGGCTCCGGCGAGGCGAGCAGCACGCCGTGTGACCGGCGCCGTGCGGCCGAATGGACGGGCTCCTGGCGCGGCAGCGCCGTCGCGCCAGGTGGCACGTGACGGACTGCCCCGGGTGAGCGGTGTACGGCGGTTTCGATCGGCACTCGGTGAGTTCTCCGTGCACGTCGCCGTCGTCGTCGCCCTCGTCCCACTCGTGCTCGTCATCGGGTACTGCGTCGTGAGGGGGGCCGGCGGTCTGTCCTGGGACTTCTTCACGAGCGACGGCGAACCGGACATGGAGGGCAACGGGATCCGGCACGCGCTGACGGGGACGGCGATCATGGTGGGCGTGGCGGTCGTGGTCTCCGTCCCCCTGGGCGTTCTGACCGCGCTCTTCATCCGCGAGAGTGCGTCCCGCGGCCCATGGATGCGGCGGGCGTCCGCGTTCCTGGGTGCGTTCACCGACATGCTGCTCGGTGTGCCGTCCATCGTGGCCGGACTGGTGATCGCGATCGCGGTCGTGCTGCCCATGGGCGCGTTCTCCGCACTGGCCGGCGGACTGGCGCTCGCCTTCATCATGTACCCGATCGTCGTCCGCTCGTCGGACGAGATGCTCCGCCTCGTGCCCACCTCCCAGGTCGAGGGCGCACTCGCCCTCGGTGCACCCCGGTGGAGGGTCACGTGCAGCGTCGTGCTCCCTCACGCGCTGCCGGGGATCCTGACGGGCGTCATGATCGCCGTGGCGCGCGTGGCGGGGGAGACCGCGCCGCTCCTGGTCACCGCACTGGGGGCGCAGTTCTTCTCACGATCGCTCTTCGAGCCGATCGCCTCCCTGCCGGCCTACATCTTCACGGGCACCATCAACTCCACCGTGCCCGTCGCGCAGGCGCATGCATGGGCGGCCGCTCTGGTGCTCGTGTGCTTCGTCCTCGTCCTCAACCTGGTGGCGCGCACCGTCGTGTGGCGGATGCGCCGGGAGGCCCGATGACCGACCTCACCCGCGATCTGTCCGTGGCGCCGACGCCAGGACGGACGGCCTCGGCGGCCGCACCGGATCCGCCATCGACCGACCCGGTCCTCGATGTCGAGGGGCTCGGCATGTGGTTTGACCGGCACCACGTCCTGGACGACGTGAACCTGGGTGTGCCCGAGCGGTCGATCAC
>CAYOSM010000102.1:0-8209 GCA_964406645.1 uncultured Bifidobacteriaceae bacterium | reverse complement strand
CACGCGACGGTCGACGAGGCCGTTCAGGACATCACCGGCTCCTGACGCGGGAGGGAGCGGTCCCGCGCATCGGGACGCGGTCCGTCGTGTTCGACGATCGAACACATCCCGACGACGTGTTAAGTTTCCTCTTGAAATTTAACGCGTTATCGCGATCGGTTGAAAGAGTTGACGTATGCGCTGGCATCCCGAGATCCCATTCAACAGCCTCCCATCACTTCCACCGGCCGGAATCGACCTCGAGCCGAAGTCCGTTCTCAAGGCGACGATCGACGCGAGAGCAGCGTTGGCCACTCTCGCAGCAGCCGGGAAGCAGCTACCGAACCCGCGGGTGCTGCTTCACGCCGTTCCCCTTCTCGAGGCCCAGGCGAGCTCTGAGATCGAGAACATCGTGACCACGGCGGACGAACTCTTCCGTCACGTCGACTCCGATGGCGGAGACCATGCCACCAAGGAGGCACTGCGCTATCGAGGCGCCATCTTCTCCGGGCTGAGGGCCATCAACGAGCGTCCGCTATCCACACGAACGGCGGCGCTGGTCTGCTCACACATCCAGGGGCGGGAGATCGACGTCCGGACGGTACCCGGAACGCGCATCGCCAACCCTCTCACGCAGGAGATCGTCTACGCACCTCCCGAAGGCGAAACACTGCTCCGGCAGAAGCTCGCCGACTGGGAGCGTTTCATCCACGCACAGGATGGTCTTGATCCCCTGGTGCGAATGGCCGTCACGCACTACCAGTTCGAGGCCATTCATCCGTTCCACGATGGAAACGGACGTACCGGCCGGGTGATCAACATCCTCATGCTCATCGAGGCCGGACTTCTTGACGAGCCGATCCTCTATCTCTCACGTTCGATCATCGCGCGAAAGAACGACTACTACCGACTCCTCCGATCTGTCACTGCAGAAGGAGAGTGGATCGAATGGATCCTTTTCATGCTTGACGCAGTCCGTGAATCCGCAGAATCGACGACCCGTCGGATCGACTCAATCCGCGCATGTCAAGAGAGCATTGCCGACCGCGCCCGCGCCGCGACCCCTGGCGGTCGGGACGCGCAGTTCCTGGCCGTTCTCTTCGAACAGCCGTATTGCCGAATCACCACCGTGGTCGACCGATGCAACAAGTCACGCCAGACGGCATCCTCATGGCTTCACAGCCTCGTTGACGCCGGCCTGCTCAACGAGGTCAAGGTGGGGCGTGATCTGCTCTTCGTGAATCACGAGTTCCTCCAGGTCCTGATCCGCCCAGACGACACGAGCGGAAGCGGCGGGTGATGGACGTTCTGTAGCGCCCCGGGCTTAACGCCCGGCGTTACATCGTCTGCCGGGAAAACCCGCGGCCCCTCAACTTCGGGGCTTCGGCTTCACCAGGTCCGTGATGGATCCGTCGATCCACTCCGCCGCGAGCGCCGACGTCTCGGACAGCGTGGGATGCGGATGGATCGTGAGCGCGACGTCCTCGGCCACCGCCCCCATCTCGATGGCGAGCACGAGCTCACTGATCAGCTCGCCGGCGTTCGGACCGGTGATGCCGGCACCGAGAATGCGTCCCGACTCGCGGTCCGTGATCAGCTTGGTGAGCCCCTCGGGCCGTCCGAGCGTGAGCGCGCGACCGGACGCGCGCCACGGGATGCGGGCGATCTCGACGTCCGCGCCCGCCGCCTCGGCCTCTGTCTGCGTGAGTCCGGTCCAGGCGATCTCGGGATCGGTGTAGGACACCGACGGGACGGTGAGCGCGCCGAAGGTGACGTCATCGCCTGCGACCACCTCGGCGGCCACGCGACCCTGGTGGGTGGCCCGGTGGGCCAGCATGGGGTTGCCCGTGATGTCGCCGATGGCGAAGATGCCCGCGACGTTCGTCCGCATGGCGTCGTCCACGGCGATCACGCCCCGCTCGTCCACGGCGATCCCGGCGGCGTCGGCACCGATGAGGTCGCCGTTCGCCCGCCGGCCGATGGCGACGAGGACGCGGTCGGCGACGATGACGTCGGCGCCGTCCTCACCGGAGACGGCCACGTGCAGGCCGTCGTCCTCGGCGGTGATGCCCTCCACCCGTGTGGAGACGTGGATGGCCGCGTACCGGTCGCGGATGCGCGCGAGAAGCGGCTCGACGAGGTCCGGGTCGCAGCCGGTCATGAGCTGCGGAAGCGCCTCGATGACGGTGACCTCGGATCCCAGCGCGTCGTAGACCGTCGCCATCTCGAGGCCGATGATCCCTCCGCCGATGACGGCGAGCCTGTTGGGCACGTCGGCCAGCGCCAGCGCACCCGTCGAGTCCATGATCCGCGGATCGTCCGGGAGCCCCGGCAGCATGACCGGGCGGGATCCGGCCGCGACGATGGCGTGCCGGAAGTCGACGTCGACCGCGCCGTCGTCGCCCTCGACCGCGATGCGCGTCGGAGAGGTGAATCGCCCGGTGCCGTGGAGAACCGTCACTTTGCGCTTGCGTGCGAGACCGGCCAGGCCGCGGGTCAGGGTGCCGACCACTGAGGCCGTCGAATCCCGGAGGGCGTCGATGTCGATGGCGGGCGGCCCGAACGTGACACCGATCGCCGACGCGTGCTCGGCCGCGGTGATGACCTCCGCGGCGTGGAGGAGTGCCTTCGACGGGATGCAGCCGACGTTGAGGCAGACGCCTCCGAGCGTGGGCTCGCGTTCGATGATCGTGACGGAGAGGCCGAGGTCCGCGGCGCGGAAGGCGGCCGTGTAGCCCCCGGGACCGCCGCCGAGGACGACGACGTCGACCGGATCCGTCACAGCAGCATCTCGCGCGGATCGCGGAGGAGCTCGGCGAGGCGCGTGGTGAACCGCGCGGCCGCGGCCCCGTCGATCACCCGGTGGTCGTAGGAGAGCGACAGCGGAAGCATGAGCCGGGCGCCGAACGAGCGGCCGTCCCACACCGGCTTCATCGCCGACCGGGACACGCCGAGGATGGCGACCTCGGGCGCGTTGATGATCGGCGTGAAGGCGGTCCCGCCGATCCCGCCCAGGCTCGAGATGGTGAACGTACCGCCCGTCATCTGCTCGCCGGTGATCGATCCGTCGCGTGCGGCGGCCGAGAGTTCGGCGAGCTCGCGGGCGATGCCGAGAAGGCCCTTCCGGTCGACATCGCGGATGACCGGGACCATCAGGCCGGCCGGTGTGTCCGCGGCGAACCCGAGGTGGTAGTAGTGCTTGAGGACGAGCTCGTCACCGTCCAGCGAGCTGTTGAACGCGGGGAACTCGCGGAGTGCCACGGCGCAGGCCTTGAGCAGGAGTGACACCATCGTCACCTTGACGCCCTCGTCCGCATGATCGGCGTTGACAGTCTTCCGGAAGGCCTCCAGCTCGGTGATGTCCGCCTCGTCGAACTGCGTGACATGGGGGATCGCGACCCAGTTCCGCGCCAGGAGCGGACCAGCGATCCGCGCGATGCGGGAGAGGGGCACCCGTTCGATCTCGCCGAAGGAGGCGAAGTCCGGGTGCGGCCACTCCGGCAGGCCCGCCAGGAGCCCGCTGGTCGCGCCGCCCCCCTGCCCCGCATCGCGTGCGGCGCGGGCGACGTCCTCAAGGGTGACACGTCCTCCGCGCCCGGTGCCGGAGACGGCCGCGAGGTCGATCCCGAGCTCACGGGCGGCCCGCCGGGCGGCGGGACCGGCCGCCGGACCCTCTCCGGAGGGCGCGGATGTGCGCGGCGTGCGGGCCGTTTCGGCAGCCGTCGCCGCCTCTTTACGCTCACCGGCGCCGGAGGTCTCCCCGCCGCTGTCCGCATCGCTTTCGTCGTCGTCGGCTTCGGTTTCGGCTTCCGCCTCGGATACAGCGGCGTCATCCTCCGACGGTACGTCCGCGGATGCCTCGGCGGGCGCCTCCTCATCGGCGACAATGTCCGGCGCATCATCTTCGGAGGTCTCCTCCGTGGCATCGGAGGCCTCGTCGTCCCCTCCTACGAGGGTCACGATCACGTCGCCCTGGGAGACCGTATCGCCCACCTTCACGGTGACGGAGTCGATCACGCCGCCGGCCGGTGAGGGCACCTCCATGGTGGCCTTGTCCGACTCCAGGACGATCAGGGGATCGTTCTCCGCGACGGTGTCGCCCGATGCGACCAGAACCTCGATGACGGGGACGTCGGTGAAGTCACCGATGTCCGGTAGGACGATCTCGTTCACCGCTGCCATGGTGGTGGGACCTCCGTATCGATGTCGTATCGGGCGATCGCCTTGGCGACGGTCGCGGGTCCGACGAGGCCGTCGTCCGCCAGTGCCGAGAGCGCGGCGACCGCGATGTGGTAGCGGTCGACTTCGAAGAACCGGCGGAGGTTCGCCCGCGTGTCACTCCGACCGTAACCGTCGGTGCCGAGGACATGGTAGGTGCCGGGGACGTATGCGCGGATGCCGTCCGGCACCGCTCGGATGTAGTCGGTCGCCGCGATCACGGGTCCCTCCCCGCTCCCCAGGCAGTCGGCGACGTACGACTCGCGCTTCGGCTCATGGGGATGGAGCGTGTTCCAGCGCTCGACGGCCATGCCATCACGACGGAGCTCGGTGAAGCTGGTGACGCTCCAGACGTCGGCGCTGATCTGGTTGTCCTCCTCCAGCAGGTCGGCGGCGGCGAGCGCCTCGCGGAGGATGGTGCCGGACCCTAGGAGCTGGACGCGCGGCAGGTCCGGGGTGGCCGTCCGGACACGGTGCATGCCACGGATGATCCCCTCGGCCGCCCCCTCGGGCATCTTCGGCTGGGGGAGGTTCTCGTTGGTGACCGTGAGGTAGTAGAACCCCGCCTCCTGCTCGGTCAGCATGCGGCGCATCCCGTGCTGGATGAGCGTGGCGACCTCGTAGGCGAACGACGGATCGTAGGAGTGGCAGTTCGGGATCGTGGAGGCGTGCAGCAGGCTGTGGCCGTCCGCATGCTGCAGTCCCTCGCCGTTCAGCGTGGTGCGGCCGGAGGTGCCGCCGATGAGGAAGCCTCGAGCGCGGGAGTCGCCAGCCGCCCAGAGGAGGTCTCCGACGCGCTGGAATCCGAACATCGAGTAGAACGCGAAGAACGGGACCATCGTGACGCCCGAGTTGGCGTAGGCCGTGGCCGCCGCGATCCAGGACGCCAGGGCGCCGGCCTCGCTGATGCCCTCCTGGAGCATCTGCCCCTTCACGTCCTCGCGGTAATACATCAGCTGGGACGCGTCCTCCGGGCGGTAGAGCTGCCCGCTCTGGGAGAAGATGCCGAGCTGGCGGAACATGCCCTCCATGCCGAAGGTGCGGGCCTCGTCGGCGACGATGGGCACCACCCGCTCCCCCACGTTCGCGTCGCGGAGGTTGACGGAGAGTGCGCGCACGAACGCCATCGTGGTCGAGATGCGGCGTTCGCCGTGATCCTCGAGGAGTGCCTCGTACGCCTCGAGCGGCGGGACCTCCAGCGATTCCTCCACCGGCCGGCGGGCCGGGAGCGAACCACCGAGCTTCTCGCGGTGCTCGCGGAGGTACTCCATCTCGGGGCTGTCGTAGGGCGGCTTGAAGAAGACCGCGTTCCGCGCGTCCTCGTCCGACAGCGGCACCTTGAACTTGTCGCGGAAGTGGAGGAGCGCCTCCGCCTTCATCTTCTTCTGCTGGTGGGTGATGTTCTGCGACTCACCGGCCGCGCCCATCCCGTAGCCCTTGATGGTCTTCGCCAGGATCACGGTCGGCTGGCCGATGTGGTTGGTGGCCGCGTGGTAGGCCGCGTACACCTTCCGCGGACTGTGACCACCGCGGTTGAGCCGCCAGATGTCGGCATCCGAGAGGTGCGCCACGCGCTCCTTGAGCTCGGGGTACTTCCCGAAGAACTCGTCGCGGACGAACTGCGCGTCGCGCGACTTGAACGCCTGGTACTCGCCGTCGACCGCCTCGGTCATCCGGCGACGCAGAAGACCGTCATGGTCGGCGGCGAGGAGCGGGTCCCAGTACTCGCCCCAGATGACCTTGATGACGTTCCAGCCGGCACCGCGGAAGACGGACTCGAGCTCCTGGATAATCTTCCCGTTGCCGCGGACGGGACCGTCGAGTCGCTGCAGGTTGCAGTTGATGACGAAGACGAGGTTGTCGAGGCCCTCGCGTCCGGCGAGTGAGATGGCGCCGAGCGACTCGGGCTCGTCCATCTCGCCGTCGCCCATGAACGCCCAGACCTTCCGGCCGCGCGTCTGCGCCAGGCCACGCCAGTGGAGGTACTTGAGGAAGCGGGCCTGGTAGATGGCCATGATCGGCCCGAGCCCCATCGAGACGGTCGGGAACTGCCAGAAGTCCGGCATCAGCCACGGGTGCGGATACGAGGAGAGCCCCTTGCCGTCCACCTCCTCGCGGAAGTAGCGCAGCTGTTCCTCGGTGAGGCGTCCTTCGAGAAAGGCGCGCGCGTAGATGCCGGGCGAGGAGTGCCCCTGGATGTAGACCAGGTCGCCGCCGAAGTCCTCCGACGGTGCGCGCCAGAAGTGGTTGAAGCCGATCTCGTAGAGGGTGGCCGCAGACTGGTAGGACGCGATGTGGCCGCCGAGGTCCCCCGCCTCCTTGTTGGCCTGGAGGACCATGGCGGCGGCGTTCCAGCGGATCGCGGATCTCAGCCGGTGCTCCACGTCCTGGTCGCCGGGGATCGGCTCCTCGTCCTCGACGTGGATCGTGTTCACATACGGGGTGGTGAGGGTGACGGGCACCGGGATGCCGTCGAGAGTCGCCTCGGAGAGCACCTGGCCGAGCAACTGTCCCGCCTGCTCGGGTCCGTCGCTGTCGAGGACGTCGTCGAGGGCGTCGAGCCAATCCCGCAGTTCGGGATCCGCATCGGGGCGGGCCGGACGGTGATCGTCATGAGTCGAGTCGGCCATAGCCCCATCCTAAAGGGTTGATTCCAGAAGGCGGCGACCTGGGGTGAGGTCAGTGGTGCCGGGTGCCATCTCCGAGGGCGATCGGGGTCGCGACCTACGCCGTCCCGGATACCTGCGACGGTCTGGTGCCAGACAGCCAGAACGTCGCACCAGCACCGGCGCATGCACCGGAATACAGAGAAAGACCTGCACGCACGGATATTCTGGGCGGAATCCCGTCTCGTGTCGTCTGCCACGAGCGACGGCCCGGTGTCAGGAGGTGTTCTCATAATGAGCGGGCGATGATGGCTTGGAGGACCATGATCTGGGCGATCTGGACGAAGGCCTCGTACATGTCGGCGCGTCGTTCCCATCGCACCCAGATTCGTCGCCAGGCCAAAAGCCAGGAGAATGTTCGTTCTACCGGCCACCGGTAGCGGGCGAGAGGGTCCGGGGGTGGGGGTTTGCGTCGTCGGCGGGTGCCGGCCGCGGCGGGGGGCCCGTCGGCTTTCGTGTGATGACGGCGGCGGCTGATGCAGTGGCCGATGCCCCGTGCTTCAAGCTCACCGCGCAGCCGTTCACTGTCGTAGCCACGATCGGCCAAAAGAGCCGGGCAACGGCAGGCACCCAGCCAACCAGCCCGGGCGACCTGTTCCACCAGGCCGATGACAAACCCGCGTTCGTTCAGGTTCCCGCCCGACACCTCAACCGCCAAAGGCACCCCACCCGCATCACAGATCAAATGGATTTTGCAGGAGGGTTTACCGCGGTCGATCGGGCTCGGGCCCGTCGTGGAGCCCCCTTTTTCGCCGGCACCGTCGTCGCATCCACGATCAGCCGGCGCGTGTCCAAACCCCCGGCCTTATCGAGCTCCTCGACCACCGCCTGAAGCACACGCTCCCACACCCCCGCACGCGTCCACTCATCCAACCTGCGCCAACACGTCTGCCCACTCGGCTTACCCGCCACCTGCCGCAACGCCGGCCACGGAATCCCCAACCGCGCAACCTCAACGATCCCCGCAAGACAATCCCGATCCGAATACCGCCTGCGACCCGGATACCGAAACCGCCTCTCCACCACCGGCAAAAGCGGCTCCACCACCGCCCACAACCCATCACTCACCGCAAACGGCGTATCCGGCTTCCACGACGACATCAACGTATTCATACCCACCAGCTACGACACCACCAACACCACCCCTTCATTCTGAGAACACCTCCAGACACCAGGCCGTCGCCGCGATTTCGCTACCGGTAGCCGACCCCCTTGACGTGCCACCTCGAACGCCCGGCGACGCTCCGATCACCCGCCGGCGAATGAGGCGGGTAAGAAACGCCGCTCGCGCGACACTCATGTGGATACGGGCGACGACAAGGAGACGAGATGGAGCGATTCGACGT
>CAYOSM010000101.1:3046-8307 GCA_964406645.1 uncultured Bifidobacteriaceae bacterium | reverse complement strand
GTCCAGGACGTGTACGCGAACTTCGACATCTCGGAAGAGGTGCTGGAGGCCGTCGCCGGATGAGCTGAGGAGGGTGGGGGCGCGCGCGGCGCGTCGCCACCCCTCGGCACCCGTCGTGGGTCGCGGGACGGCGCCCGCGCCAGGCAGGAGTCGACCGGCCGAGAGGGTACATTTGTTCGGATGATCCTCGGAATCGACCCCGGCCTCGCCAACACCGGATGGGCGCTCGTCGAGCGCAGCGGCTCGCGCCTTCTCGTGCGCGACTGCGGAACCATCACGACGTCCCCCCGGACGGACCACGTGGAGCGCCTGCGCGCCCTCTTCGACGGGATCGGCGAGATCGTGTCGGCGGGGGGCGTGACCGGTGCGGCGATCGAGTCGTGGTTCGTCCACCCGGTGAGCACGGCGGCCATGGGAGTCGCCGAGGCGCGCGGGGCGCTGCTGGTCGCCGTGGCATCCGCGGGCGTGGAGGTCGCCGAGTATCCACCCACCGAGATCAAGTCCGCGGTCACCGGCTCGGGGCGCGCCGACAAGCGCCAGATCCGTCTCATGGTCGAGCGGCTCACCGGTGTCGCACCAACGACCGATCACGCCGCCGACGCCGTCGCGGCGGCGATCTGCCACCTCCACCGCGCGCCGCTTGCGGCCGCCGTGCGGGTCGCGGGACGTCGCCGATGATCCGGTCGGTGCGGGGGCGCCTGGCACATGCGGATGCGGACACGGTGGTCGTCGAGGTCGGCGGCGTCGGGCTTCTGCTCCGCGTCTCCGCCACCACGGCGCGGACCCTTCCCGTCCTCGGCGAGGAGGTCTCCCTGGCCGCGCATCTCGTGGTGCGCGAGGACGCGCTCGATCTCTACGGTTTCGCGACGGCCGACGAGCGCTCGCTCTTCGAGGCCTTCGTCGGCGTCAACGGGGTGGGCCCGCGCATGGCGCTCGCCATCTGCGGAGTGGACGCACCGGACGATCTTCGTGTGGCGCTGGCCCGCGGCGACGCCGCCAAGATCCAGCGTGCGCAGGGGGTCGGCAAGCGCACGGCCGAGCGCGTCGTGCTCGAGCTTCGCGACAAGGTGGCGGCGCTCACGCCTCCCGAGGAGGGCGGGCGCACCATCACGTCCGCCGATACGTTCCTCGCCGCGCGCGACGGCCTGGTGGGCCTGGGCTTCCGCGCCGAAGACGCCGACGAGGCGCTCGCCGACGCCGCGCCCGACGCCACGGTCGAGGATCTCATCCGCCACGGACTGAGCAAGCTTGGACGCTGACCACACCGGCGACGGCCGCATCGGCGATCCGGACGAGATCCCCGGCGAGGACGACCTCGACCGCTCGCTGCGCCCCCGTACCCTCGATGCGTTCGTGGGACAGCCGCAGCTGCGCGAGAAGCTCGGCATCTTCCTGCAGGCCGCCAAGCAACGGGGGGAGTCGCTCGATCACGTCCTTCTGGCCGGCCCTCCCGGCCTCGGCAAGACATCGCTGGCCGCCATCCTCGCCAACGAGATGGGCGTCGCGTTCTATCCCACGAGCGGCCCTGTACTGGAGAAGAAGGGCGATCTCGCCGCGGTGCTGACGCAGCTCGCCGACGGGGACGTGCTCTTCATCGACGAGATCCACCGTCTCAACCGCTCCATCGAGGAGACGCTGTATCCGGCGATGGAGGACTTCCAGCTCGACGTGATGCTCGGCCAGGGCCCCTCCGCGCGAACCCTGCGCCTCGACCTCCCGCACTTCACGCTCGTCGGCGCGACCACCCGCACCGGCCTTCTGGCCGGGCCGCTCCGTGACCGCTTCGGCGTCGTCGAGCGGCTCGACTACTACGGCGCGGACGACCTGGCCGGGATCATCAAGCGATCGGCCGGCCTCCTCGAGGTCCCCATCACCGAGGACGGCGCGGCCATGCTGGCCACCCGTTCACGCGGCACGCCGCGCATCGCGAACCGCCTGCTGAGGCGCGTGCGCGACGTGGTCCAGGTGCGTGGCCACGGCGCCATCGACGAATCCGCGGCCACGGAGTCGCTCGCGCTCCTCGAGGTGGACGAGGCCGGGCTCGACGAGCTCGACCGCAAGATCCTCCGCGTGCTCTGCGAGACGTTCGAGGGGCGCCCGGTCGGCCTCGGCACCATCGCCGATGCCGTGGGGGAGTCCGCGGACACGATCGAGGACGTCTACGAGCCCTACCTCCTGCAGGAGGGCCTCCTAATCCGTACGCCGAGGGGCCGACAGGGCACGCCGCGATCGTTCCGGCACCTGGGCCTCCCCGAGCCGCGACACGAGAGCGGGGGACAGCAGGGGCTGTTCTAGATGGTCGCGGGTCGGACGTCGCCCCGGGTGCCACGCGAGGGGAGACGGCGGGTGGCGTGCCGTCTCGTCGCGCTTCCCCTGATCCTCGGAATCGGCGGGTGCGGTGGCGCCGGGTCATCGACCGCTCCGGACGCCGTGCTGCTCCTCCCGCCGGCGAACGGTGACGGGATGGGTACCGGCCCGGTCCGGATCGCGAGAGACGATCAGCGGGTACTCGGGGTCGTGGAACCCGCAGGCGAGCCGAGGACGTTCCGGCTGCCGCTCCTTCCCGGCCAGGCGGTGCGGGTGCGTCCCGTCTGCGGTGCCGGCGTCAGACCGTCGTCAGGCGGGGCAGTCGCGCTCCGACTCAACGGAACGGTTCGGAGCGTGGGGTGCACGGGCGCTTCGGACCAAGCGCTGGGGCCCGGTCGCGGAGACGATGTCCTGTCCGTGCCCGCCTTCTCCGCCGCGGATGCCGGGGCGCTCGTCGTGTATGTCCCCATGACCCCGCGCGTTGTCCGTGGCGCCGGGGATGCCGGTGGTCATTCGCCGCCGACCGTGTCCCATGCGGGGCCGTCGAGTCTCGAGGTGGTGCCGGAGTCCGATCCCAACGCGATCGTCGCGGTGCCGGTGTCCATCACGTCGGGCACGAGGATCGAGGTCACGACGAACGCCGCGGGATCGCTCATGGTGCTCGTCGATGGTCGCCCCCTGGAGACGGGAGAGCCGAGCGCCGGCCGGTCGTCGCGGACCAGTCTCATCGTCGGCACCCAGAGCGCCGTCACGTCCCGTGGTTCGTTCCCTCCGCCCGGCGGCATCAAGGAAGGGCCGGCCGTCGTCACCGTCGTCCCGCAGCACTTCGCCGTGCGCGGGTGGCGCGTCTCCGTCCGCTGAGGAGACCCGCCGCGCCTACGCGGGGACGGGTTCCTGCCGGGGTGGTGGCGTCCCCATGTCGCGGACCTCGCGGGGGTTCTCCGGGAGGATCAGGCGCGTGATCCCGTAGGCGATGCCGACACAGATGAGCCCGCCCACGCCGTCCATCCAATAGTGGTTGGCCGTCGCCATCACGGTGGTGAGCATGAAGGCGGGCCAGAGCCAGATCAGGTGCTTCCACGGCGAGCGCACCATCAGCACGATGGCGAACGCATAGAGGAGCGTCTGTCCCACGTGCATGGACGGCATGGCGGCGTACAGGTTCCGGAACGGTTCGAACCAGCTGAGGCTGCCGCCCATCTGGACGGCCTCCTTCGTGGTGTCCTCCATCCCGAGGTTGTCCATGAACCGCGGCGGGGCGAGGGGGTAGATCCAGTAGCTGAGGACGGCGACGAAGTTGGTAATCCAGAACCAGGTGAACATGAAGCGCATGCGGCTTCGCCGGTAGAAGAACACCCAGAGGAAGAAGGTCAGGTAGCCGGCCGTGTAGGCGATCGTGTAGAACCACGTCGTCACGAACCGGCCCCCGGGGATCGCGTGCACGATCCTCTGGACATCGGGCTCGATGAAGAGACCCATCGACCGTTCGAGGTCGATGATCTGGTGGGCGTTCTCGTACGGCCGCTCGGCCAGCGCCGCCGGGGCGACGAAGTCCCGTGCGGCCTCGTAGCCGATGAAGAGCGCGAGGAATCCAAGCCCGAACCACAGGAGGATCGGCCAGACCCTGTCGGGCCGATCGCGCACAGGGTCCGGCTCCGTCGCCGGCGTCGAGATCGGGGTGGATTCCGCGGTGATCGTCACGGCGGGCCACGGTAGCAGGAGTATGCGGATGCTCCGAACCCTTCTGCTAACGTCGAATGTCGCCCGTACTTCACCGAACAAGGCCTCCGCGCATGCAAGCAGCTTCACCGATCATCCTCTTCGTGATGATCATCGCGTTCATGTATCTCCTGGTCATCCGACCGCAGAAGCGTCGCCAGGCACAGATGCAGAACCTTCAGTCCAGCCTGAAGCCGGGTGACGAGGTCGTCACGATGGCGGGGATCTACGGTGTCGTCACCGAGATCGAAGAGGGCGGCACCATGCTCTTGGAGGTTTCAGAGGACACGGAGATCCGTGTGGCCACCGCTTCCGTCAGCGGATTGGTCAAGGATGAGGCCACGATGCCGACAGATGCATCGGTGACCTCGTCGTAATACGCGTCGTCGCCTCCTGAAACACCCTGCATGCGTTTCCACCCCGGGTCTCCCAACGTCGCCGGCGCCGCGCGCGTCACGACGTCCAGGGCGGTGACCGCGTCGCGTCTGCCCGCACACGCTGCGGACGGCGCCCGCGACCTCGCCTCGGTCGGCCCACGGTGCGTCCTCTGAACGGAGTATCCGCCGAATGAGCCTTCGCAAACGATCACTGCTCTACCTGATGGTGGTGCTCGGCCTCCTGGCCGTCTCCGTCGTCGTGATCGCCGTCAAGCCCACCGTCCTGGGTCTCGACCTCCAGGGCGGCGCCGAGGTGATCCTGGAGGCCAGTGACACGGCGGAGGCGCAGGTCACGCCGGACGCCCTGCAGCGGGCGGTCAACACGATCAACAACCGCGTCAACCGTCTCGGTGTCGCGGAACCCGAGATCCAGGTGCAGGGATCGAACAAGATCCGCGTCGCCCTGCCGGGCGTCGAGGACCCGACGGTGGTCGAGGACCTCGTCAAGAGCGCGCAACTGCAGATCTATCCGTACCAGCGGACCCTCGTCGGATACGAGCGGCCACCGATTGGACAGGGCCCGTCACCCGAGAACCCGACGAACGACCTGTACGCGCTGATCCAGTTCGCGAAGACGCAGGACCCGGAGCCGGTACGTGAGGGGGCACAACCCGCGTACTACCTCTTCCGCGCCGACGCCGCGAACACCTACGTCGCCGGCGTCGAGGGCGGACCCTTCACCTCGGCCCAGACGCTCCGCCGCTGGATGCAGACGGCGCGTCCCGAACTCGCGGCCGAGTGGGCGAAGACGCCGAAGGCCTTCAGCCTGCAGGTCCTGCCGGCCGGCTTCGTCGTCGT
>CAYOSM010000101.1:0-2946 GCA_964406645.1 uncultured Bifidobacteriaceae bacterium | reverse complement strand
ATCGGCGCCACCCTCGGTGAGCAGTCGCTTCGCCAGGGAATGATCGCCGCCCTCGTCGGTGTCGGCCTCGTCATCCTCGGCCTCATCCTCTACTACCGCCTGCTCGGCGTCATCGCGACGATGGTGCTCCTGATCTACGGCGTCTACCTGTGGGCCATCGTCGAGTTCATTCCTGTCGCACTGACGCTACCCGGGATCGCCGGTGTCATCCTGACGGTCGGTGTGGCCGCGGACGCCAGCGTCATCATCTTCGAACGCGTGCGCGAGGAGATGAGACAGGGGAGACCTGCGCGCACATCCGTGCTGTCCGGCTATCGCCGCGGCATCACGGCCATCATCGACGGAAACGTCGTGACCCTCCTCACGGCCGTCTTCATCTTCCTGCTGTCCACCTCCGGTCCGCGCGGATTCGCGCTGATGCTCCTCATCGGTGTGCTCCTGGCCCTCTTCACGGCGGTCATCGCCACCCCGGCGTTCCTCGGCCTGCTCGTCGAATCGCGCCTCTTCCAGAACGAGAAGCTCGTCGGCCTCGAGTCCAGGGAGCCGCGCTGGAAGATGGACGTGGTCGGCCGATGGAAGTTCTGGATCGGCATCTCGTTCATCCCGCTCGTCGTGGGCCTGATCTTCGTCTTCGGACGCGGGCTCGAGCTGGGGATGGACTTCACCGGCGGGTCGACGCAGCAGATCGCCTTCACGCAGCAGCCCTCGGAGGCCCAGGTACGGCAGGTCGTCACCGACGCCGGCTTCCCGGATGCGGAGATCCAGAGCTTCAAGAGCCGGGACAGCGCGGGCTTCAACATCGTCACCGAGGAGCTCAGCACCCAGCAGGCGGACACCCTCTGGCAGTCGATGCAGAAGGAGTTCCCGAGCGCGGAGAGACTCCTCTCCGAGAACGTGGGTCCCAGTTTCGGCCGTGACGTGGTCAAGAACGCCATGTGGGCCGTGCTCTTCTCATTCCTCGCCATCGCCGCGTACCTGACCTTCCGGTTCGAGTACAAACTCGCGATACCCGCTCTCGTCACGGTCGTCCACGTCGTGTGGCTCTCGGTGACCGTGTACTCGATATCGGGCAAGGAGGTGACCGGAGAGTCGGTCGCCGCGTTCCTGACCATCCTCGGGTACTCGCTCTACGACGTCGTGATCGTGTTCGACCGCATACGTGAGAACGAGCCGCTCATGCGCGGACGCCCGTACCGCGACGTCGTCAACCGGTCGGTCCACGAGACCCTCAACCGGTCCGTCATCGCGATGATCTCGACGCTTCTGCCGGTCCTCGCACTGTTCTTCTTCGGTGGCGAGTCGCTGAACGACTTCTCGTTCGCACTCCTCGTCGGAATCCTGGCCGGTGGTGTGTCGTCGCTCTTCATCGCGGCGCCGCTCGCCGGACTCTGGAAGGAGCGCGAGCCCGACCAGAGGCGCCTCCAGGTGCGCCAGGCCAAGCGGGCCGCGCGCGCCGCGCAGGTGGACGCCGACATCCTCGACGTCGGTGCGCTGCAGCGTGCCGAGGCCACCATGGCCGGGTCCGAGACCGGGCGTTCCGACACGATCGGCCTCGGTCCCCTGGGTGACGAGGGACTCGACACGACGGACGACCGGAACGGGGACGCCTCGGCGCCATCCGACTCCACCGCATCGTCCGACGCCACCGAGGACGGTGCGCCCGATGCCGTCGACGCTCCGGCGGACGACGCGGCGGATGAGACCGGTGAGGCGAGTGAGTCGTCCGACGGTGCCGACAAATCGACGTCGAAGTCACCCCCGCCGCCCGAGCGTCAGCGTCGTCACCGCAACGTGCAGAGGAAGCGCCGCCGCTAGTATTTCGGTCGTTGCCACCGCGTCGCCGAAAGGAGTGGCCGTGACGGGGTCGAAATGGGGCGCATGCGTCTGCGTCTGATCATTTCCGCCACTGTCGCCGCCGTGGCGACGTACTCGGCCGTCATGCGTGATGCCCGCCGCCCTGCGCACGGTCGCCGATGGGACGATGCGGACATCCTCGCGGATGACCCCGGCCTCGCACCACCCGTGCCGGACGAGAGCCGGTCGAGCGTCTTCATGGCGGTGCCGATCGAGGTGTCCTACCTGGCGGATGAGGGAGACGACCTCCTTCCGGAACCGTTGCCGGACGTCCCGTCCGGCTCGCTCTTCGACGGCCCGATGACCCGATTCAGCCGGGGTGGTGTCCCGCCCGCGCCCAGTCGCCCGATCGGATACCGGGAACCGTCCGCACCTGCCGAGGGACCGTCCGGTTCCGCGGCAGGACCGGAGGCATCGGCCGAAGACGTGTGGGACGCGCTCCGCGGCCCCGCCGCGTCCGCGTCCGAGAGTGCCGTCACCGCATCGCCGGAGGCGCCTCCCGAGCACGAGGGGGACGACGAGGGCGACACGTCCGCACGCGAATCGCGCTTCGCGTCGCTCCTGCCACGGGACATGAGATACGACGCGGGCATCGACCCGACGGCGCTCACGGAGACCGAGGACGGTCCGGCCACCGGCGAGGGCGATGGGGAACCGACCGATGGACCGGCCGCGGTCGCCGCGCCGGAATCCGACGAGATCACACCCGAGGCGGAGGCTTCGGATGGCGACGCGCCCGTCTCTGAGAGCACGTCGTCGCCTCGTGCCGACGATCAGACGACTGCCGCCCCGGACGCGGAACCGGTTGCCGATGACGTCCCGGAGTCCGCGACGTGGGTGCGTACTGAGGCGGCGCTACCGCCGAACGCACCGGCATCGGTGTTCGAGACCTGGATCCGTCCGGCGATCACCGGAGCTCCGGCCGACCTCTCGAGCGACGTGGCCGACGCCGCGGTGTTCGACGCATGGGTCGATTCCGAGAGCACCCGCACCGCTCCGGACACGACGACGCCCGTCGCGAGCGGTGTTGTCTTCGACGCGTGGTTCGGATCGGAGAGCGTCGAGGCGCCTGCGGCCGACGTGTCGGGTGAG
>CAYOSM010000100.1:0-8545 GCA_964406645.1 uncultured Bifidobacteriaceae bacterium | reverse complement strand
CCGTCCACGATCATCTCGGCCACCATCCGGCCCGTCGACGGTGAGAGGAGCATCCCCCACGAGCCGTGGCCCGCGGCGAGGAACACCCCCGGGGCGCCGCCGACCGGACCGATGAGCGGGAGGCCGTCGACGGTCACGGGGCGGAAGCACGATCGGCGATCGATGACCTCGGCGTCGGCGAGCACCGACGACTGCGCCGCCACCATCCGGTGCAGCGCGTCGGTCGCGACGGCCGACGGGTAGATGGCCCGCGGGTCGTCGGGAAGCGGATCCGGCTCGCCGTAGCCGTTGACGTAGACGATGCCACCCTCCCGGGGATAGATCTCCGGCTGGCGGAACGAACCGTCCACGTCGACGAACTCCGAGAACACCGCCTGGGCGGGGAGTTCGGCCTGCAGCGTGATGCTCGCGCTCTTCATGGCCACCACCTGCGGCAGCGGGAGCCACCGCTGCGCACGATTGGTCCACGGGCCGAGGGTGAGGACGACCACGTCGGCCGGTCGCACCTCGCCGTCGATCGAGACGCCCCGAAGAATGCCGGTGTCCTCGTCGCACTCCAGGCCGTCGACGATGCCCGTGACGAAGTGGGCGCCACCAGCGACGGCGGCCTCCACGAGGGCCCGCGTGTACTTCGCCGGCTCGATCTGCGCGGTGGTCTCCGGCGTCCCGATGCGGTCGTGGACCACGGCGTTGCCGTCCAGCCAGTCCGGGGACGGGAGGCGGCGATAGCGCTCGACCGAACCCTCCGCGCGGGCCGCGACCGACAGGGTCTCCATCGCCCGGTATCCCACCGTTGAGTGTCCCAGCTCATCGGCGATCTCGCGGTGCAGCGTAAAGCCGGCGCGCGCCAGCTCCCCGAGTGGGGTCCCGTCGTTCCAGTCGAGCGCGAGGAACCCGCCGGACTTCCCCGACGCCGCCGCGGCCGGTTCGGCCCGCTCGACGAGCGTGGGGGCGATGCCCCGCTTGGTCAGGTAGTAGGCGACGGCGGATCCGATGGCGCCCGCGCCGCAGATGACGATTCGCGATGAGTCGGCCATGGGTCAATGATGCCCGCCGTCATGGGCAATGCCAAAAGCGAGGCCGGCGACCGGACGACGGTTCGCATCGTCGTCGAAGCGACGGGCCGTCGCGGATACGGCCGATACGTACGGCACCCGCGTGTGAATGTGACGGATCTCACGGCACCCACGGGACTCGGCGGTCGGCACATGGGCGTGGGATAGTGACCGTATGGATGCAAACGACTCCCCCACGCTCGTCGTCGAGGGGCTTCGGAAGAGCTTCGGCGACATCCACGCGGTCCAGGACGTCGGCTTCACCATCGCGCCCGGCGAGACGTTCGGACTCCTCGGCCCGAACGGGGCCGGCAAGACCACCGCGATCTCCATGATCTGCGGCCTGCTCGATCCCGATGAGGGATCGGTCACCGTGTGCGGGACACCGATCAGGATCGGGTCGGTCGACGGACGGCGGCAGATCGGCTACGTGCCTCAGGAGCTCGCGATCTATCCCGACATGAGCGGGCGCGACAACCTGAAGTTCTTCGCCCGGCTCTACGGCATCCGGGGGCAGGAGGCCAGGCGGCGCATCGACGCCGTACTCGACGTCGTCGGTCTCGCCGATCGCGCGGACGACACCGCGAAGGACTACTCCGGTGGCATGCAGCGTCGCCTCAACATCGCCGCCGGCATGCTCCACGAGCCGTCGCTTCTCATCTTCGACGAGCCGACGGTCGGCATCGACCCCCAGAGCCGCAACGCGATCCTCGAGGCGGTCGCCGCGCTCGGCGACGAGGGGATGAGCATCCTCTACACCACCCATTACATGGAGGAGGCCGAACGGCTGTGCCGTCGTGTGGCCATCATGGACCACGGCGTCATCCTGGCCTCCGGCACCCGACGCGAGCTGGTCGCCATCGTCGGTGAGCACGACACCGTCGGCATCACGGTGATCGGCGACGCGGCCGCGATCGCCGGCTCACTCTCCGGGGCACCGGGGGTGATGAAGGCGTCGAATGCCTCCGACAACCGCATCGAGATCGTCGTGGACGCCGCGTCCGCCCGCCTCCCGGACCTCCTGCAGCGCGTGACCGCCGCCGGCGTTCCCGTCCAGGAGGTCGAGGTGCGCGAGCCGAGCCTCGACACGGTGTTCCTGCACGTCACGGGATCGGCCCTCCGGGACTGAGCCGCATGGCCCGACACCCGAGATCCCACGGCGCCCCCGCGAACACCGCTCCGACGGTCATCCCCGACACGCGACCGACGGGATAGCGGATGTTCGACATCTTCATCCGCGACATCCTGGCCCGCCTTCGCGACCGCTCGGCGATCCTTCTCGGTGTCGCCGCTCCCCTGGTCCTCATCCTGATCCTGGGAGGGCTCAGCCAAGGACCCGACGCCGAGCGGGACATCCCCCTCGGACTGGTGCTCCCCGCCACGCCGACCCCGTCGGGTGACCTGCTCCGCGATCAGGTCGCACCGCTTCTGCGGGACGAGCGGGTGGCGGTGTTCACCGAGTACCGGACGCGGCAGGAGGCCATGGCCGCGGTCGACGACGAGGACGTCGACGCCGCCATCGTCGTCGGCGAGCCGGACCTGCGCGGAGATCAGACGATCGAGGTCCTCGGCGCACCGGGTCGCCCGATCCACACGGCCGTCGCCACGGGCATCGCCGACGGCGTCACCGAACAGACGAACGCGGTCACCAGCGTCATGGGCGCCGTCCACCTCCTCACGCCCGACGCGGTACCTCCGGACGCCGATGCGGTGTCCGTCCGGCTGGCCACCGCGTCCCCCGCGGTGTCGATCGCCGACGACAGCTCCTCGGGCGGCCTGACACCCCGGACCCAGGTCGCGGCGGGGATGGCGACCTTCTTCCTGTTCTTCACCGTCCAGTTCGGCCTTCTCGGCCTGCTCTACGAACGACGGCGGGGAACGCTGGCCCGTCTCCTGGCGGCCCCGATCACACCGCGTCAGATCCTCGTCGCGAAGCTCCTCGTGAGCTACGTCCTCGGTGTCATGAGCATGACCGTCCTCATCGTGGCCGCCCGCCTCATCATCCACGCCCACTTCGGATCGCCCTTCGGAGTGGCCCTCCTGGTCCTCAGCGGCGTGGCCGCGGCGACCGCCACCGTCTCCCTCGTGGTCGGGCTCGCCAAGACCCCCGAACAGGCCGGCCTGGCGCAGAGCATGGTCGCCCTGCTCCTCGGCATCCTGGGCGGCTCGTTCTTCTCCCTAGCACGGTCCGGTGGCGTCGGCGCCACCCTTACCCAGCTGGCGCCCCACTACTGGTTCAGCGAGGGGCTGACCCGCATGAGCGGCGGTCAGGCGTGGACGGCCGTGGCCGTGCCCGTCGGCGTGCTGCTCCTCTTCACCGTCGTCATCGGTGTCCCCGGCCTCATCCTGGCGCGACGGACCGTGAAGCCATGAACGCTGTCCTCGCCATCGTCGCCGCCAACCTCCGGCGGATGCGGAACGACCGCTCCAACCTCTTCTTCGTGGTCATCCTTCCGCTTCTCATCGTGATCTCGCTCGGCCTGGCGTTCGGCGGGGACAACAACGTGACCCTCGGCGTCGTCGACCCGGTGGCGAACTCGGCGAGCCGCGACGTGCGCGCGGCGGTCGACGGAACGGACGAGGTGGCGGTGACGACGATGCCCAGCGTCGCCCGACTCCGCCACGACGTCGCCCGCAACATCCTCGACGGCGGCTGGTACGTCACCCGGTCCGGATCCGCGGACCGGGAGATCACGACTATCACGTGGGTGTCCGGGACCACCGGCAACGACCTCGCGATGCGGAGCGTCGCCACGAGTGCCGCCCGCGCCGCGTCCAACCGGGTCCACGCCGTGGACATCGTGGCGGAGACGGCGGGGGTGGACCGCGCCGAGGCCACCGCCGCCGTCAGCCGCGCCGCGGAGGCCGGCCCCCGGGTCGAGCAGACGACGGACGTCATCGGCTCGGACGACGACAACCCCCTGGCGGTCCGCGCGGTGCTGGCGGGGAGCCAGCTCACCCTCTTCATCTTCCTCACGTCGCTGATGGGCGCGTCGGCGCTCCTCACCAGCCGGCAGTACGGCGTGACCCGCCGGACGCGTGCGGCACCTGTCTCCACCCGCCAGATCATCGTCGGCGAGGCCCTCAGCCGCTACATCGTCGCGCTCATCCAGGCGGCGGTCATCCTGGTGGGCAGCACGCTGATCTTCGGCATCGACTGGCATTCGCCGGCGGCAGTCATCCTGCTGTGTGCCGCCCTGGCCCTCGTCGGCAGCGGTGTGGCCATGATCCTGGGAACGCTCGGGAAAAGCGAACAGCAGGTGGGTGCCATCGCACTCCTCGCCGGCCTGGCGTTGGCCGCGCTCGGCGGGTCCATGCAGCCGCTCGAGTTCTTCCCCGACACCATGCGGACCATCGCCTTCATCGTGACCCCGCACGCATGGATGAACAACGCACTCTGGAGGATCCTCGTGGACGGCGACGGCATGTCCGCGGCGTGGCCCGCCATCGCGGTGCTGACCACCGCCGGCGTCGTCCTCATCGCCATCGCCTCACGTCTGCTCTCACGCCGGCTGCGCGCGCTGTAGGAACGAGCGGAGGGAACCACCCGGATGCAGTCGTCTCACTCCCGGCCATCGAGGTCGGACCCTCAGATGACGCCTCCCACCAGCGACCCGACCGCGTACGTGATCGCCATGACAAGCGCACCTCCGACGACGTTGCGCCGGATGGCCGGCCCCCGCGGCGCTCCGCCGAGGAGGGCGCTGATGCCGCCCGTGAGCGCGACTCCGACGAGGACGGCCACGAACGTGAGCGCGAGACGGTACGACGAAGACGCGAGGAGGATCGCGAGGAGCGGGATGCAGGCACCCACGATGAACGAGGCGAACGACGCCACCGCCGCCTGCCAGGGGTCCGTCAGGTCGTCCGGGTCGAGATGGAGCTCGGCATCGAGGTGCGCGGCCAGCGAGTCCCGCGCGGTGAGCTCCGCCGCCACCTGCCGTGCGAGGACCGGGGATAGCCCCTTGCCCTCGTAGATGTCGGCGAGCTCCTGCAGTTCCTCGTCCGGCGTCTCCTCCAGCTCACGCGTCTCGACGGCGATGAGCGCACGTTCCGCATCGCGCTGCGTACTCACCGAGACGTACTCACCCACCGCCATCGACAGCGCTCCCGCGAGTCCGCCCGCGACGCCCGCGATGAGGAGATCCTCGCGCGCGGCCGTGGCGCCGGCCACCCCCACCACGATGCCCGCGGTGGAGATGATCCCGTCGTTGGCTCCGAGGACGCCGGCACGGAGCCAGTTCAGGCGACCCGTCGCCGACTGCTCGTGAGGTTCGGGGTCGGCTCCGTGGGCCGGTGTCGTCAAACTCATCGGGTCAGTCTGACGATTCCTCGGGTGAGAAGTCGAGCGCCGCCGAGTTGATGCAGTACCGCAGACCGGTGGGCTGCGGCCCGTCCGGGAACACGTGCCCCAGATGGGCGCCGCACTTGGCGCAGGTGGCCTCGGTGCGGACCATCCCGTGGCTGGTGTCGTCGTGCTCGGTGACACCCTCGTCGTTCATGGGCTCGTAGAAGCTGGGCCAGCCGCTCCCCGACTCGAACTTCGTGCCGCTCGCAAACAGGGGCTCGCCGCAGACGATGCAGCGATAGGTGCCCTCGTCGTGGTTGTCCCAGTAGACGCCGGTGAACGCCCTCTCCGTGCCGGCCTGCTGCGTGACGGCGTACTGCTCCGGGGTCAGCCGCTCGCGAAGCTCGGCGTCCGTTGGGATCCGCTTTTCCGACATGAGACTCCCTTCACTGCACGGTGATGATCGACGCCTGTCCACGGTAGCGCAGACGGGCGCGCGACCACCGCCGCGACGCCGTCGGCTCTCCCCTGGCAGCACCGACGGACCGGTCGGCGATCCCACTCGAAGGCGGAGTGTTAGGGTCCGAACGGCATTCGTCCTCCGGGGCGCGTGGCGGCCATCGGACGAATCGCACCGCTTCACGCATGGGTGTCACCCGTCGGTGCCGCAGCGTCTTTCGCGAACCGCACGGGCGGCTCCGACCGACGGACGGCATGGATACGGAGGCACACGATGAAACCACTGGAGATCTCGGCGCTCGGCCCGGGACGGCCACCGATCGATGCGGCGCTCGACAACACCCGTCGCCTGGAGGACGTCGGCTACGACGCACTCTGGTACTCGGACCACTTCCTCCACTGGTTCCCGCCGGGAGTGTGGACGCCCGACGTCACGCCGCTCGCGAACCTCATGAAGACGCCGCACGTCTTCGTGGATCCGATGGTGCTGATGGCCGCCGCGGGCGCGCAGACCGAGCGCATCAAGTTCGGCACCGGCGTGACCGACGCCATCCGCCGTCATCCGGCAGTGCTGGCGCAGACGTTCCTGACGCTCGACCACACCACCAAGGGCCGTGCCCTTCTGGGTATCGGCGTCGGCGAGGCGGAGAACATCCTGCCGTTCGGCCTCCCCTACGACAGGCACGCGTCTCGCCTCATCGAGGCGCTCGAGATCATCCGGCTGCTCTGGTCGACGACCGAGCCCGTCGACTTCGCCGGCGACTTCTGGTCGCTGGATCAGGCGATCCTCGGCCTTGAGCCTTACGGGGACACACCGCCCGAGATCTGGGTGGCCGCGCACCGGCCACGGGTGCTTCGCGCCGCCGGCCGACTGGCCGACGGCTGGATGCCGGTGATCCTCGATGCCCCGGAGTACGGACGCCTGCTCGGTGATCTGCGCTCCGCGGCGAACGACGAGGGCCGCGACGGCGATGCGATCACCGCCGGCATGTTCGTCTGGGTCGTGGTGGACGAGGACCGCGACGTGGCCGAGCAACTCATCAACACGACCCTGCTGCGCATGATCGCGCTCACCGCACCCGTTGAGGAGTACGCGGCGGCCGGCGTCGATCCGCCCACCGGCGACTGGGGTCTCCTGCACTACGTGCCCACCCAGCTGACGCGCGAGCAGGGCCTCGCCGCCGCGGCCGCCGTGCCGGAGGAGGTCCTGCGCCGCTACTTCTTCTGGGGCACCCCGGATGACATCGTGGACCGGCTCCGCCCGTTCCGCGAGGCGGGCCTGGAGCACGTGTACCTCGTCAATGTGACGCCGCTGGCCGACCCCACGAAGGCGGTCTCCTCCACCCTGCTGACCGACGAGATCATGCGGGGCCTTCGCACCATCGACTGACCGCCCGTCGCCCCGGCCGCGGATCAGCCTCCGTGGCCGGGGTGCCAGATCGACATGTGCGCGCGGTGCCGGTCGGTGAGCGGCTGCCCGGAGTAGAAGCGGTCATAGAAGTCGACGTCCACGTGGTGGGCCTGGAAGACGAGGCGCACGAACATGGGGTCGATGAACGCCGGGAAGCGTCCGTAGGTCTGCTCGACGTACGTGCAGAAGGCGGTGACGATCTCGATCGTCTCGTCCGTGGGATACGGACGCGCTTGCATCACGTCCCCGGCCTGGGCGAAGGCGGACGGGCGGTCGGACGCCTCAGACCATCCGTCGAGGTAACGCTGCACCGCGGCCGCCATGTCCGGCACGTATGGAGGACACAGCGCCTCCAGATGACCGTCCAGTCCCACGGGCACCGGCTTCACCGCGTGCCGCGGCGAGTCCTCCGGTGTGATGAAGCGGAAGCCGAACCCCGCGTGGACGGGGTCGACGCCCATGAGGTGGTGCGGCAGAAACCCGGTGAAGGTCCAGCCGCCGAGGCCGAGCGCCTGTGCTGCCAGCGTCATGTTCTGGCAGATGAACGCCCCCTCCACGTTCAGGCTGGTGAGGACGCGCAGTTCCAGATCCATCAGCGACAGCTCGACCGATCCGAGCCGCCCGGTGTCGACCCACCGGTCGAGACCGCAGCGACCACCACCTGCGAGTTCGTCCACCATGGAGAACCGGTTGATCTCGTCGAAGTAGATGAAGAGCAGCGTCATGTACTCGACGGTGGTGTCGGTCACGGGGACGAAGAGCGTGCTGCCCGGCCGGTTGGCGTTCCATGCGTTGAAGCCGAAGAGGCCCGGCTCGCCGTCCGGCAGATCGGCACGCCCCTCCCCCAGCCGCACGGTGGCGTCGCGGAAGCGCTGCGCCACCACCTCACCCACCTGGTCCCGGGTTCCCTCGATGGCGCGCACCTCGGACGACGTGGCGTCCTTCAGGCGGGTGAGGTACGTGCCGCGGTCGTTGGTGAAGATGAGTTCAGTGGAGTGCGAGTTGCACGATGACGGCCACGCGCGTCCCTGGAAGCCGTGCATCCAGGCGATGCCGTCGGTCGGCAGGTCGCTGAGCGCAAGCCCTGTCATCCCCGTGCCGAGCCAGACGAGGAACGCCTCCTCGAGCTCGTCGAGCGCGACGGGATCGTGCGGCGACTCGTAGGCGAGCGGCCCGTCCGGCACCCGCATGCCCAGCCCGACCCGCCGGGATCGGCGGCTGAACACGGCCTCCGCGAGGGGCACGTCGAGGGCGTCGAGGAACGGGGTGAGATCGTCCATGTGGACTCCTTTCCCCGGCAACACTCGCAGACCTTCGGGGTGGGTGTTCGGC
>CAYOSM010000099.1:0-8692 GCA_964406645.1 uncultured Bifidobacteriaceae bacterium | reverse complement strand
GCCCGCCCCGATGGCTCTAGTGGTCTTCGGCGGGCGGCTCTCCTGTGCGGAGCAGCGACCGGAACGTCTTGTAGCCGACGCGCTTGCCCGCGGTGACGAGCGTGTCGCCCTTCTCCAGGCGGGTCGTCGGCATCACCGACGTGACGGGCTCGGGATCCCGCAGGATCGCCAGCACCGTGATGCCGCCCAGGCTGCGGAACCGGCACTCCTCGAGCGTGTGCCCGATGAGAGGGCTGTCGTCCGGAACCGGGGTCCATTCGATGGAGAGCTCGCCGAGGGCCATCTCCAGTTCCTCGACGATCTTGGGGCGCTCGAAGGCGCCACCGACGATGGCGCTCATCTGGCGCGCCTCCTCGTCGTTGAGTTCGATCACCGCGGCTGGCTCGTCATCATCGACGTGACGGAACGCGTACACCTCCCGCGTGCCGTCGAGGTGCTGGATGACGGCGAGACGGCTGCCGGTATGGGTCTCGAGCGTGAACTTCGTGCCAACACCCGGAAGGCGGGTCTGGCGAACCTCGTGGTTCATGACGGTCCTTGAGCGTGTGAGCGTGGACGGATCAGTCGACGACCGATCTTCTTGGATTGTTTCATGACCAGGAGTCCGAGCGTCGCCGTGGCCAGTACGTACAACCCGGCGAACGCGACGATCTCCTTGCGAACGTCGACTGGAATGGAGTCATTTCTGCTCGCGATATCGGCGATGATGATGGTGAACTCACCGTGTGCGATGAGCGCAGCACCCGTGTTGAGGCCCTGTCTTCGGGAGAATCCGGTCACCGCCGCGCTGCCGAAGCCGGTCGCGATCTTTCCGACCAGGGTGGCGAGGATGGCGAGCGTCAGAAGCCATCCGACGCTGTTGATCGCCGTGACGTCGATCGATAGGCCGAACACGAAGAAGAAGAGGGCGGCGAAGAGATCTCGCAGGCTGAGCAGGCGGATCTCGAGCTGCTCGCGGATGGGGGTGTCGGCCAGGAGCACGCCGGCCATGAGCGCTCCGATCGCCTCGGACATGCCCATCGCGTGGGCGATGGCGGACATCCCGATGACGATCGCCATCGAGAAGAGGAGCAGGAGCTCCGCATCGAGACGTGAGAGGAAGTGTGAGAGACGCCCCGCGAAGAACCGTGCCGCCACGATGCCCGCGCCGACGTAGCCGACGGCCTTCATGAGGGCGACGAGGCTCGACAGCAGGCCGCCGGTCTCGGAGGCGCTGAAGCCGAGGAACACCGCGATGGCGAGATCCTCGAACACGAGGATCGCGAGGATCAGATCCGTCTCGTCGTCGGCCAGACGCCGGAAGTCGATGAGGCCCTTGACCGTGAGCGCGCTCGACGACACGTAGATCGCACCGGCGAGGATGGCCGCGGCCATGGACAGACCGAAGAAGCCGATGCCGACGGCGGCCCCGAGTCCGGCGTTGATGACGAGGTCGATCGGTCCCGCACGGGTCATGTAGCGACCGGTTCTCGTGAGCCGGCCGTAGCTGAACTCCAGACCGAGGAAGAACAGCAGGAAGATGACGCCGAGTTCGGCGACGAAGGTGGTGACCTCGGACGCCTCGACCACCGACAGGGAGACCGGCTCATTGGGGCCGAGCAGGATGCCCGCAGCGATGTACGCCGGAATCGCCGACAGGCCGATTCGCCCCGTGGCAAGGGCGAGAACGCCGAGAACGGCGAGCGTGATGGCCAGTTCGGTGAGGGTTATGACGCGTCCCGGTCGATAGCACGCACATCATGTCAGGTGGAGCATCGTCTCACGGCCGCCGATCGGTGATCGCGCGGCGGCTCCCGTCGCCGGTATGGCCGCACCTCCGTCAGCCGGGGCTCACGCTCTCGTGCGTTCCCGCACCACGGACCTCGCCGCCTGCGCCGGGTGGGCCCGGGGGCCTGGTGGGGACGTCCGAGCGGAGCGGGAGGGCTGCAGTCAGGCGCACGCGGGCGATGTCCATGTCGGCGCATCGCCGCCGCCATTCGGACGCGGTGATCGTACGGTTCACGAGTGCGTCGGTGACCTCGAAGACCTCGAGCGTCTGGTCGCCGACGGCGGCGGTGACGTCGCCGCCGGGCTCCACGCTCACCCGGACGCCCGCCTCGATGAGCGCAAGGGCGAGCAGACATCCCAGGGTCATGGACGCTCCGCTCCGGGCGTCCTGCGCCGGGATCACCGTCGTGTCGGCGGCGCCGAGAAGCATGGCGATGAGCAACGGATCCTCCGCGAGGAGTCCGAGGTCCTCCACGACGTACCAGCACAGGCTCATCCGGAACGGTTCAAGTGCCTTGCGCCACGCCGGGGCCCAGACCTTTTCGACGAGATCCTCCCAGGCCATGGGGCGCGGCGGTCGGTCGTCTCCCTGGTACAGGTCCTCGGTGAGAGCGGCCTCGATGAGGTCGATGTCGGGAAACAGATCGGGCGTCGGTTCGTCGGTCCACAGCCCGGTGGCAACGCCGATCGTCGGCCACGCCGCGTCGAGGGCCACGACTCGGAGGTGGAGGGGGAGGTGGTGGCGCGATTCACGTGACGCGTCGTCGCGGATGACCCGGGGTACCGCCTCCGTCACGGAGCGAGTGATCTGCGGCTGGGCCAGGAATCGCCGGAGGCCGTCTGTGAGCGGCGGCACATAGCCGGCCCAGAATGCCGGCAGGTACCAACGGGTCATGAAGAGATCGAATGCGGAGCCGAGGGGGCCGAACCTCGTGAGACCGTCGATGAGTGCGTCGGCTCCGACCGCTTCCGCCACCCTGGCATCGGCGGCGAGGGCACGGGCCACCTGGCGGCCGGGAGGCCGCCAGGTGGCCAGGCGGATCGTCTGGGTGACGAGGCCGACGGCCCGTCGCGCGATCCACCGGTCCACCCGGTTCGCATCGTCGTGAGTGACCTGGAGTTTGCGCACAAGCCGCTCGTGGTATCCGTCGGGGCGCGGGGTCAGGGGCGGCTCGAGATCGTGACGCAGGATCTCGCGGGCGATGATCCCCGTCAGGGTGCGCTGGTCGAAAGACGCCGTGAGGGGAAGCCCGATGAAGAGGATCCGGCGCCGGTCGATCACGCGGACCGCGACGTCCCAGGTGAGCGCCATCCGCACCTCGTGGACCATCGGTGCATCGGCCACGTCGGCGGCCTCTCGGACCAGTGCGATGACACGGGGATGCGTCGATGGAGCGAGGGGGACGCCTATGGCCGTCACCTCGGTGCGCTCCGGGGGCACCAGGGCCTGCCCGCCGGTGATCGCGACGTACAGGGCGATGCAGCCGAGGACCGGCCACGCATACGACCACCAGGTGAGCGCGACGAGCATGAGGATCGTCAGGATGAGGCCGGCGATGACAGCCGCGACCGCGACCAGGGGAGCGATGACGAGGAAACGCCCGACATCGTCCGCCCCGCTGGTCAGACGCCGACCGAGCCGTGCACCACGTGACGGTCTGACCACCCCGTAGGGGTTCGTCTCCTCGCTCGCCGGGTCCGCCGGCGCGGCCTCGGGGACGCTCAGGAGATGTGCGACATCAGCGTTCACGAGGTTCCTGACCGTCGCCCACTCATCGAGGGCGCGCATGGCGTCGGCGGGGCGTCTCACGATCGCGAGGAAACCGTGTGCCGGCTGGGACACGCCCGGGAACCGGCTGCTCTCGTTCAGTCGTGTGAGTCGTCGGTGGCGAGGTACCGGGGTGAGAGGGCTCTCAACGACGATGGCGGTGTTGGGTGTCCTTTGAGGCGGGCCCAGGAGCGGGAGGATCGAATCGTCACCGCTCCGGAAGAGCCATCCGACGGGCGCCTGGGTGAAGTCCTCCTCGCCCCACACGAAGTCGTTGAGAACGGCGAACCGGTGCCGCGCGTCGCCCTCGATACGCTCGTGTTCGGCGGTCGGCTTTCCCTGGTCGAAGGTGATCGCCCGGATCTCCCGTCGGGGGATCCGGAGTGGTTCTCCCAGGAGTGCCGGCTGATAGAGACGCAGCTGGTCGGGCCACAGTTCGATCCGCGCTTCGCGTCGACGCCGCCGCATGCCGGCGATGACGACGCCCATGACCGCGGCGATGACAAGGCATCCGATGACGCGGCTCCTGCCCGACGACGCCAGGAGAACGACCATCAGCGCGATCGGTGTCGCGTAGGCCAGGGGAAGGGCGATCGCGGGTCCGTACCACGAGGGGGCCGGTACCAGCGGGATGACCGACAACGGACGAGGAGGCTCGTCGTGCTGGATGTCTCCGGCAGCGGTCATGCCCCTGATGTATCGGCCCGTCGGCGGCAAGTCTTACCCCGTGATCCGGACGACCGCGACATGGACGGGAGCCCTGGAAGAGGCTTGTAGCCTCCGGCTCATGAGCCTTTCAGAACGTGTCGCCGCCCTCGAAGTCGATGTCGAGCGCATCAGCCGCCGGGACCTCGTCCGCGAAGCCACCACGATGACGCGTCGCTCGACCGAGATCGTGCTCCACGACGGAGGGGAGACCGGTGCGGGGGAGGACATCTCCTACGAGCACTCCGACCACGACGCGCATGCGCGGATGCCACTGCCACCCCTCTCCGGGCGACGCACCATCGGCGAATGGAGCGAGATCATCGACGGCTTCGACTTCGCGTTCGGAACGCTGTCCACGCCGGTGGTCCCGAGCTTCCGGCGCTGGTCGTACGAGAGCGCGCTCCTCGATTTGGCCCTCCGCCAGGCCGGCCTCTCGCTCGGCGACGGCCTCGGCCGCACGTTGTCGCCGCTCCGCTTCTGCGTCTCGCCGCCCGCCGATCCCCGGCCCCTTCTCGCCGCGTACCCCGGCACGGAGCTCAAGATCAACACGAGCCCGGACTGGACCGACGACGACATGCGGATGCTCGACGACACCGGCGTCATCCGCGTGGTCGACCTGAAGGCTCACTACGTCGGCCCGTTCGCACCGCAGCCCGCCGATCCGATCGCGTTCACGCACCGCGTGGCGGAGTTCTTCCCCGAGGCTGTTCTCGAGGATCCCGTCACCGGTCCCGGCACGGATGCCTTCTACGCGGCGGAGTCCCACCGCGTGGCGTTCGACGCCCCCGTCCACTCGCTGGCCGAGCTGGACGAACTCCCGGCCACGGGGTGGGTCAACATCAAGCCGTCGCGGTTCGGGAGCCTGCGCGCCCTGCTCGAATGCGTGGAGGCCTGCGAGGTCCGCGGTCTGTCCATGTACGGCGGAGGGCAGTTCGAGATCGGTCCCGGGCGCGGGCAGATCCAGGAACTCGCGGCGGTTCTCTATCCCGCCGGACCGAACGACACGGCGCCGAGCGACTACAACGACGCCTCCCTTCCGGATAGCCTCCCCCGGAGCCCGCTGAACCTGGTCGATGGACCCGGCTTCGGTGCGCAGATCGTTACCGAATCGAACTGATCCTGGGAGCGCGGTACGTCATGGGGGAAACGGCGGAATTCTCGCTGTAAGCGAGTGTTTGCGATGGGGATGTCCCACATCCCGACACGTAAGCGTCAAAACATCGCAACACATGTGTCGATCCGTTGCACCCCGTTCCAATGTCATGTAGGAAACGCCATCCCGACTTGCAGGGGACGAGTCGGGCGTCGCGGCGAGCGACTGACCAAAAGGGGAAATCGGATATATGGGGGAGACGAAGACCCTCACTATCGGCGCACCTAAAGAGCGCCTGGATGGTGAGCGACGGGTGGCGATCACGCCGCAAGTCGTCGCGGGGTACGCAAAGGCGGGATTCCGAGTACTCGTCGAATCGGGTGCCGGAGAGTCGGCGGGCTTCACTGACGCCGCGTATACGGAGAAGGGCGCCGAGATCGCCACGCGCGACCAGGTGCTCGACGCCGATGTCCTGGCGGTCGTGCGCGTGCTCGACGACGATCCGCAGAGCCCCGAACGCGATCGGATCAAGCCCGGTCAGGTGATCATCGGTACGGCGCGTCCGCTTGCCGCCCCCGAGATCGTCACGGCCGTCGCCGAGAAGGGCGGCGTGCTGTTCCCGCTCGAGCTCCTTCCGCGCACCACGCGTGCGCAGAGCATGGACGTGCTGTCCTCTCAGGCGAACATCGCGGGATACAAGGCTGTGATTCTCGCGGCCGGCGCACTCGCCAAGATGACGCCGATGCTGACTACGGCGGCTGGAACCATCGCGCCCGCCCGGGTGTTCGTGCTCGGTGCCGGTGTCGCGGGACTCTCCGCCATCGCCACGGCCCGTCGCCTCGGCGCGGTCGTCGATGCGTACGACGTGCGCTCGGCGGTGAAGGAAGAGGTCCAGAGCCTCGGTGCGAAGTTCGTCGAGTACGACCTCGACACCGGTCAGGAGGGCGAGGGATCCGGTGCCTACGCCACCGCCCTCACCGATGCCCAGATCGCCAAGCAGCGCGAGCTCATGACCAAGACCCTCACCGGCATCGATGTCGTCATCACGACGGCACAGGTCCAGGGCGCCAAGGCCCCGGTCCTCGTGACGAAGGAGATGGTCGCCGCCATGCACCCGGGCTCGGTCATCGTCGACCTCGCCGCCGATCAGGGCGGCAACGTCGAGGGATCCAAGCCGGGCGAGACGGTCGAGGTCGGCGGTGTGACGATCATCGGGACGTCCAACGTCCCGGCGTCGGTCGCCCACGACTCCAGCCTGACCTTCGCGAAGAACATCGCCAACTTCGTCGCCCTGATCGTGAAGGACGGCGCCGTCGACCCGAAGGTCGACGACGACATCGTCCGCGAGACCATCACGACGGCGGACGGCCAAGTCGTCCACGCCCGCCTCCGCGACATCCTCGGCCTCGAGCCGCTCGCGGTTCCGGAGCCCGTGGAGGAGCCGGAGGCCGAGGCGCCCGCCGAGGCCGTGTCCACCGAAACCACCAACCCGTCCTAAGGAGGGACCGTGAGCACAGGATCATTCATGAACATGGCCACCGCGGCAACCGAGACGACACATGGGATGCCGACGGACGTCATCATCACGAGTCTCTTCATCTTCGCCCTGGCGGGACTGCTCGGCCTGGAGGTCATCCACCGGGTCCCGAAGCTGCTTCACACCCCGCTCATGGCGCTCACCAACGCGCTGTCGGCGATCTCGCTCGTCGCATCGCTTCTGATCCTCGGAACCACCGACCAGACGTACGCCCGTGTCATGGGCTTCGCCGCCGTCGTGGCCTCCACGATCAACGCCGTGGGTGGATTCCTCATCACCGACAAGATGCTCCGGATGTTCAAGCGCCGCGAGCCGGCCAAGCCTCTTCCGAAGAATGAGGTGTCCGAGTCATGAGCCGCATCGACTGGATCAACCTCGCATACCTTGTCGGCGCGATCGGTTTCGCGCTGTCACTCAAGTGGATGTCGTCCGCGCCCACCGCGCGCCGCGGCATCTTCGCCGGTGAGATCGCGTTCGCCATCGCGATCGTCGCCACCCTCGCGCACGACGGGTTCAACAACACCGGTTACCTGCTGATCGCCATCGCGCTCGTCGTCGGTACCATCATCGGCATCCCCATGGGCCTCAAGGTCCCCATGACGGCCATGCCGCAGCGGATCGCGCTCTCCCACGCCTTCGGTGCCCTCGCGGCGTCATTGGTGGGTGCGGCGCACTTCCTGCTCGACTGGGAAGCCCTCGGCAAGTTCGAGATCGCCGTCCTCGGCTTCGAGATGATCCTCGGTGCCCTGGTCTTCACCGGAAGCCTCATGGCGGCCGGAAAGCTGCACGAGGTCCTCGGCCAGCGGCCCATCGTGTTCCCGGGCCAGCAGATGTTCAACCTGGCGCTCATCGCGGCCGCGGTGATCATGGTCATCGTCCTCATGTTCAACCCGGATCAGACGTACCTGATCTGGCCGATCCTCGGTGTCTCGCTCGTCTTCGGAGTCATGCTGATCATCCCGATCGGTGGCGCCGACATGCCGACCGTCATCGCACTGCTCAACAGCTACGCCGGTCTGTCGGCCGCCGCGCTGGGAATCGTGCTCGACAACAAGCTGCTGATCGTCGCGGGTGCCCTGGACGGAATGTCGGGTCTCATCCTCTCGATCATCATGTGTCGCGCGATGAACCGGTCGTTCCGCAACGTCCTCTTCGGCGCATTCGGTCAGGATCAGACCGGCGGCGGGGAGGAGGGCGAGATGGGGACCTATCGCTCCGCGTCCTTCGACGAGGCCGGCGACCTGCTGAAGATGGCCCGCAGCGTCGTCATCGTCCCGGGGTACGGCATGGCCGTCGCCCAGGCGCAGCACAAGGTGGCCGAGCTCACCGACGTGCTGGAGAAGGAGGGGATCGACGTCCGGTTCGCCATCCACCCGGTGGCGGGTCGTATGCCGGGGCACATGAACGTGCTCCTGGCGGAGGCCAACATCCCGTACGACAAGCTGCTCGACATGGACGAGATCAACTCCGAGTTCCCTCAGGTGGACGCGGTCATCGTCCTCGGTGCCAACGACGTCGTGAACCCCGCGGCGCGGCACAACAAGAACAGCCCCATCTACGGCATGCCGATCCTCAACGTGGACCAGGCGCAGACGATCTTCGTCGTCAAGCGGTCCATGCGACCGGGTTTCGCCGGCATCGAGAACGAGCTCTTCTTCAACGAGAAGACGCTCATGGTGTTCGGTGACGCCAAGCAGGTCGTGGGTGAGCTCGCGGCCGAGGTCTCCGGTTCGCGGGACGCCGTCTCCCTGTAGCCGGATCGCGGTTCACCCGAGGGGCCCGGTCGCGATGATGCGGCCGGGCCCCTCGTGCATTTCGG
>CAYOSM010000098.1:4261-8802 GCA_964406645.1 uncultured Bifidobacteriaceae bacterium | reverse complement strand
TCAGGGGGGTGGAAATGCCTCGCTCAGCTCTCTTCATAGAAAGAGCACCAAGGAGGAACGATGGGACGCACACCACGCCCGGACGGCGCCGGGCTCACCCACCACGTGATGACGCGAGGCAACAATCGGCAGCCGATCTTCGACGGCGATCTCGATCGCCGGTCCTTCCTCGCGCTGGTCGAGGAGACCCGCGAACGCCGTGACTGGCGGATCCATGCCTGGTGCCTGATGACCAACCACGTCCACCTGCTGATCACGACCGACCGGCCGACGCTCTCCGACGGCCTCCGCGACATCCTCGGGACGTACGCCCGTCGCCACAATCACTTCCACGAACGCACGGGACATCTCTTCAGCGGCCGGTTCCGGTCCGTGCCGGTGACGTCGGATGAGCAGTTCCTCACGGTGGTGCGATATGTGAACCGCAATCCCGTCGGAGCCGGAATGGTCGACCGTCCGGAGCACTATCCGTGGAGCGGCTACGGGTCGCGGGGGAGCGTCCATCCGCCGATCACGATCGACGAGGCCGACCTCCTCCGGCGGTTCCATCCCGTGCGGACGATCGCCGAACGCCAGATGCACGCTCTCGTGCAGTCGGAACCGTGGCCGACGCGGGCCGGTAGACACCAGCCCGCCATCGGCACGCTCCTGCAGGCGATGGGACCGAAAAGGGGCGTCACGGCGGCCGTGTCGGCCGGTCACCGGCGGTCCGAGATCGCGGCGACCCTCGGACGCTCGGTGAGCTATGTCGACAGGCGCGCCGCGTGATGACGGTATGCCCGGTGTCATGTGGCGACACATTCACGTCACCACTCACCGCGGCGAACCGTGTGGCAGGCCACGGGGAAGGTGACGACCGTGCCGGCGTGATCGTCAACGAGCGAGGTTCCCTCCCGACGATCGCGCGTCCGATGGGGCCGCGATGCAAGGGAGCCGGGGCTCCGCGTCGAATCTCCGTTCGATGGCGTCTCGTACATCGAAGTCGGCCGCGTCCGCATCCACTCCGTTCCTCTCACGCCATCGTGAAGAGCGCCTTCTGATCGGGGCGGTGCTCGTGCTGCTCTCGCTCGGAATGGTGATGGTCTACTCGGCCACGAGCGCGGACGCCATCCTCGACGGAACGAGCGCCACCGGCACCATCACCAAGCAGGTCGTCTTCGCGCTCCTCGGCTTCGGAGCACTGGCCATCGCCATGCGGATGCGCCCGGTCGCCCTGACCCGCATCGCCCCGCTCGCCGTGGGCGCCGCGTTCGTCATGCTCTTCGCGGTCATCGTCATGCCGTCGCCGATCTCCCCGACGATCAACGGCGCCAATCGCTGGCTGATGCTCGGCGGGATCCAGCTGCAGCCGTCCGAGGTGGCGAAGCTCGCGCTCATCCTGTGGCTCGCGACGATGCTCGTGCGCGACCCGAAGATGCTGCACCGCCGGCGGGGGCTCGTCCCGATCATCGTCGTCACCGGCCTTCTCGCCGGCCTCGTCCTCCTCGAGCCCGACCTCGGCACGGCGTCCCTCATCGTGGCCATCGGCCTCGCCATGGTCTTCGTGGCCGGCATCCCGCTGCGCAAGATCGGACTGATCATCGGATCGTTCGCGTTCTTCGCGGTGGTGATCATCGCGACGTCGGCCTACCAGCGCAGCCGCGTGGAGTCGTTCCTGGATCCGTGGGCCGATCCCACCGGCGAGGCGTACCAGAACGTCCAGGCCCAGATCGCGATCGGATCCGGGGGCATCTTCGGGCGCGGCCCCGGCAACAGCATCCAGAAGATGAAGTACCTGCCCGAGGCGCACACGGACATGATCGGTGCGATCATCGGAGAGGAGCTGGGGCTCATCGGCATGTCGGTCCTGATCGTCTCCTTCGTCGTCATCGGCGTGATCGGGTTCCGGATCGCGATGCGGGCGCGGACGCCGCTCGGTCGTCTGATCGCCGTCGGCATCACGACGATGATCTGTCTCCAGGCGATCGTGAACCTCGCCCAGGTCATGGGGCTCTTCCCGATCACCGGCGTGCCGCTTCCGCTGGTCTCGGCCGGCGGCACCAACCTGATCGTGTGCCTCACCGCGATCGGCCTACTTCTGAACATCTCGCGACAGGGGGACCATGCAGCCAAAGCCCAGCGCCGAACGTCCGACCCGGGTGGTGATCGCGGCAGGCGGGACGGCCGGGCACGTGAAACCGGCTCTGGCGGTCGCCGACGCCTTGCGAGCTAGGGGCGCGACGGTCTCCTTCATCGGTACGGGGCGGGGAGCGGGCGACGGTCTCGCGCGGCGGGCGGGCCTCGAGGAGGACGTCCTGCCGATGCAGGGCTTCCAGCGGAAGCTGAGCCTCGGCAATCTGAAGACGCTGGGGATGACACTGGCGGCGCTACCCCGTGCGCTCTCGATCCTCCGGCGGCGCAAGGCGGATGCCGTGGTCGGGGGCGGGGGATACCTGGCCGGTCCGGTCGCGCTGTCGGGGTGGCTGTCCCGCCGTCCGGTGATCCTGACGGAGGCCGACTCCCACATGGGGCTGGCGAACCGTCTCGCCTCGCCGTTCGCCCGGCGCGTCGCGATGGCCTTCCCGATCGACGGGCGCGACACACCGAAGAACGTCGTCACCGGTCGGCCCGTCGGCCCGGAGGTCGTGGCGGCCTCCCGCGAGCAGGGACGCCGCGCGCTCGGCATCGGGCCGGACGAGACCTGCGTCCTGGTCGCCGGCGGCAGCCAGGGGGCGCGGAGCATCAACACCGCGGTCGCGACGGCATACCGGGACGGTCCGCCGTTCCGGGTGATCCACCTGGCCGGCGAGCGGAACCTCGACGACGTCCGCGCGATCCTCGGAGGCGATCCGCCCGAGGGGTACGACCTGCGCGGCTATCTCACCGAATTCCACGACGCGGTGGCGGCGGCCGACCTGGTCGTCTCCCGTGCCGGCGGATCGATCTTCGAGCTCGCCGCGATCGGGCGGCCCGCGGTCCTCGTGCCGTACCCGCACGCCACGGGTGATCACCAGACCAAGAACGCGCAGTGGCTGGTGGACGCGGACGCCGCCGTGCTCGTCCCGGACGCCGAGTGCACCGCCGAACGCCTCTCCTCGACCATCGCCGGTCTTCTCGCGGACCGCGACCGGCTGACTGCGATGGGCGCGAACGCGCGTGATGTCGCACGTCCCGATGCGGCGGACCGCATCGCCGACCTCGTCATGGAGGCGGCGCGATGAGCGCCCGTCGCATCCACCTGGTGGGAATCGGCGGTGCCGGGATGAGCGGCCTGGCGCGCCTCGCCGCGGGTGCCGGGTACGCGGTCTCCGGCACGGACCGATCCGACTCCGCGACGCTCGCCGACCTGCGCGCCGTCGGCGTCGACGCCAGAGCCGGACACGGCGCGGAGGGCCTCGACGGCGTGGACGTCGTGGTGGTGTCGACCGCGATCGGCGCCGACAATCCCGACCGCCGGGAGGCGGAGCGGCTGGGCATTCCCGTCATCCACCGCTCGGAGCTCCTGGCCGAGCTGATGGACGGTCGGCGCGGCCTCGCCGTGGCCGGCGCCCACGGGAAGTCGACGACGAGCGGCATGCTCGTCATGGCGCTGGGGCACCCGTCGGCGTGCGTCGGGGCGACCATCCCGGGTGGCGGCGGCACCGGCGCGGTCTGGGGCGACCCGCCCTGGTTCGTGGCCGAGGCGGACGAGAGCGACCGGTCGCTGCTGAACCTCCGGCCGGAGGCCGCCATCCTCCTGAACGTCGACCACGACCACCACACCACCTACGCGAACATCGACGAGGTGATGTACGTGTTCTCCCGGTTCGTCGCGGCGCTCCCCCCGGACGGGGTCCTCGTCGTCGGCCCGGACGACCGTGCCCGCGAGGTCGGACGTTCCGCCCGATGTGAGGTCCGCGAGGTCGGGCACAGCGCCGACGCCTTCTGCCACATCGATCTCACGGGGGAGGGCGACGCGACCTGTCGCGTCGACGGGGAGGCCCCCGTCCGCCTCCGCCTGTCGGTACCGGGCACCCACAACCTGGAGAACGCGGCCTGCGCCCTGACGCTCGCGCACTGGTGCGGCATCCCGCCGGCCATGGCCGCCGAGCGCCTCTCCGGCTTCACGGGCGTCGGCCGGCGCTACGAGCACCGGGCGACGGTCGGCGACATCCGGATCGTCGACGACTACGCCCACCACCCGGCCGAGATCGCCGCCACGCTCGCCGCCGCCCGCCAGGCGCACGACGGGCGCATCGTCGCCGTCTTCCAGCCGCATCTCTACTCGCGGACGAAGGCGCTTCTCGCCGAGACGGCCGAGGCGCTGACGGCGGCGGACGTCGTGGTCGTCACCGAGATCTACGCGGCCCGAGAGGAACCCGATCCCACGATCAGCGGCCGGGACATCGTGACCGCGATGGGGGGCGGCCGCGCGGTCTTCGCGCCGACGCTCGCCGAGGCGGCCGAGGCGGCGGCCGCGCTCATCGAGCCGGGTGACCTCGTGCTCACACTCGGGGCCGGCGACATCACCACCCTTTGCGAGGATTTGGCCCCCCGGCTTCGAACACGTTTCTGATGGTGGC
>CAYOSM010000098.1:0-4161 GCA_964406645.1 uncultured Bifidobacteriaceae bacterium | reverse complement strand
TCGTGACGACCGGCGTCTCGACACGTCTCGTCGACCGGCGACGCAGCGAGATGGCGGCACGGTACCGTCGCCGTCGCACCATCCTCCTGGGCGTCGTGGCCGGTGCCGCGGTCGTCGCGGGTACGTGGTGGGTGGCGACCGGTCCGCTGATGACCGTCTCGCACGTTTCGGTGACGGGATACACGAAGCCGGACCAGAGCCGCGTCGTGCACGCGATCCAGGTCGCGGCACGCGGCGGAGACGCGTTCAATCTTCCGACCGCGGAGATCGAGCAGGCGCTGGCCGACTCGCCCTGGGTCGCCTCCGTCGACGTCTCCCACGATCGCCCGCGCGGCCTTCGTGTGGCCGTTACCGAGGCTGTCCCGCGCGCGGTCGCCGTGGCGGGGGACGGGTCGCGATACCTCGTCGCCGCGGACGGACGGGTCCTCGACGGCGGAGCCTCCGTCACCGCCCAGTACGTCGCGACCCTTCCGCAGATCCAGGTGACCACGGCGACGGTCGGCGACTTCATGCCCTCGGGCACCGACCGGGCCCCCCTGACCGTGGCGGTGGCCATCTCGCCGGACGTCTCGGCACGGGTCCGGGATCTGCGCGTGGCGAACGGCGTGCTCACCGGCCGGCTTCTGTCCGGGCCGGAGGTCCGCTTCGGCCAGCCGATCGACCTGCAGCGCAAGGCGCGTGCACTGGACGCGCTGCTCGCCGACGCGAAGGCCGCGGACATCCTCATGAAGGCGGACTACGTGGACCTCAGCAGCCCCGACCGACCCATCGCCGATGGGGGTGAGGAGCTGGCCTCAGAAGCATCAACGGAAGGTCAAGACTCAGGGTCGTCGTCCAGCGAAGCCTCATCTGGTGGTTGAGTGTTACTTGACACGGAAGGAATCGATCCCTAGGTTGCATTGCTGGGATCGGACGCTCTGACGAGGTCGGACCCCACGCAAATTCGACACATTGAGGGATCAACCGAGAGTTGAGGGTTGTTGCAGTGCAGCGTCAAACCCTCGATGTCATCTCGAATCGAGTCCGGAGGACGTGCACGTGGACAGCAACTATCTGGCCGTAATCAAGGTGATCGGCGTGGGGGGTGGCGGCACCAACGCGGTCGACAGGATGGTCGACGCCGGTGTCCGTGGTGTCGAGTTCATCGCCGTCAACACCGACGCCCAGGCGCTGGCCATGTGCGACGCGCAGGTCAAGCTGCAGCTCGGCGGGACCATCACCAAGGGTCTCGGCGCCGGAGCCGACCCCAAGGTGGGGCGCGAGGCCGCCGAGGAGAGCCGCGAGGAGTTGAAGGAGGCCATCCGCGGTGCGGACATGGTCTTCGTCACCGCGGGTGAGGGCGGGGGCACCGGTACGGGCGCCGCGCCGGTCATCGCACAGATCGCCCGTGAGCAGGGTGCGCTCACCGTCGGCGTGGTCACGAAGCCGTTCGGCTTCGAGGGCGCTCAGCGTACGCGCCGCGCCGAGGACGGCATCGCCGAGCTCCGCACCCACGTCGACTCGGTCATCGTCATCCCCAACGAGCGCCTCCTCGAGGTCGTCGACCCCAATACGTCGATCGTCGACGCCTTCCGCCTCGCGGACGACGTGCTCCGCCAGGGCGTCCAGGGCATCACGGACCTCATCACCGTCCCGGGTCTCGTCAACCTCGACTTCGCGGACGTCCGCACGATCATGGCCGGCGCCGGAGCGTCTCTCATGGGCATCGGCGTCGCGACCGGCGAGCACCGCGCCGTCGAGGCGGCGCGCATGGCGATCTCGTCGCCGCTCCTCGAGTCCACCGTCGCGGGTGCCACCGGCATCCTCATGAACATCACCGGCGGACCCGACCTCGGGCTCTTCGAGGTCAGCGAGGCCGCCAGCCTCATCCGGGACGCCGCGCACGTCGACTGCAACGTCATCTTCGGCGCGGTCATCGACGAGGACTCGGGCGACCACATCCGCGTCACCGTCATCGCGACGGGCTTCGACGGCCCGCAGCAGGCCGCCCAGAGCGGGGCCGGGCAGGAGCGCGCCCGTCAGCAGACGAGCCAGGGCTCATGGCGGCGCGAGCCGCTCTTCCCGAGCTTCGAGGCCGGACGCGGCGACCAGGGACAGTCCGGCCGCTCACCGGTGCCGAGCTTCGGAAACGACGAGCGCAGTTCGCTCGAGGTCGGCGATGACGCCGGCGTCCTCGACGTCCCGGATTTCCTCCGCGACAAGTAGTCCCGAGATGCCGGGTCGGGCGATGGGTGCTTCGCCCGATCGGCAGTCAGTGAGGCCCGTGCCTCCCGTCGCACGAACGGCGGGCGGCGGGCCTCGCTGGATACGTCCCGCCGGCCCCGGATCGGTCCGCGGACTCTCCGTAGGGGCGTGGTAGCGTCCGGCTCCGATGGCCACGGACCTCCGAACCACACCCCTCACCGAACGCCACATCGCACTCGGTGCGAAGATGGCGCCCTTCGCCGGATGGCAGATGCCCATCCAGTACACCGGGGTGCGCGACGAGCACCGCGCGGTCCGGGCGACCTGCGGGATCTTCGACGTCTCGCACATGGGCCAGCTCTCCGTCGCGGGCCCGACGGCCGAGGCCGATCTTCAGCGGCTGCTCACCAACGACATCTCCCGCCTGAAGCCGGGTGACGGTCAGTACACGGTCCTGTGCGCCTCCGACGGCGGCGTCATCGACGACCTGATCGTCTACCGAACCGGCATCGAGACGTACCTCATCGTCTGCAACGCCGCGAACATCGCCCCGGTCGCCGAGTGGATCGCGGAGCACGTCTCTCCGGAGACCGTGTTCGAGAACGTCTCCGACGACTACGCGATGCTCGCCGTGCAGGGAGGCGACTGGGAGCGGGCCGTCGCGCCCGCGGCCGGCGGGGCGCTCGACACGCTGCTCGGGCTCGCCTACTTCCAGATCACGCCGGTCACCCTCGCGGGAGCCGAGTGTTTGGTCGCGCGCACCGGTTACACGGGCGAGCCGGGGATCGAGATCCTCTGTCCGGCCGACGCGGCCGCCGACGTCTGGGACGCCGTCATGGGCGGCCCCGACGCGCCGGTCCCCGCCGGTCTCGCCGCCCGCGACACGCTCCGGCTGGAGATGGGCTACCCGCTGTACGGCAACGAGCTCTCACGCGAGAGGTCGCCCATCGAGGCCGGCCTCGGCTGGGTGTGCGCCACGCGTACCGAGTTCGAGGGGGCGGAGCGCATCCGCCGCGACGTCCAGGAGGGGACCGCCGAGGAACTCGTCATGTTCGAGCTCACCGAACCCGGCATCCCGCGCTCCGGCTGCGGGGTCCTCGTGGACGGCGAGGTGGTCGGCACGGTCACGAGCGGAACCCTGTCGCCGAGCCGGGACGTCGGATTCGGACTGGCCTACGTCCGCCGCGATCTCACCGAGCCCGGCACGGCCATCACCATCGACATCCGTGGCAAGCACCGGGGCGCCGTCGTCCGCACCCGCCCCCTCATCGACATCTCACCCCGAAGGAGCGCCTGACGTGGCAGACGAGACCTACCCCGACGATCTCCGGTATCACCAGGAGCACGACTGGGTCCGCATCGACGGGGACGAGGCCGTCTTCGGCATCACCTGGTACGCGCAGGACGCCCTGGGCGAGGTCGTCTTCTTCGATCCGCCCGAGGTGGGGTCGGCGGTCACGAAGGACGAGAGCTACGGTGAGCTGGAGTCGGTGAAGGCCGTCTCCGACATCATCGCGCCCGCCAGCGGCGAGGTCGTCGCCGTCAACGCGACCATGGTCGAGGCACCGGAGACCGTCAACGGCGACTCGTACGGCGACGGGTGGCTCATCCGTGTCCGGCTCACCGATCCCTCCGAGCTCGAGGGACTGATGGACGTGGACGCGTACCGGGCGTACATCGCCGGAATCTGATCCGAGGCCGGCGGATGCCGGATCCCATCGACGAGGCGGGGCTCCGGCGCCGCATCTCCCGGGCCCGCGTCGCGCGTGAGCGCGAGGGGGCGTCCCCCGAGTCCGCCACAGCGGAGATCTGGGACGCCGTCCTCGCGGGCTCCTTCGGCCCCGTACCCGCGGGGCGCGGGTGGTTCCACGAGGCCATCGGCATCCCGGACAAGGACGCCGTCTTCGCGCGCGCCCGCGACGGCATCGGGATCACGGGGGCGGATCTCGCGGCGGCGACGCGCGTCTACACGCCGCC
>CAYOSM010000097.1:7762-8917 GCA_964406645.1 uncultured Bifidobacteriaceae bacterium | reverse complement strand
CGGGCTCCCCCATGCGCCACGTGTCGACGTTCCGGAGGATGGGCTCCTCGGCCGTGTAGTACCGGATGAGGTCGGGCATGTACGTGTAGACGAGCTTGTCGTCCGAGACGCCGTTGCCGACGGCGTTGGCGACCGTGACGTTCCCGGCGCGCGCGGCGTTGATCAGGCCCGGACAGCCCAGGAGTGAGTCGGCGCGGAACTGCACCGGATCGAGGAACTCGTCGTCCACCCGCCGGTAGATGACGTGGACCTGCTCGAGCCCCTGCGTCGTGCGCATCATCACCCGCCCGCGACGGCAGACGAGGTCCTTGCCCTCGACCAGTTCGACGCCCATGGTGCGCGCGAGGAGGGCGTGCTCGAAGTACGCGCCGTTGAAGACCCCCGGTGTCAGCACCACGACCGTCGGATCGGTGACGCCCGCGGGCGCCGCGGCCCGGAGCGCGGCGAGCAGCTTCTGCGGGTAGGAGGCGACGGAACGGATCCGGTGACGCGCCATCGTCTCGGGGAGGGCGGACGAGATCGCCCGGCGGTTGGTCATCACGTACGAGACGCCGGAGGGGACGCGGACGTTGTCCTCGAGGACCCGGAACTCTCCGTCGTCGTCGCGGACGAGGTCGATCCCCGCCACCTGGACGCGAACCCCGTTCGGGGGGACGATCCCGGCGGCGGCGCGGTGGAAGTGGGACGACGTGGTCACGACCGACCGGGGGATCACGCCGTCCTCGAACACCTTTCCCTCGTCGTAGATGTCGGCGAGGAAGAGCTCGAGCACCCGGACGCGCTGCTGGACCCCGCGCTCGATCCGCGCCCAGGCCTCCATCTCGATGACGCGCGGAAGGATGTCGAGGGGGAACGCGCGCTCCTCGCCGCCGATGTCGAACGTGACGCCCTTGTTCAGGTAGGCGGTCTGGAGGGCGTCCGCCCGGTTTCGGAGCTCCACCTCGGTCATCTCCGCGAACGACGTCGAGAGCCGGTCGTACGGCGGACGGATCCCGTTCCCGTTCATCATCTCGTCGTATGCGGGCCCGGTGTGCCCCGCGTATCCGTCGAACATATCGGCCATTTCGAAGACCCTAACGGCGGGTCTTTTCCGGGTGTTCCGACACTCTGTCGACACTTCGGCCGGTCGAATTGGCCATGCGGCGAAGCCGCGAC